>DATCXZ010000001.1:0-19304 GCA_036570545.1 Kiloniellaceae bacterium
GCCAGCGCGGCGCGGCAGAGCGGCAGGCCGACGGCGCGGGCAACCTCGGCCTGGGTGCCGGCCTGCCGGGCAAAGGCTTCCAGGCCCTCCAGCAGCGTCTCGGCAGCGCCGGACGGTCCGGCGGCGGCCAGCGCCATCATATAGTGGGCATCCGCGAACACGAGCTGATGGTCGCTGCCGAGGCGTGCGGCCTTCTCGGCCAGCTCGATCCAGCGGCCGCCGACATCGATGCCGCGCTGCTCCAGCCGCCACAGCAGGGCCACGGCGTTGCTGATGTCGAGATATTCCTCGGACTGGTCGCCGCGCACGTCGCTGTCGTAGTGGCGCAGCACCGCCGCCGCGTCGCCCTGGTCGAGCAGAAAGAGACAGCGGTGCCAGTGGATGTGATAGGCAAAGTTGTTGCAGGCGCCCCATGCATGCTCGAGGCCGGCGACCCAGGCAACGCCTTCCTGTGGCCGGTCCTGCATCTCCATGACATGCGCGACGGCGTGGGCGGCCCAGACGTCGCCGGCGTTGCGCGAGATGGCGTCGCGGCCGGCCACCTCCGCGGCGCTATAGTTGCCGGTCTCCTCGAGGGCGAAGGCCTGCAGCCCCCGCACATAGCCGTAGCCGGGCACGCCCGCGTCCCAGGCGTAGAGTGGCCGCGTGACCGACCCCAGCATGGCCGCCGCGTCGCCCAGATAGAAGTGCAGGTACTGCGCCAGTTTCAGGGCCAGGATGTCGTGCGGGTGATCGACCAGGATGGCGTCGTAGCGCGCCGCCGCCGCCGGCCAGCCGCCGCCGAGCCAGGCCTCCAGAGCATCGAGGTGCTGTGTCTCGCGGGCGGTGAGGCCGGTATCGGCCGCAACCTTGCGCGCAGTGGCGAGGGCGCCGGCCGCGCGGTGGGTGAGATCGCGCTTGGCGAACAGCAGCAGGAAGCAGCCCTTCAGGCAGTGTGCCATCGGCATCGCCGGGTCGAGGGCGAAGGTCTCCTTCAGGCGGTCGCCGGTCGCCAGCTCGAAGCCCAGGTAGGCCTCGACCGTCGCATCATAGGCGCGGAGCGCCTCTGCGCTGGCCGCCGTCTGTGGCAGTGCTCGGACATCGTGATGCATGGTCGCAGGTCTCGCGTCTCAGCGGCGCGCTACCATAGCCGCCGCGGCGCCGCCTGGCAAAAGGCAGCTTGCTCGCAGAATCCCTGCGACAGTCGACCGAGATGATCACCCCGGCCGGGCCCAATAGGCCAGTGCCGCCTGCAGCTCCCGCGCGTGCTGGGCGGCGGCCTCGGGGCCCTGGTCGGGGCCGTCGTAGCGGCCGAGTTCCGTCAGCAACTGGAAGAAGCCGCGCCCGGGGATGCCACCCCCGTCAGGACCTTTTTGGGTGCGGCTGACGGCAAGCGCCGCGAGCAGCGGGCGGCCGGCGGCGTGATCCTCCCGTGCCATGGCTTCCAGCAGCAGGGTCAGGCGGTGGATGGTGTGGGGCCCGGGGAAGCTGGCGCGTTGCGCCAGCTCCTGATAGGTGATTGTCGCGCCAGCGGCGGCGCAGTCGAGCAGCGCCTGGCGCAGCGGCGCCATCAGGCTCTGGTCGTCGGCGGTCGGGTCGGTCATGGTGCGCCTGATCGTCGGAAGCGAGTCGCATGAAAGTTCTGGTCACCGGCAGCGCCGGCCATCTCGGCGAGGCGCTGGTGCGCAGCCTGCGGGAGCAGGGTCGGGAGGTGGTCGGCCTCGACATCCTGGCCTCGCCCTATACCAGCGCGGTCGGCTCCCTGATGGATCGCGCTTTCCTGCGCCGCTGCCTTGCCGGCGTCGCCACGGTCTACCACGCGGCGACCCTGCACAAGCCTCATGTGGCGACACACAGCCGCCAGGACTTCGTCGACACCAACATCACCGGCACGCTGAACCTGCTGGAGGAGGCGGTGAGCGCCGGCGTCGGCGCCTTCGTCTTCACCTCCACCACCAGCGTCTTCGGCGACGCCCTGTTGCCGCCGGCCGGCGCGCCCGCCGTCTGGGTGACCGAGGACCTGGTGCCGATCCCCAGGAACATCTATGGCGTCACCAAGGCCACGGCGGAGGATCTCTGCCAGTTGTTCCACCGCCGCTTCGGCCTTCCCTGCGTCGTGCTGCGCACCTCGCGCTTCTTCCCGGAGCCTGATGACAGCCCGGCGATGCGCGAGCGCTATGCCGACGCCAACGTGAAGGCCAACGAATTCCTGTTCCGGCGCCTCGATATCGAGGATGCGGTCAGTGCTCATCTGTTGGCGGCCGAGCGCGCACCGGACATCGGCTTCCGGCGGTATATCGTGAGCGCCACCACGCCCTTCGCACCGGAACATCTTGCGACCCTGCGCTCGGACGCGCCCACCGTGGTGCGGCGCCTCGTGCCGGAGCACGAGGCGGTTTACGCTGCGCGCGGGTGGCACTTGTTTTCTGCCGTCGATCGCGTCTACGTGAACGCGCGGGCGCGCGCGGAGCTGGGCTGGCGGCCGCGCCACGACTTCGCGGCCGTGGTGGCGCGCCTTGCCGCCGGCGAAGACCTCATGAGCCCGCTGGCAAGCGCCGTCGGCTCCAAGGGCTACCATGCCGAGGTCTTTGCCGAGGGCCCCTACCCGGTGGAATGACAGTGCTGCGCAACTTCGATGTCATCGTCCTCGGCGCGGGGGCGGCCGGCCTCATGGCTGCAATCGAGGCTGGCCGGCGCGGGCGGCGCGTGCTGCTGCTGGAGAAGTCCGCCAGGCCGGCGGAGAAGATCCGCATCTCCGGCGGCGGGCGCTGCAACTTCACCAACCTGCACTGCTCGCCGGCGAACTTTCTGTCGCAGAACCCGCGCTTCTGTGTCTCGGCGCTGAAGCGCTACACCCAGCAGGATTTCATCGCGCGGGTCGACGCGGCCGGCATCGCCTGGCACGAGAAGACGCTCGGCCAGCTCTTCTGCGACGGCGCCTCGCAGCAGATCATCGACATGCTGCTCGCCGACTGCGCGGCCGCCGCTGTCACCCTGATGGCGGAGACGACGGTCTCGCAGGTCCAGAAGCGCGGCGAGCGTTTCCATCTTACGACCAGCCGCGGCGCCGTCGAGGGTGAGTCGCTGGTGGTGGCGACCGGCGGCCCCTCGATCCCCAAGATGGGGGCCAGCGGCTACGCCTATGACCTCGCGCGCCAGTTCGGCGTCGCGGTGGTGCTGCCCCGGCCAGCGTTGGTGCCCTTTACCTTCGACCCTGCCGTGCTGGAGAAGCTGCGGCCCTTGAGCGGGGTGTCGGCCGACGCCGTCGTGAGCTGCGGCAAGGTCCGCTTTCGCGAGGCGCTGCTGTTCACGCATCGCGGCCTCAGCGGCCCCGCCATTCTACAGATCTCCTCCTACTGGCAGCCGGGTCAGGAGATCGAGATCGACCTGCAGCCGGGTCAAGACGGCTTCGAGCTGCTGCGGGAGACGAAAGCGGCGAAGCCGAAGCAGGAGCTCCACATGCTGCTGTCCGAAGGGCTGCCGCGCCGCCTCGCCCTCATGCTGTGCGAAGAGGCGGGGCTTGGCGGCCGTCTCGCCGATCTCTCCGACAAGAAACTGCGCGCGATAGCCGGGCTGCTGAACCGCTGGCGCCTGAGGCCCGGCGGTACAGAAGGATTCCGCACCGCCGAGGTGACCGCCGGCGGCATCGACACCGCCGCGCTCTCCTCCAAGACCTTCGCGGCAAAGCAGGTGCCCGGCCTCTATTTCATCGGCGAGTGCCTCGACGTCACCGGTTGGCTCGGCGGTTACAATTTCCAGTGGGCCTGGTCCTCCGGCCACGCGGCGGGGCAGTTCGTGTAGGACTTCGGAACACAGGCTTGCCGCTTGCCGCGTCGGGCGCTTTTCGCGACACTCCGCCGCGCGAGCCGCCAACCCGATCCCTTCAGCGAGACTCCGATGCCGAAGTTCAAGACTCTCGACGACCTCGACGTGGCCGGCAAGACCGTGCTGGTGCGTGTCGACTTCAACGTGCCGATGTCCGGCGGCAAGGTGACCGATGCGACGCGCCTCGAGCGCGCGGCGCCGACCGTCCAGGACCTCACCAGGAAGGGCGCCAGGGTGCTGCTGCTCTCCCACTTCGGGCGCCCCAAGGGCAAGCCGAACCTGGAGATGTCGCTGAAGCCATTGGCCGCGGCGTTCGGCAAGGTGCTGGGGCAGGAGGTCGCCTTCGCCGGGGACTGCATCGGCGCGCCGGCGGAGAAGGTGGCAGGCAGCCTGAAGGATGGCGGCGTCGCCCTTCTGGAGAACCTGCGCTTCCATGCCGGGGAGGAGGCGAACGACCAGGGCTTCGCCAAGCAGCTTGCGGCGCTCGGCGATGTCTACGTGAACGATGCCTTCTCGGCGGCGCACCGCGCGCATGCCTCGACCGAAGGCATCGCGCGTCTGCTGCCGTCGGCCGCCGGGCGGCTCATGCAGGCGGAGCTGGAGCATCTCGGCGCGGCGCTGGAGAAGCCGAAGCGTCCGCTGGCCGCCATCGTGGGCGGTGCCAAGATCTCCACCAAGCTCGACCTGCTCGGCAATCTGGTCGCCGAGGTCGACATGCTGGTGATCGGCGGCGGCATGGCCAACACCTTCCTCAACGCTATCGGCGTGAAGGTCGGCAAGTCGCTCTGCGAGCACGACATGGCCGGCACCGCCAGGGAGATTCTGGAAAAGGCGAAGAAGGCCAGCTGCGACGTGGTGCTGCCGACCGACGCGGTGGTGGCGAAAGAGTTCGCCGCCGGTGCGGCCAGCGAGACGGTCTCGGTGAAGGCGGTGCCGGACGACAGGATGATCCTCGATGTCGGGCCGGCGACGGCGGAGCACCTGGCGCGGCGGCTTGCCGACTGCGCGACGCTGGTCTGGAATGGCCCGCTCGGCGCCTTCGAGATCCCGCCCTTCGACGCGGCGACCAACAGCGTCGCGCAGGCGGCGGCGAAGCTCACCAAGGCGGGCAAGCTGCTGACGGTGGCCGGCGGCGGCGATACCGTGGCGGCGCTGGTCCATGCGGATGTGCTGGACGACTTCTCCTACGTCTCCACCGCCGGCGGCGCCTTCCTCGAGTGGCTGGAGGGCAAGACTCTGCCCGGCGTGAAGGCCCTGGAAGACGCGGCCTAGAGCAGATCAGGGTCGGATGGAATCGCCAGAGGCGATCCATCGACCCTGTGAATCTGCTCTAGCCTTTTGAAGTAGATCGGATCGTGGTCAGACGGAACCGCGGCGCGGTTCCATCTGACCACGATCCGATCTAACTCAGCTTCGCTGTCAGGATCTTCAGCCCCGCGCCGGCGAAGGCGACGGCGAAGACTGCCTCGAACCAACGGCGCAGTTTCGTGTAGCCGGCAGTGAGCGGAGGACTGGAGAACAGCAGCGCATAGCCGTGGAACAGCAGCAGGCTCTGCAGGCCGACCGCGGCGATGACCAGCGCCAGAGTCTCGACCGAGGCGCCCGCCGGCACGCCCACGGCATAGAGCGAGCCGAAGAAGAGGATCGCCTTGGGGTTCGTCAAATGCAGCACGAGCCCGCGGCGGTAGGCGCTCCGTAGCGTCGAAGTTGCCACATGGCGCAGCGCTGGCGCGCCGGCCGTCAGTGCCGCGCGCGCGGACTTGAACGCGAGGAACAGCAGGTAGGCCGCGCCGGCGTAGCGCAGCGCCTCGAAGGCCCAGGCGTTGGCCAGCATGATGGCGCTGAGGCCCGCTGCCGCGGCGATCGACCAGGTGAGCGACCCGGTCATCACGCCCGCCGCCAGCGCGAGCCCATAGCGCCGGCCCGAGGCCATGGAGGTGCCGGCGATGGCGAGCGTCGCCGGGCCGGGACTGGCGGTGGCGATCAGCGCGGCCAGCAGGATGAGCGTGAGGTTCACGTCGGCGATCATCGGTCTTTCCTGCTCGCGGCTGAAGGGGGCTGTTTCCCGTATAGGTCGGCGGTCGTGCAGGCGCAAGGCCGGGCCCAGGGCAGCGGCCCCTAGAGCAGCGCCCGGCCCCAGGTAATGAGCACCAGGGCGCCCGCGCCGGCGGCAACGCCCAGACCGATGTTGCGCCGGGTGAGAAAGAAGATCGCCAGCGCGATGACCGCCCCGACGATGCGGTCGGCGCTGGCGGTCTCGGCCAGGGGGCCGTTGGGCAGCAGGATCATGCGGGCGATGAGGCCGGCCAGCATGGCGTAGGCGACGCAGGCGACCCACTCGAAGAGGCGGCTGCCGGCGTCGATGCGACCCGAGAGGGCAACGCCGAGGGCGCGCCAGAAGTAGGTGGCCAGCCCGCCGACGACGACCAGCACATAGGCCCACCAGATGCCCTGGTCGAGACCCATCTCAGCCATCGTGGTCGTTCCGGGCGGTGGCGGGCAGCACCAGGTCGGCGGCGAAGGCGAGGGAGCCGGCCAGCACCCCGGTGGTGAGCAGACCCCAGTCCGGCGACACCAGGTGCAGCGGCGGCCCGGCAACCGCGCCGAAGGCCAGCGCCAGCACGCGGGCGCGGTGGCGGGCGTCGGCGACGAACACGAGCATGAAGTAGATCGGGTTGAGAAACACCAGCCCGAGCGTGACGAAGCCGGGCAGGAGCCCGGCGAGGTAGAAGCCGACCGCCGTGGTCACCAGGCACATGGACCACAGCATGGTGCCGAAGGCAGCGAAATAGGGCAGGCGCTGATCGGTCGGCACGCGCGGGCAGACCCGCATGGAGGCCGCCCAGGCCGTGACCGCCACATGGTTCGCGAAGAGGTAGTAGCGCCAGGTCGGCGTGCCGCGATGGCGCAGGTAGGGCATCAGTGCGACCGTCATCGGCAGCAGGCGGGCGTTCGTCATGGCCACCGCCGCCGCCACCACCAGGAGCGAGCCGCCGAGGCTGTAGAGTTCGATTACGACGATCTGCCCGGGCAGCGCCCAGCCGGTGAAGGTGGAGAACAGGCCGAGCCAGACGTCGAGGCCGGCGCCGTGCACCAGCGAGCCGAAGCCGACGTAGGAAGCGCCGAGGACGATCATCGGCACGCCAAAAGAGTCCTTCAAGCCGGCCAGCGCGGCCGCGCGCGGCGAGCCAAAGGACTCAGGAGGAGGGTCGTCGGGTTGCTCGGGAAGGTGGTTAACCATGGACATCGGCGCCTACGCTAGCGGCGCCGGGCGGACTGGGCCAGTGGCTATTCGGAAAGTTAGCCATGTGCTGCCTTGCCGGTTGAGGACCAAAGGCCTCAACGCCGGGTGATTATTAGCTAGAAATGTGTGCCTGCGGAGGCAAGAATACCCGCGTAGCTAGCGTGGGAGCGCCACCGGCATCCGGCAGTTGCGCGGGGAGTGCCGCAACGGGCGGAGGAAGACTTCAAGAGCTGAACGGCCGCTGCGGCCGGGAGTGTCAGTGTTTCAGGATCGAGGGAAGTGCGGCACGGCGTCCGGATGCGGTGTGCCGAGGGTGGCCGGGGAACTGATTGGTATCTGCCGCCGCCGTTCCGTCGCCAGCCGCGCGTGGGCGGTTTCGCAGCTCCCGACTGGCGAGTCCGACTGGCGACCGGCATGAAGGAGACTGCCGCCGCGGCGGGGCCTAGCCGCGAAGCATACTTCCGCGCCCTGCTCGAAGCCGCTCCCGACGGCATCGTGATCACCGACGGTGAGGGACGCATCGTTCTGGTCAATGCGCAGACTGAGCATCTGTTCGGCTATCCCCGCGACCAACTCATCGGGCAGCCGGTCGAGGTGCTGGTGCCGGAGGCGCTGCAGGCGCTTCACGTCGGCCACCGACGTGACTTCCTCATCGCGCCACGTGTGCGCTCGATGGGCGAGGACCTCGAGCTTTCCGGCCGCCGCGCCGACGGCAGCGAGTTTCCCGTCGCCATCAGCCTCAGCCCGGTGGAGACCGACGAGGGCTCGCTGGTCATCGCCGCCGTGCGCGACGTCACCCACGCCAAGCAGGCGGAAAAGGCGCTGCGCGACCGCGAGACGAAGTTCCGCGCAATGCTGGAGGGGGCGCCGGATGCCGTCGTCATCGTCAACAGACAGGGGCGCATCGAGCTTGTGAACGCCCAGACCGAGCGGATATTCGGCTACCCGCGCGACCGCCTGATCGGCCGGCCGCTCGACGTTCTCATTCCCGAGCGCTTCCGCCGCCGTCACGTCGGCCACGTCGAGGGCTATGTGGCGGAGCCCCGCGTGCGCCGCATGGGGCTGGGGCTGGAGCTCTCCGGCCTGCGCGCCGACGGCAGCGAGTTTCCGGTGGCCATAAGCCTCAGCCCGGTGGAGACCTCGGAGGGCACGCTCACCATCGCCGCCATCCGCGACGTGACCGAGCGCCGCCACCTCGATCGCGAAGTCCAGGACCTGAACGAGCGGCTGACGCGGGACAACGCCGAGCTGGCAGCGGTGAACAACGAGCTGGAGGCCTTCAGCTACTCCGTCTCCCACGACCTGCGCGCGCCGCTGCGCGCCATCGACGGCTTTAGTCAGGCGCTGCTGGAAGACTGCGCCGAAAATCTCGATCCCCAAGGGCGCGACTATCTGAACCGGGTGCGCCGGGGTGCGCAGCGCATGGGCGTGCTGATTGACGATCTCCTCAAGCTCTCCCGCGTGACGCGGTCCGATATGGTGCTGCAAGAGGTCGATCTCAGCGCCCTGGCAGAGCGCATCGCCCAGGACCTGCAGTCGTACGCGCCGGACCGGATGGCGCACTTCGTGATCGAGCCGGCCATGATCGTACGGGGCGATGCCCAACTGCTGCAGATCGCTTTGGAGAACCTGTTGGGCAACGCCTGGAAGTTCTCCGCCGGGCGCGCGCCGGCCCGCATCGAGTTCGGCCGCGGCCGCCACGAGGGGCAAGACGCCTATTTCGTCCGCGACAACGGAGCGGGTTTCGACATGGCACATGCCGACCAGCTCTTTCGCGCCTTTCAGCGCCTGCACGACGCCAGCCAGTTTCCCGGAACCGGCATCGGCCTCGCCACCGTTCAGCGGATCATCCACAAGCACGGCGGGCGCTTGTGGGCGGCCGGCGAGGTAGGCAAGGGCGCCACCTTCTACTTCACCCTCTGACCGAGGACGGACATGCTCGAGAAGACGATTTTGCTGGTCGAAGACAATCCGGACGACGAGGCGCTCACGCTGCGGGCCTTCAGCAAGAACAACATCCGCAATCCTATGGTCGTTGCCCGCGATGGCGCCGAGGCGCTCGACTACCTGTTCGGCAGCGGCAACTATGCACGCCGCGACGTGGCTGATCTGCCGCAGGTGGTATTGCTCGATCTCAAGCTGCCCAAAGTCGACGGCCTCGAGGTGCTGCGGCGGATCAGAGCCGACGAGCGGACCGACATTTTGCCGGTGGTCATTCTCACCTCCTCGAAGGAGGAGCAGGATCTGGTGGAGGGCTATCGCCTCGGCGCCAACAGCTACGTGCGCAAGCCGGTGAACTTCGACGAGTTCGTGGAGGCGGCACGCCAGCTCGGGCTTTACTGGCTACTGCTCAACGAAGTGGCGCCGGGGCGCACGGGCGGCTGACGGAGCAGGGATGATACAACCGCCCAGGGCGATACAGGTCCTCCTCGTCGAGGACTCTGAGGACGACGCGGCTCTGCTGCTCCGCGAGCTGCGGCGCGGCGGCTATGACCCGCAGAGCCGGCGTGCCGCCTCGGCGGACGCCTTCGAAGACGCGCTGGAGAGCCAGGCCTGGGACGTCATCCTCTGCGATTACACGATGCCCGGCTTCAGCGGTGCCGAGGCGCTGGCACTGCTGCACAAGCGCAAGCTCGATATTCCCTTTATCTTCGTTTCCGGCACCCTCAGCGAGGAGATGGCGGTAGCGGCAATGCGGGCGGGGGCGCACGACTACATCGTCAAGGACCGCTTGAGGCGGCTCGTGCCGGCGGTCGAGCGCGAGCTGCGTGATGCTGTGGCCCGGCGCGAGCAGGCCCGCGACCGGGCAGAGCGCGAGACGGCGGAGCGGCGGTTCCGTCATATCCTGGCCCTGGCGCCGGACGCCATTGTCGCCGCCGACGAGGGCTTCCGTATCACCATCTACAACCGCGCGGCCGAGGCGCTGTTCGGCTATAGCGGAGAGGAGATCGCCGGCCAACCCCTGGACGTGCTGCTGTCGTCGCACGTCGTCGCCAGCCATCGGCATCACATGAGCGACTCCGAGACGGCGTTGCGTGTGAACGAACGCGTCGAAATCGTCGGCCGGCGCAAGAACGGCGAGGAGTTCCCCGCCGAGGCGGCCATCGTCCAGGTCATCGAGGACGGCAATGCCACCTTCATGGCGGTCATCCGCGATGTCAGCGAGCGCAAGACGCTCGAGGCTCAGCTCCGACAGGCCCAGCGGATGGAGGCCGTCGGTCAGCTCACCGGCGGGCTGGCACACGACTTCAACAATCTGCTGACCATTGTCATCGGCAACCTCGACCTGCTGCTCGAAAGACTCGGCAAGGACTGCGAGTCCGCTGAGATGGCGCAGGTCGCGCTCGAGGCCAGCCTGCGCGGCGCCACCCTGACCCGACAGCTCCTGGCGTTCTCGCGCCGCCAGCCGCTGGAGCCGAAGGTCTTCGACATGAATGTGCTGGTCGACGACACCGTCGGGCTGCTGCGGCGCACGCTCGGTGAGCAGCTCGAAATTGCCATGGTGCTCGCGCCCGACCTCTGGCCCGTCCTGGCGGACCCGGTTCAGCTCGAGTCCGCCTTCGCCAATCTCGCGATCAACGCGCGCGATGCCACGCCGCAGGGCGGACAGCTCGCCATCGAGACGGTGAACAAGCAGCTCGATTCCGACTATGCCGCCCTGAACCTCGACGTCGTGCCGGGCGACTACGTCATGCTGGCGGTCTCCGACAACGGCACCGGGATTTCGCCCGACATCCTCGACAAGGTTTTCGAGCCCTTCTTCACCACCAAGGGCCAGGGCCACGGCACCGGCCTCGGCCTCAGCATGGTCTACGGCTTTGCCAAGCAGTCCGGCGGCCACGTGAAGATCTACAGCGAGGTCGGCCACGGCACCACCGTGCGGCTCTACCTGCCGCGTGCGAGCGCCGACCGGCAGTGCGTCGAGGTGAGGCCCTGCGAGCCGGCTGCGGTCGACCCGGGCGACGCCACAATCCTGGTGGTGGAGGACAGCACCGAGGTGCGCCGCGTGGCGGTCAATCACCTCACCGCTTTCGGCTACCAGGTCGTCGAGGCGGCCAGCGGACGCGAGGCGCTGAACCAGCTTGCCGCCGACGACAGCATCGCCCTGCTGTTCACCGACGTGATCATGCCGGGTGGCCTGTCTGGTCCGGAGCTGGCGCAGCGCGCGCGCGAGCTGCGCCCGGACCTCAAGGTGCTGTTCACCTCCGGCTACGCCGAGACGGCAATCGATGGCGGCCTGTCCGCCGACCTGCTGAGCAAGCCCTATCGGAAAGAGGAGCTGGCGCGCAAGCTGCGAGAGGTGCTCGAGAGGAGGGATGGCGAGCCATGACGGCACAGCAACTGCTGATGTGCGATGACGAGCCTGCTGTCGGCGACTTCGTGCGCCGCATCGCGGAGGATCTGGGCTACCAGATGCATTTCACGGCGCACGCGGAGGGCTTCTCCCTGCTGTACCGCAAGGTGCGCCCCAACGTCGTCATTCTTGATTTGGCGATGCCCGGCACCGACGGGATCGAGTTGCTGCGCTTTCTCTCGGCAGAGCGCAGTCGCGCGCGGATTTTGCTGATGAGCGGCTTCGATGCCCGGATCCGCGAGGCGGCGCTGCTGCTGGGCGAGGCCCATGCGCTCGACATGGTCGGCATCGTCGCCAAGCCGGTCCGTGCCGCCGAGCTGCGTGCGCTGCTCGCAAGCCTGCAGAACCCGGCGACCTCTCAGTAGAGCACCCGCTCGGGCGGCAGAGTGACGATGGCGCGGGTGCCGACGCCGGGCTGGCTCTTCAGCTCCAGGCTTCCGCCATGCAGCTTCACGAAGCCATCGGACAGCGGCAGGCCGAGCCCGGTGCCCTCGAACTGGCGGCTGAGACGGCTGTCGACCTGCTCGAAGGGCGCGAAGGCACGCGGGATGTCCTCGGTGGCGATGCCGATGCCGGTGTCGCTCACCTCGAAAACGAAGCTGCCGTCGCCGGCGCGGCGCGCGGTCAGCGCAACACGGCCGCCTTCCGGCGTGAACTTGATGGCGTTGGACATCAGGTTCAACAGCACCTGCTTCAGCTTGCGCTCGTCGGCGTTCAGGCGCGGCAGGCTCTCGGGCAGCTCGATCGTCATGCGGAGCTGGGCACGCTGCGCGCGCTCGGAGACCAGGCGCTCGACGGCGCTGACGACGTCGCGGGGGTCGACCACTTCGTCGCGCAGCTCATGGGCGCCTGCCTCGATCTTGGCGACGTCGAGAATGTCGTTGATCAAGGTCAGCAGGTGCTGCGCGCTCTCGTGGATGTCGGCGGCATAGCTCTTGTACTGCGCGCTGCCGAGCGGGCCCAGCAGCTCGCTCTCCATGATTTCCGAGAAGCCGATGACGGCGTTCAGCGGCGTGCGCAACTCATGGCTCATGTTGGCCAGGAACTCCGTCTTGGCGCGGTTGGCGAGCTCGGCGCTCTCCTTGGCGCCGATCAGCGCCTCCTCGCGCTGACGCAGGGCGGTGACGTTCTCCGCGGTGCCGCGGTAGCCGAGAAAGCTGCCGCTGTCCGGGCAGTACACCGGCAGGCCGTTGAGGCGGAACAGCAGGGTGGCCCCGGCGCGGTCCCGGATGGCGATCTCGACGTCGCGGAACGGCGCGTGACGCTCGCTGCTGGCGAGCGACATGAGCTTGGACGAGGGCTGTGCCGGCAGGTCGTTCAGGGACCGGCCGATGATCTCGCGCGGATGGTAGCCGAGGGCGTCATGCACCCGCGGCGACACGAAGGTGAGGACCAGGTGGCGGTCGGTCTCCCACACCCAGTCGGAAACCAGCCGGGTGGTGTCGTCGAGGCGCGTGGTAGCCTGCACCAGGGCGGTCGCCGTGGCCTTCAGCTTGGTGGTGGACTCATAGAGCAGGGCGGTGGCCCGCACGCTGCCGTCGCTGCCGCGGATCAACCGTCGCCGGGCGCGGTAGTACTCGGTGCGCCCGTCGATGGTGAGCTTGTGCTCCTGGCTCACGGCAATGGGCGAGATGTCGCCGGCCGGCGACATCAGGCCGATGCCCGACTGGCTCGGTGCTGCGCCCGCCTCGGCCAGCGGGCCGGCGAGGCGGTGATAGGCTTTGTTGGCGTAGACCATCTCGCCCTCGGGCGAGAGGATGCAGGTTGGGGGGCCCTCCTCCAGCAGGTCGCTCTGCAGGATCTGCAGCAGGTCTTCCACCTCGCTGGGAGGGCGCGCCACCGTAAGCGGCATCGACTTGGGGGCGCTGCCCGCCTCGGCGGTGCGCGCCACCATCTTCGGCTTTCCTAAATCGGTCGTCACCGCTTCCCCTTAGCCCCTGCCGCGTTTGCCTTGTTCATTTCCAGGTCCCGCACGGCGGCCTGGAACCCTGGCGTTCGCTGCCAGCTACGCAGGACATGCTGGGCATCCTCCCGCTTGGCGCGATCGAACAGGCGGGTGGCGCGCGCCAGATCGCCCGGCGACGTTTTTTGCCCTCCGGAGCCGACGCTGCGGCTCAGCAGGAAGAGGGTGGCAAAGTCCTGCTTGGAGACGCCGAGCGCCACACAGGAGATCGCGAGGCCTTCGCCGCCGGCGCCGTAGAGAATCTCCGCGCGCCGTGGCATGGCGACGCCGCTCCACTCCTCGAACAGCGCCTCGAACAGCGGCACCTGGCCCTGGCGCAGCGTGCGAATCAGCATCGCCCCGTTGATCGGATGCTCGCGCGCCATGGAACGCGCCAGCTCGGCGGCGGTCTTCTCAAGGTTGGCGTCGCCGTCGCGGTTTTCGGCGGCCATCTCCAGAACCGCACCCTCGAGCGCATCGTCGAGGTCGGTCGGATGGATGTCGTAGCTTTTCAGAATCTCGTCGCGAAGGTTGGCCGCGACCACCCAATAGAGCCGCATGGCGAGGTCGTTGGTCAGGTCCTGGCGCCGCACCAGGGGTTCCTGGTAGCTGTCGATGTGCTGGGCCTGCTCGGTCAGGTAGGCCAGTGTCGCCTTGGAGATGCGCGCGCTGGTGTTCTCCAGCAGCGCGGTGATGACGTCGCTGTCCTGGGTGCCGACCAGTTCGTCGCTCACCGCCTCGCTGAGGTCGCGGCGCCGGGCGATGGCGATCTGATGCTGGCGGCTGCGGTGGTGAATGATGCTGATGAGCTCTTCGTCCGACAGCAGCGTGCAGCGCAGCAGCACCGGCTGGGCGACGTCGAACTCATCGTTGGCCAGCGCGATCAGCAGGGCGCGCGGCGCCGCCGGATTGCGCGACAGGCGGTCGGCCAGGCGCTTGCGGATCGGAACTTCGAACTCGTGGATCAGCTTGTCGAGAATGTCGAAGATCAGGTCGCGCTCCTGATCGCTCAGCATGTGCTCGCGCTCGAGCGATAGCTGCGCAATACGCGCGGTCAGCTCTTCGCGCCCCTCGACCGACTTGTCGAGCGCAAGCTGCAGCAGAGAACGCAGGTCCTGATCGCGGTCGTTCACTCGGCCCTTCCCCTAAAAGACCGGTCGCCCCAACACACGCCGCAGGAACGGAATGTCTACCAGATTCCCCTGTCGGCACAGAAGACGACCGATACCCCCTTTAAAATAATAAATTAAGGTAAAAACAATGTGAAGTTTGATCTTCGCTATTTCTACTGTTGCGCTTTTGCGACTTGGGCTTGCGGCAGCAGTGCTGGAATAGAAGTCGCACTCTGCCTGCGGCTTCCTGAGCGTCATCCGCGGCGGCTACGAACGCTGTCGGGATTACTAAATGGATCGGCTATAAATATTGATGATTCGATTAGATTTGGCGGCGCGGGCGGACGCCAACCTGTGGGGAGCCGATTCATTCGCCCTTAACTGGAGGCCGACAATACTGTCGGAATGCAGATCGCTGGCCAGTCCTCCCTCTCTCTTGCAGTCCTGAAGGCTCTCGGCGCCCAGACCGCGCCGGCAGCCACCCCGACGGCAGCCACCCCAGCAGCGGGGGCCCGAACGGCGACTGCCCCAACGGCGACTGCCCCAACGGCGGCGAACCAGACGGCGGCCTCGGCGGGCCGTTCGCTCGCGGCCGCGCCGGAAGGTACCCCGGACCGTTCCCTGCCGCGCGGCAGCTTCGTCGACCTCAGGGTCTGATCCCGCTTTCTTGTCGGCGACCGGCGCCTGCGCCACAGTGGCCCCATGACCGCCGTTGACGACCCCGAGGGTCGATTGCCGGACCCCGACCATTTCGAGCGCCGCGTCCCGCAAGGCGACGACCGCAGCCGCCTCGTGTGCCGCGACTGCGGCTTTGTCGCCTACGAGAATCCCAAGATCGTCGTCGGCTCCGTCGCCGCCTGGCAGGGGCGCATCCTGCTCTGTCGGCGCGCCATCGAGCCGCGCCGCGGCTTCTGGACCCTGCCGGCCGGCTTCCTGGAGCTGCAGGAAACCGCTGCGGCCGGCGCCCGGCGTGAGGCCTGGGAAGAGGCGCGCGCAGAACTGGAGATCGACCAGTTGCTGGCGATCTACTCGATCCCCCGCATCTCGCAGATCCAGCTCATCTTCCGCGCCCGCCTGACGCAGCCGGACGTGGCCGTTGGGCCGGAGACTCTCGAGCTCGATCTGTTCGAGTGGGACGCGATTCCGTGGGACCGGCTGGCCTTTCCTTCGGTACACTGGGCGCTTCGGGACTACCGGGAGGTTCTCGGCGAGACGGTCTTCGCTCCCCGTGGCAACCCACCCGGCGAGGACGGCGGCATCAGTCATCCCTAGCCGGGCCTAGCCGCGGACCTAGTCGCCCCGGACCCGGCGCGAAGGAGGGAGGCAGACGATGAGCCTTTCGCCGAAGATGCGATGCCCGCGGCCAACGTCACCAGCCGGCCTTCTCCACCGCGGACTTGGTTCTCTTGCGCTGGCCGGTCTCTTGATCGCCGTGACAGCAGCCGAGGGAAGGGCCGCAGACCCGCTCTTTGCTCACGAGCTGCCGCGCTACCGCAGCGGCGAGCAACTCCTGGCGGATTGTCGTTCGGCGGAGCCGGCGGAGCGGGGGCGCTGTGCCGGCTACGTGATGGCGGTGGCCGACATGCTGGGCGGCGCTTCGGCGCGCATCGATGGACTGACCGCCTGCCTCATTGGAAACGAGACCCTCGACGAGCTGCTCGCTGTGGTGGAGCGCCACCTCGAAGCCAACCCCGCGCGCGCCCAGCTTAAGGGCGATGGCGTGGTGGCCTACGCGCTCTCCATCTATCGACCCTGCCGGGAATCCAAATCGAGCTTCGAAGAGCGGCAGCTCGAGGGCGGTTCGCCGGCCCGCTGACTCTCGGAGCGGCAGGGCGCGTGGCGGGCGAGCTTCAAGAAGCCTGGAGGGGAACCACCGCGCCGGCAAGGCGGCGCCCCGCCGGTAGCTCGACGGTGACACTGGTGCCGACGTCGAGCTGGCTGACGATGACGAGGCGGCCGCCATGCAGCTCGATCAGCGCCTTGGCGAGCGCCAGGTCGAGGCCGGCGCTTGGTGAGGGTGGGCGCGGCGTAGTGGGATGATGAAAGGCCCGACCGGCGTAGACTGCCGGCCGGGCCCCCGAAGCTGCGGCCGTCCCGGCTACTGGATGACCTCGCCATGGAGGTTGATGTCGAGACCTTCGATCTCGGCCTCTCTGGTCACCCTGAGACCGAGCGTCATGTCGAGCACCTTGAGGATGACGAAGGTGACCGCTGCGGACCAGACGATGGTCGCGATGGTGCCTTCGAACTGTATCCAGACCTGGCCGGCGTTGCCGTCGAAGAGGCCGGAGCGGCCTTCTCCGCCGATGGCCGAAACGGCGAACACGCCGGTGAGGATGGCGCCGACAAAGCCTCCGACCGCATGGACGCCGAAGGCGTCGAGCGCATCGTCGTAGTGCATCTTCTCCTTTAGCCACATGACCGACCAGGCGCAGATGACGCCTGCGATCAGGCCGATGATCAGGGCGCCGCGCGGGTCGACCCAGCCGGAAGCGGGGGTGATCGCGACCAGCCCGGCCACGGCGCCGGAGATGATGCCGAGCACGCTCGGCTTGCCGCGGTAGACCCACTCCACGATCATCCACGACAGACCGGCGCCGGCGGTCGCGATCTGCGTCACGGCCATGGCCATGCCGGCGCGGCTGTCGGCGGCGAGCTCGGAGCCGGCGTTGAAGCCGAACCATCCGACCCACAGAAGCGACGCGCCGATCACCGACAGGACGAGGTTGTGCGGCGCCATGTTGTCGGTGCGGTAGCCGACGCGCTTGCCCAGCGCCAGCGCGGTCACCAGGCCGGCAACGCCTGCGTTGATGTGAACCACCGTGCCGCCGGCGAAGTCGAGCACGCCACGCGCGCCGAGGAAGCCGCCGCCCCACACCCAGTGAGCAACCGGGCTGTAGACGAGGACCAGCCACAGCGCCATGAACCACATCAGCGCAGAGAACTTCATGCGGTCGGCAAAGCTGCCGCAGATCAGCGCGGGGGTGATGATGGCAAAGGTCATCTGGAACGTCATGAAGACCGATTCGGGAATCGTGCCGATCACCGAGTCGAGGCTCATGCCCGCCAGGAAGAACCGCGAAAAGCCGCCGATATAGGCATTGACCGCGCCGCCGTCGGTGAAGGCGAGGGAGTAGCCGACGATCATCCACAGCACCGACACCAGGCAGGTGATCGCGAAGCTCTGCATGATCGTCGCCAGCACGTTCTTCTTGCGGACCATGCCGCCGTAAAAGAGCGCCAGCCCCGGGATGGTCATCAGCAGGACGAGCGCGGTGGCCGTCATCATCCAGGCGGTGTCGCCGGAATCGATCGATGGCGCTTCCTGCGCCAGGGCCGGGGCGGCCGAGGCGGCCAGCACGGCTGCCGCGCCGGACAGGGACGCTAGGATGTTCCGATACTTCATTGAAATTCCTCCAGGCGGATCAAGCGATCCGAGGCACGGCCGCAAGTCCTCGCGCGCCGCCGCTTCCGGTTCGACTGCTGCGCTAGATATCAAGTGCCGTGCCAAACTGGCGGGAGGTCCTAGATCGTTGATTCCACAGACTGTCCGCAGCCGGCATCGCCCGCGGCGCAGGTAATCGTGCTCAAACAAACGGCAAGATGGGGTGTATGCCTACTATTTAGGCGAACTACGGGTTGGCCTGCTCCAGGCCGACCAAAGCGCGGGCGAAGTCGCGGGCGGCGAAGGGGCGGAAATCGTCGGCCCCCTCGCCGACACCGATGACGTGAACCGGCAGCTTGTACTTCTCGGCCAGCGCCACCAGCACGCCGCCGCGCGCCGAGCCGTCGAGCTTGGTGACGATGAGGCCGGTGATGTCCACCAGCTCCTTGAAGGTACCGATCTGGCTGAGCGCGTTCTGGCCGGTGGTGGCATCGAGCACCAGCACGACGTGGTGCGGTGCCGTCGGCTCCACCTTCTTGATGACGCGCGCGATCTTCTGCAGCTCGGCCATCAGCTCGGCCTTGTTGTGCAGCCGCCCGGCAGTGTCGATGAGCAGCACGTCGTCGCCGGCCGCCTTGGCCTGCTCCACGGCGGAGTAGGCAAGCCCCGCCGCGTCGGCGCCCTGGTTGCCGGCGACCACCGGGCAGCCGGCGCGCTCGCCCCAGATCTTCAACTGCTCGATGGCGGCGGCGCGGAAGGTGTCGCCGGCGGCCAGGCGCACCTTCAGGCCCTCGCGGCGCCAGTGGGTCGCCAGCTTGCCGATGGTGGTGGTCTTGCCGGAGCCGTTCACGCCCACCACCAGCACCACCGCTGGCTTCTGCGCCGCGTCGAGCGCTAGCGGCTGCGCCACCGGTTCCAGCACCTTCGCGATGTCTTCGGCCAGCGCCTCGCGCACTTCGCGCGGGTCGACCTCCTTGTGGAAGCGCGTCTTTGCCAGGTTGGCGGTGAGCCGCGCCGCGGTGGTGACGCCGAGGTCGGCGGTGATCAGCAGCTCCTCCAGCTCCTCCAGCGCCTGGTCGTCCAGCTTGCGCTTGGTGAAGATGCCGGTGATGCCCTCGCCGAGCTTGGAGGACGAGCGGGTGAGCCCGGCCTTCAGGCGCTGGAACCAGCCGCCCTTTTTCTGTTCGGGGGCGTCGGTCACGCGGCCGGGGACAGTTCTTGTTCGATAGGCCCGGAGACGATATCCCCGGTGAGGGCCTCGCCCTCGCGCCCGGTGATGCGCGCCGCCACGACCGCGCCGACCGCGCCGGCCCCTATGGTCTGGGGCAGCAGCACCGGCGCGAAGACCTCGCTGCGGCCCAGCAGGCGGCCATCGCCTTCCTGCTTTTCGATCAGCACCGATGCGGGCCTGCCTGGCTGTGCGTCGAGAAAGCGCGACAGGGCGCGCTCGCCCGCGGCGCGCA
>DATCXZ010000002.1:0-19070 GCA_036570545.1 Kiloniellaceae bacterium
CGTAGATCTCGGAATAGCACTCGTCGAAGCCGACCACGAAGTCGTGCTTGCGGGCGAGCGCCAGCAGCGCGGCCAGGTAGTCGAGATCGGCGGCTGCGCCCTGCGGATTGGAGGGCGAGTTGAGGAAGCAGAAGACGGCGCGGTCGAGCAGCGTCGCGTCGAGCGCCGCATAGTCCGGCATGAATCCGGTGTCGGCCGTCGCCGGGACGAAGACCGGCTCCGCGCCGACGGCCAGCGCCGAGCTGGCGTAGACGTGATAGAACGGGTTGGGCAGCAGCACGACAGGCGGCTGCGCTCCCTTGTAGGCCTGCGCCGCCGCCACCACGGCGAAGAACAGGCCTTCGCGGCTGCCCGGCAGGGGCAGGATGTGCTTCTGCTGGTCCAACATGTCCGCCGGAAGATCATAACGGGCAGTCAGCCACTCCGCACAGGCGATGCGGTAGGCATCGCTGCCGCGCGGCGGCGGATAGCTCGACCAGGTCCCGGCGGCAGCGGCGATCTCCTCGGCGATGAAGCCCGGTGGCTGGTTCTTCGGCTCGCCGATCGACAGCAGGATCGGCCGGGCGTCGCCGGCCGGATGGCTGTCGAGCAGGCGGCTCAGCCTGGCGAAGGGATGGAAGGATTGAAAGCTGCGGCGATCGGACAAAAGAGGGTCGCTTCCGAAATCTGCTCGTGGATCTACCCGGGACGGCGCTGCCGGGCGCGGGAGCGCGCCCGACGGAGAGTTCTCCCACGGAGAACGCCAGGGCGCGGTACAAATCGCAAACGAATCCGTCGGATTCTATCGGGGCCGCCAAGGCGGGACAAGCCTCGGCCGGTTCCGACCGTTGCCGACAGTAGCCCGCAAATAAGGCAAAAAAAGGGGCCCGGGAGCGACGGCTCCCGGGCCAGGCTTGGCAGAGGATAATCGCGTCCTGAGTGGACTCGATTATCGGTAGGTCCCGGATCGGTAGGTCTCGGAGAAGCCCGCCCCGAAGGGCCGGCTTCTAGAAAGGCCAGCTTCTAGAAAGATTGCGACCCATGGCCGAATTCGGGGTAGGCCTCCATCCCGAGTTCGGCCTTGTCGAGGCCCATCTCCTCGGCTTCCTCGTCGACCCGCAGGCCGACCGTGTGCTTCAGGATCAGCCAGACGGCCGTGCTGGTCACCACCATGAAGACGCCGACCGCGACGATGCCGACGATCTGCGTCCCCAGTCCGCCGCTGAAGATGCCGACCGCGAGGGTGCCCCAGATGCCGGCAACCAGGTGGGCCGAGACGGCGCCGACGACGTCGTCGATCTTCAGCTTGTCGAACAGCGGTACCGCGAAGACGACCAGGGCGCCGCCGACGCCGCCGACGATCAGGGCCACGCCATGGTGCTGCAGGTCGGGGCCTGCGGTGACGGAGACGAGGCCGGCGATGGCACCGTTCAGCGCCATGGTCAGGTCGACCTTCTTGTAGAGCAACTGCGTCAGGATCATGGCGGCCACCACGCCGGCGCAGGCGGCGAGGTTGGTGTTCACGTAGACGATGGCCATGGCCGCCGCATCGAGCGCGGAGCCTAGTGCAAGCTGCGAAGCCCCGTTGAAGCCGAACCAGCCGAGCCAGAGAATAAAGGTGCCCAGGGTGGCCAGCGGCAAGTTGGCGCCCGGCATCGGGTGGACGCTGCCGTTGGGGCCGTACTTGCCCTTGCGGGGACCGAGGATGATGGCGCCGGTCAGCGCCGCCCAGCCGCCCACCGAATGGACGATGGTGGAACCGGCGAAGTCGGAGAAGCCGACCTCCGCGAGCCAGCCGCCGCCCCAGGTCCAGGAGCCCTGGATCGGGTAGATGACGGCGGTGAGGACGGCCGTGAAGATCATGAACGGCCAGAACTTGACGCGCTCGGCCAGGGTGCCCGAGACGATGGAGGCCGCGGTGCCCACGAAGACCATCTGGAAGAACCAGTCGGACATCACCGAATAGCCGTTGGCGACCACCGCCTCGACCATCGCGGGCGTTGCCGCCTCGGCATTGAGCAGGGCGAGCTCGGCGTCGCCGGCGTTGTAGAACAGGCTCAAGGTGCCGAAGTAGCCGCTGACGTCGACGTACATCAGGTTGTAGCCGATGAGGTAGTACAGGATGCCGGCGACCGCGAAGATGGCGATGTTCTTCAGGCAGATCGTTGCGGTGTTCTTGGTGCGCACCAGGCCCGCCTCCAGCATGGCGAAGCCGGCGGCCATCCACATCACGAGGAAGCCGCCCACCAGGAACGAGAAGGTGTTGAAGATGAAGGCCGTCTCGGCGGAAACCTCCGCGCGGGCGGGTGTGCTCGCCAGCGCCACGGCCGCAAGAGCAAGGCTCCCCGCGGCCAGCTTGCGGCCGAATGATGTGCCGGTAATTTTCATTTCGCTAGATCCCATCCTCACAGAGCCTCCGCGTTGGTCTCGCCGGTGCGGATGCGCACGGCGTGGCTGACGTCGAGCACGAAGACTTTTCCGTCCCCGATGCGACCGGTGTTGGCGGCGTTCTGGATGGCCTCCACCACCTGCCCGACGGCATCGTCGGTGACCGCAACCTCGATTTTCACCTTGGGAAGAAAGCTCACCGAGTATTCCGCTCCGCGGTAGATCTCGGTCTGGCCTTTCTGGCGGCCGTAGCCCTTCACTTCGCTGACCGTCAGGCCCTCGACCCCAATACCCGTGAGTGCCTCTCTCACATCATCCAGCTTGAATGGCTTGATGATGGCCATAACCATCTTCATGCGCCGGCTTCCCCTTTCTCTTGCGCACCGCTACGCCGCGCAGGCGGCCTGCGGTGCCAGTGATCCGTCTGCCGAACCCTCGGCTCGACTCTCGCCTTGAATAGTCAAGAAGCGTGCCAAACACCGGCGCGCCACAGAATCGGCGGGATATCGCGCCCTGAGCGTGAAGGATCACGGCCGGCGCCCTGCGTGACCCCTAACGGCCGCCTTCTTTTTAGGCATGACAGACAGGAAGATCAAAATTTGTGCAATACGCCCTGCGCGCCTGCGACGGCTGGACAAGGCCGGCGCCTGGGGCGACTCTGCCAGCCTCGGCTTCAAGGGGCGGCTTCAAGGGAGCGGCAGGTGGCGGAACGGATAGACAGGGAAGTGCTGGTGGCCGGCGGCGGCATGGTCGGGCTGGCGCTGGCGGTGGCCCTGGCGAAGGCGGGGCTCGAGGTGACGGTGGCCGATCGCCTGGATCCTTCGCAGCAGCGCGATGACGCTTTCGACGGCCGCTCGTCGGCCATCGCCCGCGGCTCGCAGCAGGTGCTGCAGGGGCTCGGCCTGTGGACCGGGATGGCCGCGGCCGCGGCGCCGATCCTCGACATCCGCATTTCCGATGGCCGCCCCTACGACAGTGGTCTGGGCGACGGCGGCCCCTACGACGATGGCCGGGGCAGCCGGCGCCCCGGCAACGCCTCGACGCTGCATCTGCACTTCTCTCATGCGGAGGTGGGCGAAGCCGACTCCGCCAGGCCGCTCGGCTGGATCGTCGAGAACACCGCGATCCGCCGCGCCAGCCTCGATGGCGCCCTTGCCCTTGCCGAGGGCGCCGGGGCGAAGATCGACCTGCGGGCGCCCGGCGACATCGTGGAGGTGACGCGGCACAGCGGCGGCGTGACGGCGCGCCTTGCCGACGGCAGCACCGTGAGGGCCCGTCTCCTGGTCGCCGCCGACGGCCGCCGCTCCGCCCAGCGCGAGGCCGCCGGCATTCGTGCGGTGGAGATCGACTACGGCCAGACCGCCATCGTCGCCACCGTCGCGCATGAGCTGCCGCACGAGGGCGTCGCCCATGAGCACTTCCTGCCGTCGGGGCCCTTCGCGCTGCTGCCGATGACCGACGCGCCCGCAGATTCGGGCGCGCCGGTGCACCGCTCGTCGCTGGTATGGACCGAGCGGCGCCGGCTGGTGCCCGCGATGCTGGCGCTCGACGAGCAGGACTTTGCGCAGGAGCTGCAGCGCCGCTTCGGCGATTCGCTGGGCCGGCTCTCGCTGTGGGGCGGCCGGCGCTGGAGCTATCCCCTGACGCTGCTGCACGCGGAGCGCACCATCGACAGCCGCCTGGCCCTGGTCGGCGATGCGGCGCACGGCATTCATCCCATTGCCGGCCAGGGCCTGAACCTCGGTCTGCGCGACGTGGCGGCCCTGGCCGAATGCATCGTCGACGCGCGCCGCCTCGGCCTCGACGTCGGCGACGCGACCGTCCTGGAGCGCTATCAGCGCTGGCGTCGCCTCGACACCATGGCGCTGATCGCCGCCACCGACTCGCTGAACCGGCTGTTCTCCAACGACCTGCCGCCGCTGCGCCTGCTGCGCGATCTCGGCCTTGCCGCGGTCAACCGCATGCCGCCGCTGAAGCGCTTCTTCATGCGCCATGCCATGGGCCTGGTCGGCGACCTGCCGCGCCTGGTGAAGGGCGAGACGCTTTAGACCTCGCGGGTTAGACCTCGCGGGCCAGCAGCAGATCCTCGAAGGGGAAGGTCGAGAGCGGCTCGGCACCGTTCTCGGCGATCAGCACCTGCTGCTCCAGCTTCACGCCCTCGCGGCCATCCTCCTCGCCGATGTAGCTCTCGACGCAGACCGCCATGCCGGCCTCGAAGACGCCGTCGTAGCCGGCGGCGTCGAAGTCCTCCAGGTAGACCACCGCCGGATACTCGTCGCAGAGCCCGACGCCGTGCACCACCACCGAATAGCGGTTGGCCCGGCAGCTTGCCGGCAGTCGCCAGGAGCGCTCGGCCAGCTCGCGAAAGCCGAGGCCGGGCCTCAGGAGCTGCAGATTGAAGTGGATCTGCTCCCACGCGAGGCCATAGAGCCGGCGCTGCGCGTCGCTCGGCCTGCCGTCGCCGCAGAGGAAGCTGCGTGAGACGTCGGCGCAGTAGCCGTAGGGGCCGATCATGTCGGTATCGAAGCTGACGAAGTCTCCGGCGGCGATGACCGCGTCGCCGCATTCGTGGAACCAGGGATTGCTGCGCGGGCCGGCGGCCAGCAGGCGGGTCTCGATCCACTCACCGCCCCGGGCGGCGTTCACCTGGTTGAGGATCGACCACAGCGCGTTCTCGGTCATGCCGGGAACGAGCGCCGCCCGCATCGCACCGATGGCTTCCTCGCAGACCGCGACCGAGGCCTTCAGGCAGGCGATCTCTTCGGGCCCCTTGATGCGGCGCGCGAGTTCCATGACCTCCTGGCCGTCGCATACCTCGATGCCGAGCGCCCCCAGGGCGGCGACGCCGAGCGGCTCGCACTTATCGATGGCGAGGCGCCTGACGCCGCCGCCATGCCGCCGCATCAGCTCGGCAACCTCGGCGGCCCAGCGGCCGGCGCGCTCGCGGCAGCGGTTGCCGGCCGCGAAATAGAACCAGCCGACGGCGGGCCGCACTTCGCTCACCACCTCGTTGCCGGCTGAAAGGTGCGCGCAGTTGTGGAAGTCGAACAGCACCACCGGCCCCTCGGTCGGCACGAAGACGTAGCGCACCGCGTTGTGCAGGCACCACACCTGCATGTTGCGGGCATCGCAGGCGTAGCGGATGTTGATGGGGTCGTAGAGCAGCGCGCCGGCGTAGTCGCGCGCCTTCAGCTCCTGGCGCAGGCGGCCGAGGCGCCAGGCGCGCAGCGCAACGAGATCGACTGCCTGCGGCGCGGCAATACCGCCGCCTGCCGTGTCGGGTGCCATGCGGCGCCTCCCCCGCGTTTCGCGATAAGGTCAGCTTGGCACAGTGGGCGGGATTTTCTAGCGGCCCCGCGACTTCGGGTGCGGCGGATTTGGCCTAGGGGTTGCGGCTGAGGCCGCCTTTTCTCAAGGATCGCGGCTGAGGCCGCGGGCGGCGAGGGTGTCGAGATAGGCCTGCCACAGCGCGTCCCGCTCGCGCCCGAGGCGGTAGAGGTACTGCCAGGAGTAGATGCCGGTATCATGCAGGTCATCGAACTTCAGGCGCACGGCGTAGTTGCCGACCGGCTCGATCTCCATGATGCCGACATGGCGGCGCCGGGCGACGACCTGCTTCTGGCCCGGCCCGTGGCCCTGCACCTCGGCCGAGGGGCTCTCCACGCGCAGGAACTCGGCCGGATAGCGGAAGGTCTCGCCGGTGTCGAAGCTCACCACCAGGCACTTCTCGGCGGCGATGTACTTTATCTCCGTCGGCCAGTGGGCGGTGTCGAAGGCCTGAGCCTGATCTTCCTTTATGGTCTTGGCGTTCATCGCGGCGGCTCGGGCTTCAGTCGTCCAGTTGGCGGGCTTCGTCGACCAGCATGATCGGGATGCCATCACGGATCGGATAGGCAAGGCGCGCCTGGCGGCTGATCAGTTCCTGCGCCTCGGCATCGTATTCCAGCGGCCCCTTGGTCAGCGGACAGACCAGGATCTCCAGCAGCTTGGGATCGACGGTGTGGTGGTTCATGGCGTCTGTCCTGGACTCATGGGCTCGTGCTCAGTGGTGCTTCGCTTCGCTTTCGCCGTCGCGCCCGGCCGCCGTTCCGTGGGTCGCCATTTCCATGATGGCGGTCAGCGCCTCGGCGCGTTCGGTCAGCGTTATCGATTCCAGCAGCGCCTGCTTTTCCGGGGCACCCAGCGGGCAGATCATCGCCAGCGAGGTGACGAGGCGCTCGTCGCTGGTCTGCTCGATGGCTTCCCAGTCGCCCTCGATCGAATTGGCCTCGAAGTAGGCGCTGAGCACCTGCATCAGGCGGTCGCGGTCGATCTTGCTGCGGTCTTCCTGCAGATCGTCGGTGAAGCGCGTGAAATCCGGCTCGATCTGGCGATAGCTGCCCGACGGCAACTCGCGCACCACATCGAAGCGGATGAGGCCGCAGAGCGTCACCAGATAGCGCCCGTCGTCGGTCTCGGTGAAGGACGTGATGCGCCCGACGCAGCCGGTCTCGTAGACCTTTGGCGCCTTGGCGTCGGGGCAGCCTTCGCAGGGCTGGATCATGCCGATGAGGCGGTTGCTCGCCAGCGCCGCGTCGAACATGGCCAGATAGCGCGGTTCGAAGATGTTCAGTGGAAGACGGCCCCCGGGCAGCAGCAGAACGCCCTCCAGCGGGAAAATCGGCAGGACCCGCGGCAGGTCGTCGTAGACAGGATCGAAGGCCGTGCGGCTCATGCGAACAGCAGTGAGGACAACCGCCGCCGGGTCTCGATGGTCAACGGGTCCGTCGGCCCCCAAGCCTCGAAGAAGGTCACAAGCTGCTTGCGCGCGCCATCGTCGTTCCACTTGCGGTCGCGCTGGATGACCTCCAGCAATGCGTTGGCGGCCGCTTCCCGCTTTCCGGCGGCGTGTAGCGCCAGCGCGAGGTCGAAGCGCGCCTGGTGATCGCTCTGGTTGGCGGCGACCTTCTCCATCAGCAGAGGAATCTCGCCGGCGTCGGCGCCCTGCTCCTGCAGGGCAAGCTGGGCGGCGACCGAGGCGAAAGCAGGATCGTTGCGCAGCTTGTCGTCGAGACCGTCGAAGATCTCGCGGGCGCCTTCAACGTCGCCGCTGGCCAGGTGGCAGGCAACGAGGCCGGCGAGCGCCTGGGTATTCTCGGCATCGTGCTGCAGCACCTGCGCGAAGATGGCGGAAGCGGTTTCGCTGTCGCCGGCCTCTAGCGCAGCCTGGGCCTGCTCGAGCGCCTGCTCGACGGGGCCGGGCCCGCTGCCGGCGGCGCCGGCCTTGCGCAGGCGCTCGACGAAGGCCTTCACCTCGCTCTCCGGCTGGGCACCCTGGAAGCCGTCGACCGGCTGTCCCTGGTAGAAGGCATAAACCGTCGGGATCGACTGGATGCGGAGCTGCGCGGCGAGCTGCTGGTTCTCGTCGATGTTGACCTTCACCATGCGCACGGCGCCGGCGGCGGCCTTCACGGCAGCCTCCAGCAGCGGCCCTAGCTGCTTGCACGGGCCGCACCAAGGCGCCCAGAAGTCGACGACCACCGGCACCGTCATCGAGGTCTCGATGACGTCCTGCATGAAGGTCTGCTGGCTGCTGTCTTTGATGACGTCGGCGTCGGCCTGCGCCGCACTGCCAAGGCCGCCGCCACCCGGGCCGCCAATAATCGGTTCCATAATGTCGTTCCGTTCGCCTGCTGGATGTCTGCGCCGCCGTCGCACGCGGGCCTCTGCGGCCGGGCCCGGCGGGTTCTACAGCATAAATGGCGGCTTTCGCGTCCGAGGGCAAGTCCGCCCGACTATTCAAGTTGTTGCTGGCCGGCTAGAAGTCGAGCATCAGCGGCGCGTGGCGCTCGGCCTCCAGGAAGCGGACCAGGTCCTCCGGCTCCAGCGCGGTGGTCATGGTGTTGACCAGCGGGTGGCAGTTCACGAAGCGGGCGCCGGGGTCATCGCCCATCACGCCGCTGTCGAGCACCATGGTGACCGCGTCCTCCTTGTCGTTGATCACCGCGAAGGGCGTCACCGCCCCGGGGCGCACGCCGAGGTAGGTCATCAGGCGGTCGGCGCTGCCGAAGGAGAAGCGGCCGGCGCCGAGGCGCTCGCCCAGTCCCTTCAGATCGACCGCACGGTCCTCCAGGCAGGTGACCAGCCACATCTGGCCCTTCTTGTTGCGCAGGAAGAGGTTCTTGATGTGGTGGCCGGGCAGCTCGCCGCGCAGCGCCTTGGCCTCCTCCACCGTGAAGACTGGCGGGTGGCTGACGCTGCGATACGCGATGCCGAGATCGTCGAGTCGCCGGTGCAGGGCCTCCGGCGAGGTGGGCAAGGGGCCTGCGGCGTCGACTTCGGCCTCGGGATTTGACATGGCGTCCTGCACGGTTCGGGGTGATCGCTTCGCCTCAGCGCCGTAGCAGACCGGCGCCGCTTTGTCACCCCGCGGGCATGGCTCCCCGCCGTCGTTAAGCCTTGGGTAGCGAAAGCCGATTAACCTCTGTCGCGGCCGGGAGAAAACCCGCTGCGCGGCACGCCGCGGAGCGGTTTCGCCGCTCAAAGTGGGACTTGCAATGTCCTCTGAAAGCAGGTATCTCCCCGCTTCCGGTGCGGGCGTAGCTCAGGGGTAGAGCACAACCTTGCCAAGGTTGGGGTCGTGAGTTCGAATCTCATCGCCCGCTCCAATTTTGCGCTTGATATCAAGCGCTTGCTCAAGCGGCCCCGCAAGGGGCCGTTTTGCTGTCCAGGTTTTCCCGCTGGTTCCTGCCCCTTCAGTTCGTGTGGCGCAGGTGGAACGACTTCGGCCGGGTCAGCAGGTCGTAGCCGACCTCGGAGAGGGTGGCGCCGCGGCCGGTGTCCTTCACGCCGGTCCAGGCCAGCATGGGGTCGAGATAGTCGGCGCGGTTCATGAAGACGGTGCCGGTCTGAATCTCGCCGCCGATTGCCTCGGCCGCGGCCAGATCCGCTGTCCAGATCGAGGCGGTGAGGCCGTAGGCCGAATCGTTCATCAGGCGCACCGCCTCCTCGTCGCTGGCCACCTTCATGATGCCGACCACGGGGCCGAAGCTCTCCTCGGTCATCACCGACATGTCGTGGGTAACCTCGGTCAGCACCTGCGGCGCCAGGTAGGGCGTGCCGGCCTGGTCGCGCGCGAAGTCTCTCGGGTCGAGGTGGGCAGTGGCGCCGGCCTGCACCGCGGCCGCGATCTGCCCGCGCACGAAGTCGGCGGCGGCGGTCTTCACCATCGGCCCCAGTGTCGTCCCGGGATCGAGCGGATCGCCGAGGACGTAGCCGCGGGTCAGCTCGACGAACTCCTCGACGAAGGGCTTGTAGAGGCTCTCGTGCACGTAGATGCGCTCGATGCCGCAGCACGACTGGCCGGAATTGAAGAAGGCGCCGTCGACGGTGTTCTCGACAGCGTAGGCGAGGTCGGCGTCGGCGCGCACGTAGGCGGGGTCCTTGCCGCCAAGCTCCAGGCCGACGCCGATGAACTGGCCGGCGGCGGCGCGCTCGATCGCCTTGCCGGCCTCGACCGAACCGGTGAAGTTCACCTGGTCGGCGAGCCGCGCGCCGATCACCTTGCCGACCTGGCCGTGGCTCATGCAGAGGTTGGTGAAGAGGCCTTGCGGCAGCCCCGCCTTGTCGCAGGCGGCCTGGAAGCGCTCGCCGACCAGCAGGGTTTGCGCGGCGTGCTTCAGCACCACGGCATTGCCGGCCATAAGCGCCGGCACGATGGAGTTCACCGCCGTCAGGTAGGGGTAGTTCCACGGCGCGATGGTGAGCACCACGCCCAGGGGCTCGCGGCGGATGTAGCGCTTGAAGCCGCTCTTCTCCGCCGGCACCACCGGCGCCAGGGCCGTCTCGGCGAGCGCGATCATGGCGCGGGCGCGCTCCTCGAAGCCGCGCAGCTCGCCGACGCCGAACTTCACCGGCCGCCCCATCTGCCAGGCCAGCTCCGGCACGATCTCCTCGCGCAGGGCCAGCATGGCGTCGACCAGCGCGGTGCAGCAGCCGGCGCGCTCGGCGATCGACAGTCGCGCCCAATCGCGCTGGGCTTGCCGGGCACGCACGAAGGCCGCCTCGATGCGATCGTCGCTCGCCACGGGGCGGCGGGCATACTCGCGGTTGTCGACGGGAGAAATGCAGAGGGTGTCGGTCACGGGGGAAGCTCCTGGAATGGGCGGGCGCCTTGGGCGCGGCGGCTTCGATAGCACAGGTGCAAGCCTGCGCACAGCCGGGATCGCCGCAGCCCGGCCATGCGCTTCCCCGCGCCCGCCTCAACCCCGGCCGCGCCCTGAGACACAACTGAACCTGAGACACAACTGAAACAGCCGGTCGCTTGACCCGCAAGGGGCGAGCCGCCATCTCTGGGCCGCCGCGCTATCAATGGGATTGTTCCATGCATTACATCGAAGTCGCGGGCGCGCGGGTGGCCTATCGCGTCGACGGCGCCGGCCCCGCCGTCGTGCTGCTGCACGGCACCGCCGGAGACGGCGAGACCCATTGGGGCCCGGTGGCGGCCCGGCTGGCTCAGCGCTGGACCGTGGTGCGGCCGGACTATTCCGGCTCGGACGAGACGCGCGACGGCGGCGGGCCGCTGTCGGTGGCGGGCCTGGCTGCGCAGGCCGTTGCCGCAGCCGAAGCGGCGGGCCTGGACCGTTTCCACCTGGTCGGATTCTCTCTCGGTGCCGTGGTGGCGGTGCAGGCCGCCGCGGATTACCCCGAGCGGGTGCGATCCCTGGTGCCGCTGGGCGGTTTCGTCAGCGCTGACGACACGCGCCTGCAGATGATGCTGAGGCTGTGGCTGGCGCTGATCGACCGCGACCGTGAGACGCTCGTGCGCCAGTGGATCCTCGCCGGCTTCAGCCCGGCCTTCCTGTCCAGCCTCACGCCCGCGATGCTGGAGGACGCCGTTGCTCTCAGTCTGGCGGCGAAGAACTGGGGCGGCACGCGTCGGCAGATCGATCTCGACCTCGCCGTCGACATCCGCGCGGTGGCCCGCCGCGTCGTCACGCCGACGCTGGTCGTCGGCTGCCGGCAGGACCAGATGGTGCCGCCGGCCCATGCGCGTGCGCTCGCTGCCTGCATTCCCGGCGCGGACTATAGGGAGCTCGACTGCGGCCACGTGGCGCCGCTGGAGCGGCCGGATGCCCTCGTCGCTCTGGTCGAGCCCTTTCTCGCCGGCGCCGAGGCGGTGCCGGTGGCGGCAGCCGCCGGGGCGCGTCAGAGCAGATCAGGGTGAATCTGCTCTACCCTTTTGAAGTAGACCGGATTCACGGGGTCGGATGGGCCCGCGATGCGGTTCCATCCGACCACGATCCGATCTAGGATCGCCTGCGCAGCACTCACCAGGAGATCAGGGGGATGACCATGGCCCGCCAGCACCTGCCGCTCTGGCAGCGGTTGCTCATCACCGTTCTGGTGATGCTGGGGGCGAGCTATCTTGCCGCCCTGCTGTGGAACGCCGTGCTCGGCTTTGCCCTGCCGAGCTATGGGGCGGGCCTGGTCGGCGGCTTGGCAGCCCTGCCGGTATGGGACCTGTTGCAGCGCATCCGCCCCAGGAACTGAGGGCGCGCGCTCCACCGACTCCTCAGGCTTCCACCGACTCGAGAATGGCATCCCGCACGCCGAACAGGCGGTCGCGCAGTCGGCCCAGCGTTTCCGCTTCGCACTGCGTCGCCTTCACGATCGCCGGCGGCACCGCCTGCGCCCTGTCGTGCAAACGGCGGCCCTTCGGCGTCAGGCGGATGCGCACCTGGCGCTCGTCATCGGGGTTGCGCGCGCGGCGGATCAGCCCGGCGGCCTCCAGCCGCTTCAACATCGGTGTCAGGGTGCTCGACTCCAGCATCAGGCGCTCGCCGATCTCGCCGACGCTCTGGCCATCCTCGGTCCAGAGGGTGAGCAGCACCAGGTACTGCGGATAGGTCACGCCGAGAGCATCCAGCAACGGCTTGTAGGCCCGGTTCAAGGCATGCGCTGCCGAGTAGACGGCGAAGCAGAACTGGTGGTCGAGATCGAGCAGGTCGGTCTTCTTGCCCGGCATGGCGGCCTCCGAAAATCCCAGCGATGACACTATCTGGGGGCAGATATAGAGTGAATTATATCGCGCGCAATCGAATCGCGCAAAAGGCAATGTGCGCAATTTTAAAGACCTATAGAAGTATCTCGCTACCTCTTGTACGATTATATCGTACGCGATATATTATGCTCATCGCAAGACGATGCTGTCGTGGCCCCAGGTGGCCGACAGACAAATGCCCACAGACATATGAAGGAGCAAGATCATGAAAGTTCTCTACAGGACCGAAGCTACCGCTACCGGCGGTCGCACGGGCTCCGCCAAAACCGCCGATGGTGCCTTCGCCGTCAAGCTTACCGCCCCGAAGGAGCTCGGCGGGCCGGGCGGCGAGGGCAACAATCCAGAGCAGCTCTTCGCCTCCGGCTATTCTGCCTGCTTTCTCGGCGCCATTCAGGTCGCCGCCGGAAAGCAGAAGGTGAAGGTCTCTGACGACAGCACCGTGACGGCCAAGGTCGGCATCGGCCCACGCGACGACGGCAAGGGCTTCGGCCTCGACGTCGAGTTGGTGATCAGCCTGCCTGGCCTCGAGCGCGACGTCGCCCAGGCGGTCGTGGACCAGGCCCACATCATCTGCCCCTACTCCGATGCCACCCGTAACGGTCTCGATGTGCGTCTCACGCTGGCCTGAGGCCGACACATCCGTCTGTCACCGCGCTCGCTCTTCTGTCATTCTTGACCTTTCGTTCGACAGCAGAGCGGGCAGGTGAGCATGACGGAAACGGTGTTGATCGTCGGCGCCGGGGCAGGCCTCAGCGCCTCGGTGGCGCGGCGCTTTGCCAGGGAAGGCGCCCGGGTCGCCCTGGCAGCGCGCGATCCCGGCAAGATCAAGGATCTGGCGGCGGACCTGGACGCCAAAACCTACGCCTGCGACGTGGCCGACCGCGCGTCGGTGGACGCCATGGTGGCGCAGGTGACGGCGGACCTCGGCTTGCCGGACGTGGTGCTGTTCAATGCTTCCGCACGGCTGCGCGGCCCCTTCACCGAGCTCGATTCCGGGGCGGTGAGGCAGGCCCTGCTGGTCACCTGCTACGGCGGCTACCTGGTCTGCAACGCCGTGGTGCCGGGCATGGCCGCCCGCGGCAGCGGCACCATCCTGCTGACCGGCGCCTCGGCCAGCGTGAAGGGCTATGCCCAGTCGGCGCCCTTCGCCATGGGCAAGTTCGGCCTGCGCGGTCTGGCCCAGTCGCTGGCCCGCGAATTTCAGCCGCAGGGCCTGCATATCGCCCACTTCGTGATCGACGGCGGCATTCGTTCCGCCGCGCGGCCGGACGATGGTGGCGATGCGCTGCTCGACCCCGACGCCATCGCCGAAACCTACTACCAGGTGGCGCGCCAGCATCGCTCGGCCTGGAGCTGGGAGGTCGAGCTGCGCCCCTGGCAGGAGCAATTCTAGCCGCGGGCTTCCTTGCTGCCGGTCTTGCGGGCCTTGGCCCCGGCTCCAGCCCCCCGCCCGGCTTCAGTCCGTTCCAGCTTGCCGGGTCGCGTGCTCGCGCGCGGGCAGAGGTGAAAACCCAGGTCGACTACCTTCTCGGCCGGCGGCTCGCCGGCAATGGTGCGTGCGACCATGTCCATGGCGGCGACGCCCATGGCATAGCGTTCGGTCGCCATGCTGGTGATCGGCGGCTCGGCGGCGGCCGACATCTCGAAGTCGTTGAAGCCGGCGATACCCAGGCGCTCTGGCACGGAGATACCAAGCCGTTGGCACTCGAAAAGAGCGCCGAGGGCGACATCATCGTTGTTGCAGAACACGGCGTCGACGTCGGGCCGCCGCGTGACGATCTCGCGCAGCAGCTCACAGCCGACCTGGACCGAGGACGGTGCCTTGGTCTGCACCATCAGGCTCTCGTCGGCCAGCCCGGCCTCGGCCATGACCGCGCTGTAGCCAGCCATGCGACGGTTGCTGCGCGGGTCGAGCCGCGCCGCAAGGAAAGCGATGCGGCGATAGCCGGCGCTCAGCAGATGCTCGGTCATTGCGCGGCCGGCGTCGAACTGGGAGAATCCGACCATCATGTCGAAGGGCTGTGGGCCCAGCTCCATGATCTGCGCGACCGGCTGCTCGGCGGCGCTCAGCAGCTCGGCCGCTCCCTCGGTCTGGTCGATGCCGACGAGGATGAGAGCGGCCGGCGATTGGCTGAGGAAGAGGCGGATCAGCCGCTCCTCCTCTAGCGGCTGATAGCGGGTGTTGGCCAACTGCACCTGCAGGTCGGTCTTCTCGGCGCGGTCGTGGATGCCGCGCATCACATCGGCAAAAACGGTGTTGGTGAGCGAGGGGATCAGCACGCCGACGACGTTGGTCCGCGCCGAAGCCAGCGCCCGGGCGTGCTGGTCCGGCACGTAGCTGAGGGCGCCCACGGCCGCGTCGATGCGGCGACGCAACGGCTCCGACACCCGCGCCGGCTCGCGCAGCGCGCGCGATACGGTGATCGGGCTTACCCCGGCCCGCGCTGCCACGTCCGCGATCGTCGTCCGGCCCTTTTTGCGTCTCGACATCCTGCCCCCTTCCGATCAGCGGCGCATTGCACCACTTTCCATCCGGAAAGGCCAAATTGCTAGCGCTATCACGATCCCCGTGCCCAGGCCGGCGGCAATGGCGGGGCAGTGGCGGGGCAATGGCCGGACGGCGCCGGGCCGGCAATAAAACGCGCGGCAAACTTCGGTCCTTAACCTGCGGCACCCGAATGGGCTAGCGTGGTATGAAAGCGGTCGGAGTCGACGCCGCGCGCCGATCAAGGGCGGCGCCGCTCCGGCGAGTGAAGTCCGAGCAGGCCAATCCGCCAATCCAAGAATCTGCGATCAAGGGAAGGACGCCATGGCAGACAAAAGCGCGCGGTCCAGACTCATCGGCCAGGTGGTTCAGGTGGCCCAGAAGCGCCTGCCGGCGAACCGGGCCCAGCGCGCGGAGCCGTTCCTGCGGCAGTTCTTCGCCAACGTGCCGCCAAGCGACCTGCGCGGCGGCACCCCCGACAACCTGGCCGGCGGCGCCCTTGCCCTGTGGCAGTGGCTGCAGCAGCGCACCCCCGGCAAGGCAAGCGTCCGCGCCTACAATCCCGATCCGACCAAGGATGGCTGGGAATCGCAGCACAGCGTGATCGAGATCATCAACGACGACATGCCGTTCCTCGTCGACTCGGTGACCGCCGAGATCAGCCGCCACGAGGCGGAGGTGCTGCTGGTCATTCACCCCGTCGTCACCCTGCGCCGCGACGCCAAGGGTAAGCTGCTGGAGCTGGCGGCGCCGAAGCAGGCGGTGTCCAAGCCACGGCCGGGGCCGGCCACCGGGTTTGCTGGCGAATCGGTGATGCAGATCCAGATCAGCGAGCAGCCGTCCAAACGGCTGGCGCAGATCGCCGACGGCATCGCAGCCGTCCTGGCGGACGTGCGTGCCGCGGTGGAGGACTGGTCCGACATGCGCGAGCGCTGCCGCGCGGTCATCGCCGAGCTGGAGACGCGGCCCCCCATGCTGCCTGTGGCCGAGATAGCCGAGGGCCTCGAGTTCCTGCGCTGGCTCGACGACGACCACTTCACTTATCTCGGCTATCGCGAGATCGTCTTCCAGGGCAGTGGCGCCAACGCCGTCTCGAAGGTTTCCAAGGCGCGCGGGCTCGGCATCCTGCGCGATCCTGAGGTGCGCATCTTCGACGGCCTGCGCAACCTCGGCAAGCTGCCGCCCGACGTGCGCGACTTCATGCACCGGCCACAGCTTCTGCACGTCACCAAGGCGAACCGCCGCGCCACCGTGCACCGCGCGGTGGCGCTCGATACCATTGCGGTCAAGACCTTTGACGCCAAGGGCAAGGTGACGGGCGAGCGTCTCTTCGCAGGGCTGTTCACCTCGATGGCCTACTCACGCTCGCCGAGCATCATCCCGCTGTTGCGCCAGAAGGTCGATGCCGTGGTGAAGCTTTCCGGCTTCTCGCCGCGCAGCCACGACGGCAAGGCCCTGCTGCACATCCTCGAGAACTATCCGCGCGACGAGCTGTTCCAGATCTCGGTCGAGGACCTGCACCAGATCGCGGTCGGCGTGCTGAACCTGCAGGAGCGTCACCGCACCGCCCTCTTCGTGCGCCGCGACCCCTTCGAGCGCTTCGTGTCCTGCATGGTCTTTGTGCCGCGCGACCGCTACGACACCACGCTGCGCCGCAAGCTGCAGGACATTCTGGCCGCGGCATTCCAGGGCACCTGCATCAGCTTCTCCACACAGATGAGCGAGGAGGTGCTCGCCCGTCTGCACCTCATTATCAGCACCGAGCGCGGCCGCATCCCCAGGGTCGACCTGGAAAAGCTCGAGGCTCGCCTGGCAGAGGCGGCGCGGTCGTGGTCGGACCTGCTGGAGGAAGCGCTGGTCGACGCCGTCGGCGAGCAGGACGGCATCCACGCCCATCGCCGCTTCGAGCGTGCCTTCTCGGCGGCCTACCAGCGCCACTTCGATTCCGCGACCGCGGTCGAGGACATCCACCACATCGAAACGGCAATCGCCACCAACGACCTCGCGATGAATCTCTACCGCCCGGCAGGCGCGCCGCCGGATGAGCTGCGGTTCAAGATCTATGTGCTCGACCGCCCGGTGCCGCTCTCGGACATCCTGCCGATGCTGGAGAACATGGGCCTGCGGGTGATCGGCGAAGTGCCTTTCGACATCGACGTTTCCGACCGCAAGGCGCCGGTATGGATCCACGACTTCGGCATGTGCGCCGAAGGCAAGGGCGCCATCGATCTCGCGGCGGTGCGCGACGCCTTCCACGAAGCCTTCGCCCGCGTCTGGCACGGGCGCATGGAGAACGACGGCTTCAACAAGCTGGTGCTGCACGCGGGCCTGACCGCGCGCGAGGTCATCGTGCTGCGCGCCTACTGCAAGTACCTGCGCCAGGCCCGCATCCCGTTCAGCCAGGCCTACTTGGAGGCGACGCTGGCGCGCAATCCGGGGCTGACGCGCAATCTCGTCGATCTCTTTCTCGCTCGCTTCGACCCGCGGCACCAGAAGCAGTCGGAAACAAGCTGCGCCAAGATCGTCGCCTCCATTCAATCGCAACTCGACCAGGTGGCCAACCTCGACGAAGACCGCATCATCAGGCGCTATCTCAACCTCATTCTGTCGACGCTGCGCACCAGCTTCTTCCAGCCGGCGAGCGACGGCAGCGAGAAGGCCTATTGCTCCTTCAAGTTCGACTCGCGCTCGATCGAAGAGCTGCCTCAGCCGCAGCCGCTGCGAGAGATCTTCGTCTACAGCCCCATGGTAGAGGGCGTTCACCTGCGCTTCGGCATGGTGGCCCGCGGCGGCCTGCGCTGGTCCGACCGTCCGGAGGACTATCGCACCGAGGTGCTCGGCCTGGTCAAGGCTCAGCAGGTAAAGAACACGGTCATCGTGCCGGTCGGCTCAAAGGGCGGCTTCGTGATGAAGCAGCCGCCGGCGTCGGCTGGGCGCGACGCCTATATCGCCGCCGGCATCGAGTGCTACAAGACCTTCGTGCGCGGCCTGCTCGATATCACCGACAACCTGAAGCGCGGCCGCATCGTGCCCCCCAGGGACGTGCTGCGCTACGACGGCGACGATCCCTACCTCGTGGTCGCCGCCGACAAGGGCACGGCAACCTTCTCCGACATCGCCAACGACGTCTCCGCCGAGTACGACTTCTGGCTGGACGATGCCTTTGCCTCCGGCGGCTCTGCCGGCTACGACCACAAGAAGATGGGCATCACGGCACGCGGTGCGTGGGAATGCGTGAAGCGTCACTTCCGGGAGCTCGGCAAGGACGTCCAACAGCAGGACTTCACCTGCGTCGGCTGCGGCGACATGTCGGGCGACGTGTTCGGCAACGGCATGCTGCAATCGCAGCACACCCTGCTTCTTGCCGCCTTCAATCACCTGCACATCTTCGTCGATCCCGACCCCGATCCGGCCGCCTCCTGGGCGGAGCGCAAGCGGCTTTTCGATCTGCCGCGCTCGGCCTGGACCGACTACAGCGCGAAGCTGATATCGAAGGGCGGCGGTATCTTCGAGCGCAGCGCCAAGTCGATCAAGATCACCCCGGAGATGAAGCAGCGCTTCGGCATCGCCAAGGACAGCATGACGCCGAGCGAGCTCATCCAGTGCCTGTTGCAGGCGGAGGTAGAGCTGCTGTGGTTCGGCGGCATCGGCACCTACGTGAAGGCTTCGGCGGAAAGCCATCTCGACGTCGGCGACCGTGCCAACGATGCACTGCGTGTCGACGGCGAGCAGCTCCGGGCCAAGGTGATCGGCGAAGGCGCAAACCTGGGCATGACCCAGCTCGGCCGTATCGAGTACGGCGCGGCGGGCGGACGCTGCAACACCGACTTCATCGACAACTCCGCCGGCGTCGACTGCTCCGACCACGAGGTCAATATCAAGGTTCTGCTCGGGGATGTCGAGCAGGCCGGCAAGATGACCCGCAAGGAACGCGACAGGCTGCTGGGGAAGATGACCGATGAGGTGGCGCAGCAGTGCCTGCGCGACAACTACCTGCAAAGCCAGGCCATCAGCGTCACCCATATGCTGGGCGGGCACCTGCTGGACCGCTTCGCGCGCTTCATGCGCACACTGGAGAAGGCCGGCCAACTGAACCGGCGCATCGAATACCTGCCCGATGACGAGGAGGTGCTCGACCGCCTGCGGCGCGGCGACGGCCTGACCCGCGCCGAGATA
>DATCXZ010000003.1:0-2357 GCA_036570545.1 Kiloniellaceae bacterium
TCGGCGCCCTCACCTTCCGCCACGAGGCCGAAGCGGCGGCGCGCGGCGGGGAGGTCTCCGGCCACTTCCACCCCAAGGCCTCGGTCGCCGTGCGCGGCCGGCGCATCACCGCGCCCTGCTTCGTCACCGACGGCCGGCGCCTCATCCTGCCCGCCTTCGGCGCCTTCACCGGCGGCCTCAGCGTGCTCGACCCTGCGATCTCGGGGCTGTTCCGCAAGGGCTTCCAGGCGACCCTGCTCGGCCGCAACGGCCTCTTCGCCTTTCCGCGGCAGGCGCTGGTGTAGCCCATCGGTAGGTGATCCCTCTCCCCTTCGCGGGGCTACGACATCCACCAATGGCGCCACCAACTCTCATCGTCACCCTCGGCCCCCGAGCCGAGGGTCCAGGAGCCTTGGGCGCAGGCGCTCGCTCGCTTGCCCTGGACCCCGGCTCGCGCTCGCTCACGCTCGCTTGGCCGGGGTGACGACCTCAAAGTGGCCACAAACGATGTGTGAATCCAGTAGGCCGCAGCCGCTACAGTCGCGGCCCCGGAATGTCGATGGCGTGGGACTGGAGCTGGTCGGTGATGTAGTCGAAAGCTTCGTCGACCGAATCGGTGCGGAAGAACAGCTCGAGGTCCTGGGCGTTGATGGTGCCGTAGCGCTCCAGCGCTTCCATATTGATCACCTCGGACCAGTAGCGGCTGCCGAACAGCACGATCGGCATCTTCTTGCGGATCTTGCCGGTCTGCACCAGCGTCAGCAGCTCGAAGAATTCGTCCAGCGTGCCGAAGCCGCCCGGCATCACCACCACGGCCTTGGCGAGATAGGCGAACCAGAACTTGCGCATGAAGAAGTAGTGGAACTCGAAGTTCAGCTCGCGGCTGATGTAGGGATTGTCGATCTGCTCCATCGGCAGCGAGATGTTGAGGCCGATGTTGAGGCCGCGCGCTTCCGAGGCGCCGCGGTTGGCCGCCTCCATGATGCCGGGCCCGCCGCCGGAGCAGACCACGAAGCGGCGGTCGTCCTCGGGCAGGCTCTTCGACCACTCGGTAAGGCGGCGCGCCAGCTCGCGGGTGGCCTCGTAGTAGCGCGACATCTCGAGATTGCGCTCGGCGACGACGAGGTCGGCGTCTTCCTCCTTGGCGCCCTCCTCCTTGGCCACCGCCAGGCGGCGCTCCGCCTCGTCGCGCGGCAGGATGCGCGCAGAGCCGAAGAAGATGATGGTGTCGTCGATCTTGTAGCGCTTGAAGCGCGCGTTGGGCTCCATGTACTCGGAGAGAATGCGCAGCCCGCGCGCCGAGGGACTCTCGATGAAGGCCGGGTTGCTGTAGGCCGGGCGCGGCCCCTTCTCCTCGGGCGGACGCAGCGGCTGCGGCGGATCGCCCGGCTTGCGTTCCGGCGGATTGGTCGGCTCTGGCTCTTGGTCGCGTCGCTTCAAGGTATTTCCGCCGAACCTATTGGTCCATTTCCCACTTGCGCATGAAGCCGCGCGCGAGATCGCGCCAGCCGATGTTGGTGGTGACGCCGTGGTTGGAGACGCCGGTCACGAAGAGGCCGCCATCGCTCCACAGCAGCACGCGCCCGCTGCGCTCGGTTTCCGTCTTGCGATCGAAGTAGCGGGTGTTCTGCACCGCCCGCGCCTCGATGTAGGTGATGCAGGCGTCGCCCTCGTAGCGCAGCGTGGTCGCCTGAAGCTGGATCCAGACGTGCGCCGACTGCTGCACGACGATGCCCTTCTCCCCCAGCGGCTGCTTGAAGGAGTCGAGGATGAGGCTGCCTTCCAGGCCACAGGCGCGGGCCTGGTCGCTCAAGGGCGCGACGCTCATCTGCAGCACGTCGATACCGGCGAGCGGACCGCCGATCACGCGGGCCGGCGCCGGCGTGCCCGTATCTGCCCCCGCCTGGCTCCCCGACTGGCCTTGGGCGGCGGAAGCCCATGCCACCGACAGCAGGACAGCGGCAAGACAGCCCATCAACGACTTCATCGCAAACTCCTTCGACCCCGCCGCGAATCGCGGTGCGGCGGACTATGCCATGCGCCATCGCGCAGAGCGATTCAAGTTTCAATTGCGCGGACCTGCGCCGACGGCGCGACGGGGGGGCAAAAAGGGATTAGGTTGGCGCCAACTTTCTCGTCACCCTCGGCCCCGAGCCGAGAGTCCAGGAGCGCGTGACGGAGCTGTTGCCCTGGATGCTCGGGTCAAGCCCGAGCATGACGAGGAGAGAGAGGTGGCGAGGCCTGAGAGGGAAGCTCATGCGGAATATTCGTCGATCGTTGACCCTCGCGGCTGGCCTGCTGCTGCTCCTGCAGGCCTGCGCGCCGCAGCCTGCGCCTCTGCGCCCCGAGCCAACCGCGCCGCCGCCCGCCGCCGCGGC
>DATCXZ010000004.1:0-14948 GCA_036570545.1 Kiloniellaceae bacterium
CTATCCCCCGACGCGCTCCCTGCCGCCCTTGCGGCTGGCGCGCCGCTGCTGATCGCCGACCGCGCAGTCTTCGCCGATGCCGGCGGCTGGCAGCTCGAGCGGGTGGAAGGCGCAACCATCGTGCTGGTGAGCGACCGCCAGCCGGATCGGCCGGACCTGGCCGGCAGCGGCGTGCACAGCCTGCTGCGGCCGCTGCGGCCCGCCCGTCTCAGAGCGCTTTGCCACTACGCGCTGACGCGGCGTTGAGGAACCGGGGCGTTGAAGAACCGGCGCGGGCTTAGAAGCTCGTGGCCTCAGAAGCTTGTGGCCTCGGCCTCTTCGAGCGCGCGTACCTGTGCTGCGGCGCTGATCGCCGCCTGAGTCCGGCTGTCGAGGTTCAGCCGCTTCACGATCGCCGAGACGTGCACCCGCACGGTGTGCTCCGACAGGCCGAGCGATTCGGCGACCTGGGCGTTGGACATGCCCTGGCCGAGGTACTTGTAGACCTGAAGCTGACGCTTGGTGAGTGCGCTGGCCACGTCCTCCAGCGACTTTTCGCTACCGAAGCCGTAGACCGGCGCCTTCTTCGCGGGACTGCGCTGCTCCAGCAGGCGGCGCGGGAAGGCGACACCGCCGGAAAGCACCGTCTGCAGCGCTGACTCGATCTCGTCGCTCTGCGCCGACTTCGGAATATAGCCCATCGCCCCGGCCTCAATGCAGCGCAGGATCTCGTCGCGATCCTCGATGGCGGACATGACCACCACGGGAACCTGCGGCAGGCATTCACGCATGGCACGCAGGCCTTCGAAACGCTTCATGCCGGGCATCAAGAGGTCCAGCAGGATGAGGTCGAGGTCCGGGTTGCCGGAGGCAATCTCCAGCGCCTGGCGGAAGTCCGCGGCCTCCAGAAGATTACTGTTCGGTTCCAGCCGTTCAATCAGGTGCTTGGCAGCGCTGCGTGTGATCCAGTGATCGTCGGCGTAGAGGACCTTCATTGTTTAGAGAACCCTGAATTTGTTGTAAGTTCCGGCGCCTATGGTTGCCGGACCCGATTGGTATCGGGAGGCGCTCATTCCCCCGCCTCGATCCTGTGGTCCTTAGATGCCGCCGGGCCGCCTGCCCGACGCTTGGTAACAGATTGAGCGACCGACGCCCCCGATACGCCAGGGAATATTCCGGTTTTTAGCAGCCTTTTCAACTACAAAACGAGCGTCGCCCTGTCCACTGTCAGGCGATTTTCCGTGGAATTGCATGCCATTTGCTGCGGCGCCCCTGCGTCAGGCGCCGAATCGGCAAAGTAAATCACACTTTCTGATTGTAATCTGCCGCTGAGCGCGGCCGGATTATCGCCCTTCCTGCGGTGTGGGATGGATGTTCGTGACGGCCTCCAGGAAGCGATCGATGTCCACCGGCTTGCGCAGCAGCGGCAGGCCGGCCTTGGTCACGGCCTCGGCGGTATCGCGCGATAGATCGCCGGTCACGACGAGTATCCGCGGGTTGCCTCCCGCCGACTCGCGCAGGCGGGTGACTGCCGACAGCCCGTTTTCCTCGCGGCTCAACCAAAAGTCGACGACGATGCAGGAGGGAACGAGGCCGCGCGCGGTCAGTGACTCCAGCACTTCCCCGGCGCTTCGTCCGGCGACCACCTCGGCGCCGAAGCGGCGCAGCAGGCGCTCCGTCGCGCGGCGGACCAACTCGTCGTCTTCGAGAACGACAACGACTTCGCCAGCGAGCATCTCGGGCCCTGTGGCCTTGGAACGGCTTGACGGCATTTCCATCCGCGCTAGAGAAGGCGGCGTCCGGGCTTCTGTCAACCCGGCGGCGTGCCGGCACGGCGCCTGGACGCGCCAGAAAACCGCCTGCCAGGAGGACCGCTCCATGATCGTCGTCTACGGACTGAAGAACTGCGATAGCTGCCGGGAGGCCCTGAGCCTTCTCAAGGCGGGCGATGCCGCCCACCGCTTTCACGACCTGCGTGCGGACGGGTTGCCGACCGGCCGGCTCGCCCACTGGCTCGGCCGGGTCGGGTGGGAAGTTCTGCTGAACCGGCGCAGCACTACCTGGCGCCAACTGCCGGAAGCGGAAAAGGTGGGCGTCGATGCCGCCGCGGCGGCGCGGCTGTTGGAGCGTCACCCCACCCTCATCAAGCGGCCGGTCATCGAAGCCGGCGGCACGCTTCTCGTCGGCTTTGCCCCGCCGCAGCGGGAGGCCTTGAAGGCCCTGGCCGGCGCTTGATCGCCGGCGGCCATTCGCCCGTCCGCGCCGGGGCGCTGGCGCAGATCCGCTAGCGGCAGTCCGGGCGGCATTGCATAAGCGGGTCAGCGGACTTTACCAAGCCGGGGCACGGGCATTCCTTCGATATGTTGGCAGCGCTGAAATCGGCTTGGCCGCTCTTCGTCGGCCTCGCCATGCTGATGCTGGGCAACGGCCTGCAGAACTCCCTGCTCGGCATCCGCGCCGGCCAGGAGGCTTTCACCACCGAAGCCACCGGCCTCGTCATGGCCTGCTACTACGTGGGCCTGCTGGGCGGTGCCCTGGTCACCCCCAAGGTGGTGGGCAACGTCGGCCACGTGCGCGTGTTCGCCGCGCTCGCCTCGACCGCCTCGACCGCCGCCTTGTTGCACGCGGTGTTCGTCGATCCCTGGTCGTGGGGCGCCATGCGGATGGTCACCGGCTTCTGCTATGCCGGCCTCTACATCGTCGCGGAATCCTGGCTCAACGAGCGCGCCACCAACGAGACCCGCGGCACCCTGCTGTCGGTATACATGCTCGTGGTCCTCGGCGGCATGGCCGCCAGCCAGTACCTGCTGAATCTTGCCGACACCAACAGCTTCGTGCTGTTCGCGCTGGCCTCCGTGCTGGTTTCCATGGCGCTGGTGCCGATCTCGGTATCGCCGACGCCGACGCCGGATTTCACCGCGCCGGAGCCGCTCGGCCTGCGCGCGCTCTACCGCATTTCGCCGCTCGGCACCATCGGCGCGCTGGGCACCGGCATGGCCAACGCCGCGCTCTACTCGATGGCGGCGGTCTATGCCGGCACCGTCGGCCTGACGGTGCCGCAGATCGCCGTCTTCATCAGCGCGAACATCCTGGGCGGCCTGGCGTTCCAATGGCCGATCGGCCGGCTGTCCGACAAGCTCGACCGCCGCCGGGTGCTCACGGCGGTCACCTTCGCCGCCGCGGTGGCCGCAGTGCTGGCCGGCGCGGTCGCCGATGGCCCGGCGCTCGGCCTCTACGCCATGATGTTCCTGCTCGGCGGCATGAGCCTGCCGATGTATTCCCTCTGCATCGCCCACACCAACGACTACCTCACCCCGAAGCAGATGGTGGCGGCCAGCGGCACCCTCATGCTGGTGGGCGGCACCGGCGCCGTCCTCGGCCCGGTCGCCGTCTCGCTGCTGATGCGCCAGATGGGGCCGGTCGGCTTCTTTGCCTGCGTCGCCGCGGTCCACACCGCCATCGGCGTCTTTGCGCTCTACCGCATGACCCGGCGCGCGCCCCTCCCGCTCGAGGAGCAGAGCGCCAGTGTGCCGGTGACCTCGACCGTCGCCACCCCCACGGCGACCCTGCCGGTCGAGGCTCTGCGCGACCAGATGGACCGCGACCTGGCGGCTATGGCCGCTCCCAGCCGCCGCCGGTAGCCTTTTTGCAGTGCAACCTTACTGTCGCTGCGGCGTTTGCAGTAAGGCAAAATTTACCGATACCTGCGATTTCTTGTGCCTTCGCAGCCGCAAAAACGCACTTGCGAAGATGGTCTCATTTTTCTAGAGTGATCAAAACAAAATTGCCCGATTCGCGTTAGAATCGGAACTTAATTTCCATGGCAGAGCGAGACGGTCGATGCACGAAAAGCATGGCTACTTCCTCGAGGATCTCTCGGTGGGCATGACAGCCGTCTTCGCCAAGACGGTGACCGACGCCGACATCACCATGTTCGCCGGCATTTCCGGAGACACCAACCCGGTCCACCTGGACCAGAGCTTTGCCGAGAAGACGATGTTCGCGGGGCGCATCGCCCACGGCATGCTGTCGGCGAGCTTCATCTCCACCGTCTTCGGCACCCGCCTGCCGGGACCCGGCTGCATCTACCTGCGCCAGGACCTGCGCTTCAAGGCGCCGGTGAAGATCGGCGACACCGTCGAGGCGCGGGTCACCGTGAAGGAGATCCAGGCCGCCAAGAAGCGGGTCATCTTCGATACCGTCTGCACGGTCCGGGACAGCGTGGTGCTGGAAGGCGAGGCGACGCTGATGGTGGCCAGCCGCAAGGAGATGGCCGGCGACACCGAGGCCAACGACTGCGGCGCGCCGACCGCACCCCAGGCCGCCGAGTAGGCGTCGCAGGACGCTGGGGCAGAGCGTCTCGCGCGGTGTTCTTTCGTTGACAGTGCCCGCCGAAGGCGGCAGACCAGCCGGACTTATGGCTATTTTCCGGCATACCAAGGATCTGCCCGCCGCCGCCCGCGGGGCGGTGGTGGTGATCGGCAATTTCGACGGCGTGCATCGCGGCCACCAGTTGCTGCTGGCCGATGCCCGCCGCCAGGCCGACGCTCTCGGGGCACCTCTGGCGGTCCTTACCTTCGAGCCGCATCCGCGCTCGGTCTTCCTGCCGGACCAGCCGCCCTTTCGCCTGACCTCCCTGCGCGCCAAGGCTCATGCGCTGCAGGAGGCCGGCATCGACGACCTCTTCGTGCTGCACTTCGACCGTGCCTTTTCGCTGAAGACGGCGGAGGCCTTCGTGGTCGAGATCCTGGTCGGCGACCTGGCGGCGCGCCACGTGGTGGTTGGCTGGGACTTCTGCTTCGGCCACAAGCGAGCCGGCAACGCGGGGCTCCTGAAGTCGATGGGCGCCCAGCACGGTTTCGGCGTCACTGCCGTCGAGCCGGTGATGACCGGCGAGGGCGAGGTCTACTCCTCCTCCATCATTCGTGCGCACCTGCGCGAAGGCCGGCCGCGCAAGGCCGTCGAGCTGCTCGGCCGCCCCTGGGAGATCGAGGGACGGGTGGAGCATGGCGACCGCCGCGGCCGCACGATCGGCTTTCCCACTGCCAATCTCACGCTCGGCGACTACCTGCGCCCGGCGACCGGCGTCTATGCGGTGCACGCCGGGCGCGACCCGGGGGTCGAGCATGGCGGCGAGACCCGCTGGCTGCCGGGCGTCGCCAACTTCGGCCGCCGCCCGACGGTGGCCGGCGAGGATCTGCGCCTGGAGGTCCACCTCTTCGACTTCACCGACGATATCTACGGCGAGACCCTGCGCGTGCGCCTGATCGACTTCATCCGGGCGGAAAAGAAGTTTGACGGCCTTGACGCTTTGCAGGCACAAATCGCCCTCGATTGCGGCGAGGCCCGCGCGATCCTGGCCGAGAGCCGTTTTGCCTGACCGGCATCCCTTGATCCGGCACCCGTTAACCCGGCACCCGTTAACCCGGCACCAGTTGAGAAGCACTGCGCGATGAGCGTCGACTATCGTCCCACCGTCTTCCTGCCGAAGACCGATTTTCCGATGCGCGCCGGGCTCGCCGCCAACGAGCCAAAGGTGCTCGAGCGCTGGGAAGCGATCGACCTCTTCGCGCGGCAGCGCGAAGTCTCTGCGGGCCGCGAGAAGTTCATCCTGCACGACGGGCCGCCCTACGCCAACGGCCACCTGCACATCGGCCACGCCCTCAACAAGATCCTCAAGGACGTCATCAACCGGGCGCACCAGATGCTCGGCAAGGACGCCCACTACGTGCCGGGCTGGGACTGCCACGGCCTGCCCATCGAATGGAAGATCGAGGAACAGTACCGTGCCGCCGGCAAGGACAAGGACGCCGTGCCGGTGCTCGAGTTCCGCCGCGAGTGCCGCGACTTCGCCGCAAAGTGGGTGAAGATCCAGACCGAGGAGTTCAAGCGCCTCGGTGTGATCGGCAACTGGCAGCGGCCCTACACCACCATGTCGTTCGACGCCGAAGCACAGATCGTGCGCGAGATCGGCAAGTTCCTGGTCAACGGCGGCATCTACAAGGGGTCGCGCCCGGTGCTGTGGTCGGTGGTCGAGAAGACCGCGCTGGCCGATGCGGAGGTCGAGTACCACGACCATGTCTCGACCACCATCTGGGTGCGCTTCCCGGTAGTCGCGAGCGCGAACCCGCTGCTCGACGGCGCCTCGGTGCTCATCTGGACCACCACGCCGTGGACTATTCCCGGCAACCGCGCCGTGGCTTTCGGCGAGGAGATCGCCTACGGCGTCTGGCGCGTCGACGCCGCTGGCGAAGGCAGCGCCGCCGTGGCCGGCGAGAAGCTCGTCGTTGCCGACGATCTCGCCGAGCAGGTGAAGGCCGACGCCGGCATCGAGGCGTGGACGCGGCTCGGCGATGCCGGCGATCTCGCGGGCACCGTGCTGGCGCATCCCTGGCGCGGCGTCGCGGCGGCGGCCGGCGGCTATGACTTCGGCGTGCCGGTGCTGGCCGGCGACTTCGTCACCACCGAGCAGGGGACCGGCTTCGTGCACATCGCGCCCGGGCACGGCGCCGACGACTGGGCGCTCGGCCTGAAGCACGCTATCGAGATCCCGCAGACGGTCGACGGCGCCGGCATGTTCTACGACCACGTGCCGCTGCTTGCCGGCGCTGTGGTCTACGACACCAACGGCAAGCCGGGCGACGCCAACGGCCGCGTCGTGAAGGCGCTGGCCGAGGCCGGCCGCCTGCTCGCCAAGGGCAAGCTGACGCACAGCTATCCGCACTCCTGGCGCTCCAAGGCGCCGCTCATCTTCCGCAACACCGCGCAGTGGTTCATCTCGATGGACACCAACGAGCTGCGCGACAAGGCGCTGAAGGCCATCGACGCCACACGCTTCGTGCCGGCGACCGGGCGCAATCGCCTGCGCTCGATGATCGAGCAGCGGCCGGACTGGTGCATTTCGCGCCAGCGCCTGTGGGGCGTGCCGCTGCCGATCTTCGTCGACAAAAAGTCCGGCGAGCCGCTGCGCGATGCCAAGGTGATCGAGCGCGTCGCCGATGCCTTCGAGCAGGAGGGCGGCGATGCCTGGTTCGCCAGCGATCCGCAGCGCTTCCTCGGCAACGACTACAGCGCCGAAGACTTCGAGCAGGTCACCGACGTGGTCGAAGTATGGTTCGATTCCGGCTCGACGCACTCCTTCGTGCTGGAGGCGCGCCCGGAGCTGAAGTGGCCGGCCGACCTCTACCTCGAAGGCTCCGACCAGCATCGCGGCTGGTTCCACTCGTCGCTGCTCGAATCCGCGGGAACGCGCGGACGCGCGCCCTACGATGCGGTGCTCACGCACGGCTTCATCCTGGAGGAGCAGGGCCGCGAGAAGATGTCGAAGTCGAAGGGCAACGCCCTCTCGCCGCAGGATGTGGTCGACAGCCAGGGCGCCGACATCCTTCGGCTCTGGGTCGTCGCCTCCAACTACGAGGAGGACCTGCGCTTCGGGCCCGAAATCCTGAAGCATCAGAGCGATGCCTACCGCCGCCTGCGCAACACGCTGCGCTACCTGCTCGGCAACCTCGACGGCTTCGACGAGCGCGAGCGTGTCGCCGCTGCCGAGATGCCGGAGCTGGAGCGCTGGGTGCTGCACCGCCTGGCCGAGCTCGACCGCCAGGTGCGCCAGAACGTAGAAGACTTCGACTTCCACGCCCTCTACCAGGCGGTCTACACCTTCTGCGCCGTCGACCTCTCGGCCTTCTACTTCGATGTGCGCAAGGACGTGCTCTACTGCGACCGGCCGGACTCGCTGCGCCGGCGCGCGTGCCGAACGGTGCTCGACGAGCTGTTCTCCTGCCTCACCGCCTGGCTGGCGCCGATCCTCTGCTTCACGGCGGAGGAAGCCTGGTGGACGCGCGGCACCGGCAAGGAGGCCTCGGTCCACCTGCGCACCTTCCCGGCGGTTCCTGCCGAGTGGCTCGACCCGGCGCTGGCCGCCAAGTGGGCCAAGGTGCGCGAGGTGCGGCGCGTGGTGACCGGTGCCCTGGAGGTCGAGCGCGCCGCCAAGCGCATCGGCTCCAGCCTGCAGGCGCGCCCGGTGGTGCACATCCAGCGCCCCGAGTTGAAGGATGCGGTCGCCGCGGTCGACTTCGCCGAGGTGGCCATCACCTCCGACATCGCCTTGAGCGACGCGCCCGCGCCGGCCGAGGCCTTCCGGCTGCCCGACGTCGCCGGGGTCGCGGTGGTCGCGGAGATTGCCGCCGGCGACAAGTGCGAGCGCTGCTGGAAGGTGCTGCCGGAGGTGGGCGCGGCCGCTGCGGCCCCCGACACCTGCACGCGCTGCGCCGATGCTGTGCAGCACCTCGGCGCTGCGGCGCAGTAGCGCGGGCCTCCGCTCCGGCATGCAGCGCGTCCTCGTCATCGCCGCCGTCACCCTGCTGCTGGACCAGCTCAGCAAATGGGCGATTCTCGAGGCGGTGATGCCGCCGCGGGGGGGCATCGCCATCACCGGCTTCTTCAACGTCGTGCTGACCTACAACACCGGGGTCAGCTTTGGGCTGTTCCAGGGCGAGGCGGCTTGGCAGCCCTATTTTCTCATCGCCGTGAACCTGGTGGTTTCCCTGGCCTTGCTGGTTTGGGTGAGGAAACAGGACGGCCCCCTGCTGATCTGGGCGGTCGGACTGGTCGTTGGCGGGGCGGTGGGCAACGCCGTCGACCGTTTCCATCAGCCTGGGGTAGTGGACTTTCTCGACTTCCACCTGGCCGGCTGGCACTGGCCGGCCTTCAATGTGGCCGACAGCGCCATCGTCTGCGGCGTCCTTCTGATCGTCGCGGACGGGTTGTTCCAGCCGGGCAGGAAGGGTAATAAGGGGCGGGGATAGGGAGGTAGTCTGAAATGGAACGCAACATGACAGGAAGACTTCTCATAGTCGCCGGCTTGGCGCTGGCGGTCTCGGCCTGTGGGGGTTTTCGCGACAGCCTAGGCCTCACCAAGCAGTCGCCCGACGAATTCCGTGTGGTGTCGCGCGCGCCCCTGACCTTACCGCCGGACTACAACCTGCGCCCGCCGGAGCCGGGCGCGCCGCGCCCGCAGGTCGGCAGCGCCTCGCAGCAGGCCGAGCGCGCGGTCTTCGCCAACAGCCAGAATGCTGCTGTGCGGCAACAGGGTACGGTTGCGCGCACGGCGGGCGAGCAGGCCCTGCTGGTCGCCACCGGTGCTACCGAGGCGAATCCGGACATTCGCTACATCGTCAATCGTGAGACCAAGCAGATCAACGAAGAGTCGGAGCGCTTCGTCGACGCTCTGGTATTCTGGAACGATCAGATGCCGGCCGGCAGCATCGTCGATCCGGTGGCGGAGACCCGCCGCCTGCAGGAGAACGCCGCGCTCGGCCAGCCGCCGACCACCGGGCCGACGCCGCAGATCGAGCGTCGCCGTCAGGCGCCGCTGGAAGGCTTGTTCTGAGGCGAGCGGCCGGCGTCTCGCGTTGCCGCGGGCGCCGCTGCACCGCACAGAGATTAACGATCGTTCATCACAAAGCGACCGGGCGTCCGCTTGCGGGCGCCCGCGTTCGTGCCATATAGAGGCACATTGGAATCATTTGGCTCTAGCGCTAGAGCATCCCTAGCAACGCCAGAGGGAGTCTCGGAATTGGCAGTTTCCCGCCGCCCGGCCCTGTTGCGCGCTTCTCTTCCCGGCGCGCTCGCCGTCCTTCTGGCGGCCGCTTTCGCCCTCCTGACCCCCGCCCTCCTGACCCCGGCCCAGGCCAAGGTCTTCGATCCCGTCAGCTTCACCCTCGACAACGGCCTGCAGGTCGTGGTGGTAGTGAACCGCCGCGCGCCGATCGTGCACCACTCCGTGTGGTACCGCGTCGGCGCCGCCGACGAGCAGGCCGGCGAATCGGGGCTCGCGCACTTTCTCGAGCATCTGATGTTCAAGGGCACCGAGACTCTGAAGCCGGGCGAGTTCTCCGACATCATCGCCGCCAACGGCGGGCGTGAGAATGCCTTCACGTCGTGGGACTACACCGGCTATTATCAGACCGTCGCTGCCGATCGCCTCGAGATCATGATGAAGAACGAGGCCGACCGCATGGCCAACCTCAGGCTCACCGACGACGTGGTGCTGCCGGAGCGCGAGGTGGTGCGCGAGGAGCGGCGCAGCCGCATCGACAACGATCCCGCCAGCCAGCTCGGCGAGATCAGCCGCGCGGTGCAGTTCCTCAACCACCCCTACCGCATTCCCATCATCGGCTGGGATCACGAGATCGAGCAGCTCAGCACCGAGGCGGCGATCCGCTTCTATGACAAGTGGTACGCGCCCAACAATGCCGTGCTGATCGTGGTCGGCGACGTCGATCCCCAGCGCGTGCGCGCGCTGGCCGAGAAGTACTACGGCGTCATCCCGACGAAGGACATCCCCGAGCGCCAGCGCGTTGCCGAGCCGCCGCAGAACGCGTCGCGCGAGGTGCGTCTGGTAAGCCCGCGAGTGGCCCAGCCGCAGGTCTCCATCAGCTATCTGGCGCCGAGCTATCGCCAGGCGACCGGTAACGAGGCCTATGCGCTGCAGGTCGCCTCCGAGATCATCGGCGGCGGCGCCACGGCCCGCCTCTACAGCCGGCTGGTGGTCGAGCAGGGCATTGCCGGCGCGGCCGGGGCCGGCTACAGCCCGACCAACTACGACTACTCCACCTTCGGATTCTACGTGGCGCCGCGCCCCGGCCAGGAAGTGGAGCCGGCCGAGGCGGCGCTGCGCAAGGAGATCGCCACGCTGCTGGAGAAGGGCGTCAGCGAGGAAGAGGTCGCCGCCGCCAAGAAGCGCCTGGTGGCCGGCGCGGTCTATGCCCGCGACAACCTCAGCACGGCGCCGCGCGTGATCGGCGCCGCGCTCACCACCGGCGGCAGCCTGGAGCAGGTGGAAAGCTGGCCCGAGCGGATCGAGACGGTGACCGCCGCGGAAGTCAACGCGGCTCTCGAGTCGGTGCTGCGCGACGAGCAATCGGTGACCAGCTATCTGCTGCCCGAGCCGACAACTTGAGAGACCGCCGACCACAACGCCGGCGAACCGGCCACGCCGAGGAAAGGACGCTGCCCGTGGACAAGCTGCCCGTGGACAAGGCCCTCCGGCACCGCCGGATGAAGAACGCCGTTGCCGCCGCAGCGCCCGCGCCCCGGCCGGCGGCCTGGGTGCTCGCGCTGCTGGTGCTTCTGACTCTGCTGCTTGGCGCCGTCCAGGCGCGCGCCGTCGAGGTGCAGCGGGTGGTCAGCCCCGGCGGCATCGAGGCCTGGCTGGTCGAGGATCATACTAATCCCATCATCGCCCTCGAGCTCGCCTTCCGCGGCGGATCGGCGCTCGACCCGGAGGGCAAGGCCGGCCTCGCCCACATGGCCGCCAGCACGATCGACGAAGGCGCCGGCCCGCTCGACTCCCAGGCCTTCCAGGGCGAGCTCGACAATCTCTCGATCAGCCTGCGCTTCCAGGCCGGGCTCGACAGCCTCAACGGCTCGCTGGCGACCTTGACGGAGAACCGAGACCGTGCCTTCGAGTTGCTGCGTCTGGCGCTGACCGAGCCGCGCTTCGACGAGGAGCCGGTCGAGCGCATCCGCAGCCAGATCGTCGCCAGCCTGTCGCGCCAGGCAGAAGATCCCAACTACATCGCCGGGCGCGTGCTGCGCCGGCTGATGTATGGCGAGCATGTCTACGCCCGGCCGACCCGCGGCACTGAATCCTCCATCGCGCGCATCACCGTCGAGGATCTGCGCGGCGTCGTCGCGCAGCGTTTCGGGCGCGACCGCCTCTTCGTCGGCGTGGTCGGCGACATCACGCCGGACGCGTTGGGCAAGGTGCTCGACGACACCTTCCTCGCGCTCCCGGAAAAGGCCGCGCCCTTCGAGATCGGCAAGGCGAAGGTGCAGAACAAGGGCGAGACGGTAGTGATCGCCAAGCCGATCCCACAGTCGGTGGTGGCGCTCGGCCAGGAAGGCATCGCGCGCCACGATCCAGACTACTACGCCGCCTATGTCGTGAACTACATCCTCGGCGGTGGCGGCTTCTCCTCGCGCCTGGTCGAGGAGGTGCGCGAGAAGCGCGGCCTCGCCTACTCCGTCTACTCCTACCTCGCCGGCTACGACCACGGCGACCTGGTCTACGGCGGCACCGCGACCCAGAACGCTCGGGTCGGCGAATCCCTCGACCTCATCCGCCAGGAGTGGCGACGCATGGCAGAGCAGGGACCGACCGCCGAGGAGCTGGACGCCGCCAAGCGCTACCTCACCGGCTCGTTTCCGCTGCGCTTCAGCAGCTCCGACAATATCGCCGGCATGCTCGTGGGCATGCAGATCGAGAACCTCGGCATCGACTACCTGGAAAAGCGCAACGGCTACGTCGAGGCGGTGACCCTGGAGCAGGCCAAGCGCGTCGCCAAGGAGCTCTACAAGCCCGACGCGCTCACCGTCGTCGTGGTCGGCACCCCCGACGGTGTCACCCCCACCCGCGAGGCCCCCAGCGACGGGAGCTGAGGGACGCTCCATTAGAGGCGCGCCGTATAGCCCGCCCTGCCGCTCGCGGGGCGCCGCGGCTATAGTGGCCTCCCCCTGCAAAGGAGGCGTCCGATGGCCGGCACCCGCTTCGCGACCCATGAGGTCGGCAACCAGAGTCCGTCGTTCCAGGACCTGAACCTCTTCCTCACCGACGCCGCCCTGCAGCAGGCCGTGAGGCGCGAGGGGGCGGCAGCGAGCCACGAGGCGCTGGCGGCCTTCGGCGCCGCCGCCGGCAGCGCCGAGGCCTTCGAGTTGGGGCGGCTCGCCAACGACAATCCGCCGAAGCTGCGCCGCTTCGACCAGAAGGGCTTTCCCCTCGACCTCATCGAGTTCCACCCGGCCTATCACGAGGTCATGCGCCGGAGCTGCCGGGCGGGACTGCACTGCTCGGCCTGGGAGCATCTGCAGGCGCCGGAGGCGCCGCCGCCCGAGGGCGCGCAGGTGGCCCGCCTCGCGCGCCTCTACATGACGACGCAGACCGAGCCCGGCCACCTCTGCCCCTTGACCATGACTCACGCGGCGGTGCCGGCGCTGCTGCGGCAGCCGGAGATCGCGGCGTTGCTGCTGCCGAAGATGCTGTCGCGCCAGTACGACCAGCACTTCCGCCCGCTCGGCGACAAGGCCGGCATCACCCTCGGCATGGGCATGACCGAGAAGCAGGGCGGCACCGACGTGCGCGCCAATACCACCCGCGCCGAGCCCGCCGGTGCCGCGGGGCCGGGCGAGGCGTACATCCTGGTCGGCCACAAGTGGTTCCTCTCCGCGCCAATGTGCGACGGCTTCCTCATGCTGGCCCAGGCGAAGGGCGGGCTCTCCTGTTTCCTGGTGCCGCGCTTCCTGCCCGACGGCACGGTAAACCCGCTGCGCCTGCAGCGCCTGAAGGAGAAGCTCGGCAACCGCTCCAATGCCTCCTCGGAGGTCGAGCTGGAGGGGGCGCACGGCTGGCTCATCGGCGAGGAAGGGCGCGGCATCGCCACCATCATCGAGATGGTGACCCTGACGCGGCTCGACTGCGCCGTCGCCTCGGCCGGGCAGATGCGCCTCGCCCTTGCGCTGGCGCTGCATCATTGCCGCCACCGCCGGGTGTTCCAGAAGCACCTCGTCGACCAGCCGCTCATGGCGGCGGTGCTGGCCGATATGGCGCTCGACGTGGAGGCGGCGACGGCGCTTGCCTTCCGCCTCGCCGCTGCCTTCGACGGCGCCGCGGGCAGCGAGTCCGAGGCCGCCTGGCGCCGCGTGATGACGCCGGTCACCAAGTATTGGGTCTGCAAGCTGGCGCCGGCGCTCGGCACTGAGGCCATGGAATGCCTCGGCGGCAACGGCTATGTCGAGGAGGGGCTGGCCGCTCGGCTCTACCGCGAGCTGCCGCTGAACGCGATCTGGGAGGGCTCGGGCAACGTCATGTGCCTCGATCTGCTGCGCGTGCTGGAACAGGACCCGGCGGCGGTCGAGGGGGTGCTGGACGCGCTGGGGCAGGCGGCGTCCGGCGAGCGCCGGCTGGAAACGGCGTTGCGGGAACTGCGCGCGCTGCTGGCCGATCCCGCCGATCTCGAGCGCCGGGCGCGCCACTTCGTCGAAACCTTGGCCCGAGCGACAGCGGCCGCGCTGCTGCTGGAGCACGCGCCCTCAGCGGTCGCCGAGCCCTTCATCGCCGGGCGACTCGACGGCACCTTCTGCCACACCTACGGCGCCGGTACCGCCCCCGCCGACAGCCGGGCCATCCTGGACCGGGCACTGCCGGGCTAAGGCCGGGGTTCGCCCGACTCCACCAGGTCTGCTAAGCTACGGGTCCCCCAAGCTGGAGCCTTCCCGCCCATGCCGATCCGCCGCCTGCCGGAAACCCTGGTGAACCAGATCGCCGCCGGCGAGGTGGTCGAGCGGCCGGCTGCAGCGGTGAAGGAGCTGGTCGAGAACGCTCTCGATGCCGGGGCGCGGCATGTCGACGTCGAGCTGCGCGACGGCGGGCGCGCGCTGATCGCGGTCACCGACGACGGCTGCGGCATGACGGCCGGGGAGCTGCTGCTGGCGGTGGAGCGCCACGCCACCTCCAAGCTGCCCGGCGACGATCTCGTGCATATCGCGACGCTCGGCTTCCGCGGCGAGGCGCTGCCCTCCATCGGCGCGGTGGCGCGCCTCACCCTCACCAGCCGCAAGGCCGGCGCCGGCGAGGCGTGGAGCCTGACCGTCGATGGCGGCGTGAAGGGCGCCCCCCAGCCGGCGGCGCTCGCCGCTGGCACAAGGGTCGAGCTGCGCGATCTGTTCTTCGCCACCCCGGCACGGCTCAAGTTCCTGAAGCAGTCGCGCACCGAAACCGGACATGCCCAGGACAGCATCGCCCGCCTTGCCATGGCGCATCCCGGAATCGCCTTCACCCTGACCGATGACGATCGTACCCTGCTGCGGCTGGCGGCGCCCTCGGGGGACTTGCTGGCGGAGAATCCCGCGACCGACCTTGCTGCCGCCCGGCTGCAGCGCCTGGGCGCCCTCATCGGCCGCGATTTGGC
>DATCXZ010000005.1:0-9827 GCA_036570545.1 Kiloniellaceae bacterium
CGGCTTGCTGTGACCTGGCCGACGTTAGCGAGCGCCAGGACCAGCCGCAGATGCGGCAGCTTGGGGCGGCGCGCCAGGCGACGTGATGTCCTTTGGGGCAAGGAACCGCCGCCATGGGCTGGCGTTCCTTTCCCGCATGCGCTCTCGCGACGGAGGCAACTATGGCTATCCGCTATTTCGCCCTAGCCTATGGGATCGTGTTCCTGCTGGTCGGTATTGCCGGCTTCGTTCCCGGGCTCGTCACCGGCCCCGCGCCCGTGACGGACGCCCCGGCCGCTGAAGCTGAAACAGCCGGCCATCTGTTCGGCCTTTTCCCCGTCAACCCGCTCCATAACGCCGTGCACATCGTTTTCGGGATCTGGGGCCTTGCCGCCTACCGGTCCCTGTCGGGCGCGCGCCTCTATGGGCGCTCGGTGGCTGTCATCTATGCCATCCTGGCGGTGATGGGGCTGATCCCGGTTCTGGCGACGGTCTTCGGGCTGATCCCTCTTTACGGCCACAACGTCTGGCTCCACGCCGTCCTCGCCTTGGTTGCTGCCTATTTCGGTTGGGTGGCGCGTCCGGATGCCGAACTCAACCCGCAGCGACCGTAGCCAGGCAGCAGGCGGCGGCTCTGCGTTGCACAGCCGCGGCCTCTGCTGAAAATGCGAGGGAGGCGCACTGCGCCTCCCTCAGGTCGGTCGCGCTGGTTTCGGCGAAGGTGCCGGCGCCCCCGCGTTAAGGCGCGGCCCGCATATGCTCGCGAACCATCTGGTCGTGGCGCTGGGACATCTGTTCGCCTTCGTCCTTCTCGATCGCCTTCCTGGCGACGGGGAAAAGCTCGTTCTCCTCTTCCTCGACGTGGTGCTTTACGGCTTCTTCCAGCTCCAGGATCTTGTCCATGAACTCTGCGGAGGCCGGCTCCATCTGCTCGATCTCCTCGAGCATGCTCTTCACCTGCTGATGCTCTTCGAGCGCCTCGCTTATATCGGCCCCGTTGCGCTCGCGGATGGCCGGGTAGAATACGGCTTCCTCGAATTCTGCGTGAGCCAGCAGCTCGTGCTTCAGCTTGTTGCACAGGTCCAGGCGCGTCTTCTCCGCGCGATCGGTCGTGTCCTTCAGCTTTCTGAAGATCTGCTCCACCTTCCGGTGATCCTCGTGCAGCTTCGCGGTGATATGCGGCATTGCTTCTCTCCATTGTCAGAGGCCCAACACCAACGCGTCGCTGCCGACGCCGGTTCCGAGCGCCCGCGCTAGACTCTCTAAGGCTAAAAGACCTGCTTCAAAATGGAGCGCAATACGGAGACAAGAGCGCCGGCACGGACGGACATGCCGTGATGGCAATAGCACAGTATCCAGTGCAGATGCCGATCGCCCAGACCGAAGAACCTCTTGGCGGTTCCGTAGCTATCGTCGGTAAGGCCCGCCTCGCGTAGGACAGGATCCTGAAATGCGACGGTAAGGGCGGAGTCCGCGCAGCGCAGGCTGTCGCGGGCCTCGGCGTCCATGTACTCCGTCTGCAGGAATGTGTTCAACGGCCTGTCCGGCTCCCGGGCGAGAAGCTCGGTCCAGCGCTGAAGACGTTGCTGCCGGGAAAGAAAACCTTCTTTGGAAAGGTCGGTGGAAATGTTTGCTTTGGTCGAAAGTTGATCAAGTGTCACGCGTTCCATGATCGATGCTCCTCTTTGCAGTCATGCAAGAAACCATCGGTAGGGCGTTCCTCGATACTTCTTCGCTCATCTGCCGAAACGCGGCAGGAATCAAAATAGACCGGCATTTCCCGAATGACAGAGGGTCCCGAATGACAGAGTGCCCCGGATGACAGAGGGCCCCGAATGACCGAGAGCCAGCGTGAACGATGGCACTCTTGCGGGAGGCGAGGATGGTGGTCAGCGCCGAGGCGAGCTTCAGGCCAAGGTGTAGAGATGCTGGGCCGCAGAGACACCGCGCAGGGCGAAGCGGCCGACCGAGGCGAGCGGCAGGTCGGAGGCCCCTTCGCCGGCTCCGCCTGCGGCCGTCTCGGCGAAGCGCGCGGAGAGCAGCAGCGGGCGCCGCACCGAGCTGCAGAGCGCCATGATCCGGCTGACCTCGTTGACCGCCGGGCCGATGACCGTGAAGTCGAGCCGGTCCGGACTGCCGATGTTGCCGAAGTAGACCCGCCCCAGATGCAGGGCGAGGTAGAAGTCGGCGGTACGCTGGCCGGCCCCGGCTCGGGCCTCGTTGATTTCGGCGGCCAACCGGCGCGCCTCGCGCTCGGCGCGCAAGGCGGCCCGGCAGGCGGACGCCGGGTCGCCCTCGACCGGAAAGATCGCCAGCAGGCCGTCGCCCATGAACTTCAGCACGTCGCCGCCCTCGCCGTGAACGGCCGCAACCAGGGCGCCGCTGTAGGCGTTCAGGAAGGGAATCAGCTCGCGCGGCTCCAGCGCCTCGCTGAGCGCGGTGAAGCCCATGAGGTCGCTCGACCACAGCACCGCCTCGATCTCGCTGGCCACCCCGCGCAGGATCCTGCCCTGCATGACCTGGGCTGCCGCGTTGCGGCCCAGGTAGGTCTCGGCGATCGTCGTCGAGATGCCGTGCAGCGCCTGACACTTCAGCGCCAGGGCGAGCACCGGCGAGAGGCGCCGGATCGTCGCGATCGCCGCGTCGGAGAAGCCTTCCGGCGCGCGGGTCATCCAGGATGAATAGATGCAGGTCATCTCACCGACGCTGCCGCCGTCCTCGAAGCGCTCGACGACCACCAGGTAATCGCGATAGCCGGCGTCACGGAACTCCCGCAAAGATGCCAGCTCGGGCTCCGCGTCCGGGTGCAGCCGCGCCCGATAAGCGGGCAGCCCGTGGCGGTCCAGATGGTAGTAGGCCGTGCTCTGCCAGCCGGCGACGTCATAATCGCGGCCGTAGGTGACGGTGTCGGCACCAGCTTCGCCGGCGATCCAGCGGAACACCGAGCCCTCGTGCACTGGGTGGAGCGTGTCCACCATGGCGGTCATGCGTGATAGCGGGATACCGGCGGCGCCCATGCGCTCTCCCAGCCCGCCGATAAGCTCCTGAGAGGACACACCGCGCAGGGCTGTTTGCTCCAGCCATTCGGCGATTCCGGCGAGCGCAGGAAGGGTGACGTCGGATGCAACGGCTTGGTCATTCATGTCGAGACTATAGCACAGCGGCAGAGCGCCGTCGGCAACCTGCCCTCGACCGGGCGGGTTTCTCTGTTCTAAGGTGTTCCTGAGAACTAAGGCCAGGGGCAACCGAGCGCGCCCGACACACCGGTTCCACGCCCCCCGCGCCCATCGGCCAAGAAGGAGTGCCGTGAGCCCCGCCCCTCGCCCGAACGATGTTTTCCCGCTTGGTCTGAAGGATCAGGTCGCGATCGTGACCGGGGCCACCTCGGGGCTCGGCCGGGCCTGCGCAGTCGCGTTCGGCCGCGCGCAAGCCGCCGTGATCGTGAACCATTTGCCGGGAGATGACGGAACGGCGGCCGAGGTAGTCCGGGAGATCGAACGCGAAGGCGGTCGCGCCGCCGCAATCGCCGCCGACGTCTCCGACGAGAAGCACGTTCAGGCGATGTTCGAGGAAACCGTCGCCAGGTTCGGCACGGTGCATGTTCTGGTCAACAATGCGGGGATCCAGTCCGGCGGGCGCTTTCAGGAAATGACCCTCGGCCAGTGGCGGCGCGTGCTCGCGGTCAACCTCGACGGCCAGTTCCTCTGCGCCCGGGAAGCAGTGCGAGAGTTCCTGCGCCGAGGCCCACAGCCCGAGATCTCCGCCGCGACCGGCAAGATCATCTGCATGAGTTCCGTCCACCAGACCATCCCATGGGCATTCGAGGTGAACTATGCGGCATCCAAGGGCGGCGTCTCTCTGCTGATGCAGTCGCTGGCTCAGGAACTCGCGCCTGCGCACATCCGAGTCAACGCCATCGCGCCGGGCGCGATCCGCACGCCGATCAACCGATCCGCTTGGGAGACGCCGCAGGCCGTGGCGAAGCTGCTCGAGCTGATTCCCTATGGCCGGATCGGCGAGCCGCTCGACATCGCCAACGCTGTCCTGTTTCTCGCTTCCGATCTTTCTGACTATGTGACCGGAGCCACCCTCTATGTCGACGGCGGCATGACTTTGTACCCGGCCTTCCGCGGCAACGGCTGAGCTATGAGCAGACCCATCGAGGACTACGGGCTGATCGGCAACATGCTGTCCTGCGCACTGGTCTCGCGCGATGGCTCGATCGACTGGCTCTGCCTGCCACGGTTCGATTCCGACGCCTGCTTCGCGGCTCTGCTCGGCACGCCCGAGAACGGCTTCTGGCGCATCGCGCCGGCAGGCGGGCAGGCGGCCGTCTCCCGCCGCTACCGGCCGGGCACAACAATCCTCGAGACGACCTTCGAGACCGATGAAGGCGCGGTGACTCTGATCGACTTCATGCCGCTCGCCAGCGACGAGGAGCACGTCAATGTCGTGCGCCTCGTTCGCGGCGACCGCGGGAGAGTGAGGATGCATTGCGAGTTCGTGCTGCGGTTCGGTTATGGCAGCACCGCGCCCTGGCTCCAGCGCGAGGATTTCGGCGCGCATGCGGTGGCTGGGCCGGATGCGGTCGAGCTGCATACGCCGGTCTCGCTCGTGAACGAAAATCTGCGCACCTCGGCGACGTTCAGCGTCGGCGCCGGGGCGACGGTCCCCTTCATTCTTGCCTGGCGCCCCTCGCATCGGCCCGTAGAGCGCAGCATCGACCCGCAACGGCGACTGCAGGAGACTGAATCCTGGTGGCTCGGCTGGTCTGGTCGCTGCCAGTTCGGCGGTGGAGGGCCGGATCACTGGCGAGACGCGGTGACCCGCTCGCTGATTACCCTGAAGGCACTGACTTTCGCGCCAACGGGCGGCATCGTGGCGGCAGCGACGACCTCGCTGCCCGAGCAGATCGGCGGTGAGCGCAACTGGGACTACCGCTACTGCTGGATCCGCGATGCCACGCTCACGCTCTATGCCTTGCTGACATCGGGTTACCGGGACGAGGCGCGAGCATGGCGCGAGTGGATGCTGCGCGCTGCCGCCGGAAGTCCGGCGCAGTTGCAGATCATGTATGGGCTCGCCGGCGAGCGGCGCCTCACCGAGATCGAGCTTCCCTGGCTCGCGGGCTATGAGGGCTCCAAGCCGGTGCGCATCGGCAACGGCGCTTACCGCCAACTGCAGATCGACGTTTTTGGTGAAATGCTCGATGCCTTGCACGTCGGCCGCAAGTTCCTGCTGCAACCGTCCCACGAGGGCTGGAATTTTCAGAAGGTGCTGCTGGAGGACCTCAAGAAGCAGTGGCGCCTGCCCGACCAGGGCATCTGGGAGATTCGCGGCCCGCCCCGGCACTTCACGCATTCGAAGCTCATGGCCTGGGTGGCCTTCGACCGTGGTGTGCGCGCGGTCGAGGACTTCGGTCTCGACGGTCCCGCCGAGAGCTGGAAGGCGGAGCGCGACGGGATCCGGGCCGAGATCCTCTCAAAGGGCTGGAGCCAGGAGAAGCAGTCCTTCGTCCAGCATTACGGCGGGACGGAGCTGGACGCTTCGCTGCTTCTGGTGCCTTTGACCGGCTTCCTGCCGCCGGCCGATCCGCGCGTTACCGGCACTGTCGAAGCGATCCGGCGCGACCTGGTCGAAGATGGCCTGGTCCTGCGTTACCGCCCCGAACGGGCCCCGGACGGGCTGGAGGGTACGGAGGGCACGTTCCTCGTCTGCAGCTTCTGGCTGGCCGACGCCCTCACCATGGTGGGCCTGGTCGAGGAGGCGACGGAGCTCTTCGAGCGACTGCTGAGCCTGCGCAACGATCTGGGCCTCCTGGCCGAGCAGTACGACCCGCGTTCACGCCGCCAGCTTGGGAACTTCCCGCAGGCCTTCTCGCACGTCGGAATCGTCAACACGGCGCACAATCTCATCTCGGCCGAAGGTCCCGCCGCACAGCGCGCCGACCGCGCCAAGCCCACCGAGCACCCCACTTCGTGAGCGCACACTTCCCAGCGATCCGGCGCACAGGCGGAGCGGGCAATAGCAAGAAAACGGCCGCCGGATCGCTCCGGCGGCCGTCCTCTCTCCCCTCCGCGGCTCAGGAGTAGCGGTAGGGCACGCCGACCTTTTCCATGGTGGCGTTGTACTTCTTGAAGATGTCGATGACGCGGGCCGCGCGCGGGCTGATCGAGGCCAGTTCGTCCCAGAAGCTCTCGGCGTCCTTCACCACCTGGTCCCACTCCTCGGACGCGATGGTGGTCAGCTCCATCTTCTTGCCGTTCACGCGCAGGTCGGCCTCGCCGCCCCAGTACCAGACCTGCCGGTAGTAGTGCGACTGGTCGCAGCTCATGAGGAAGAGCTCCTTCAAGTGGTCCGGCACCTTCGCCCAGGAGTTGCTGTTGGCGAAATAGGAGCCGCACCACGCGCCGGTTATGTTGTTCAGCAGCGCGTAGTTGCAGACGTCGGCCCAGCCCACCTCATAGGTCTCGGTGAAGCCGCACCAGGCAACGCCGTCCAACTCGCCGGTCTGGATTGCCACCTCGACGTCGTCCCACGGCACGGTCACCGGGATGAGGCCGTAGCGTGCCAGGAAGCGGCCGGCGGTCGGCACGCCGAACACCCGCTTGCCGTTCATGTCGGCCAGCGAGCGGATCGGCTCCTTGGTGAAGATGTGGCAGGGGTCCCAGGCGCCGGCGCTCAGCCACTCGACGCCCTCGACCTCGTCATAGGCCTCCTTCCAGATCTCGTTGAGGCCGTAACGCTGGAACAGCACCGGCAGGTCGAGGCTGTAGCGCGTCGAGAACGGGAAGTAGCCGCCAAACACAGAGATGTCGACCGGCGAGGCCATGGTAGCATCGTCGCTCTGCACCGCGTCGATGGTGCCGCTTTGCAGCGCGCGGAACAGCTCGGAGGTCGGCACCAACTGGTCGGCGTAGTAGAGCTCGATCTCCATCTCGCCGTTCGCCGCCTTGTTGAAGGCCTCGATCTGCGGCTTGATCACGTGGGCGCCCAGCGGCGCACCGGAATAGGTCTGCAGGCGCCATTTGATGGGCGCACCCTGCGCCTTCACATAGGGCGCCGCCAGCGTCGAGCCGGCAACCGCCGCCGCGCCGCCGATGCCGGCGTTCTTCAGGAACGAGCGCCGGCCCGTATCGAGCGAAGAGGTCGCCGCCTTGGCTCCTCGTGTCGCCTTCTTGGGTTCATTCTTCTTAGACATGGCCTTCTCCTGTTTCACTCGGATTTATGACTCCGAGCCTCCCCCCAAACGCCCTCGTCGTTCGAGCCCGAAACCGCAGCTCCAGAGGCGGTCGCACGACCGCCGACTGCGTTCTGGGAAGCCCAACACGTACCGCACCGCCATCCGCCGCCGTCGCGGCCGGCTCGGCAATGCAGTAGCGTCTCTCCTGCGCCCGCCGACGATTGCTGCCGGGGCCGTCAATGGACGCTGGCCCCCGCCGCAGCCAGCGCCGCAGCCAGCGTACCTTCGGGTCGGCGGTCGGTCAGCAGGGCCGTGATGCGCTCGAGCGGGCAGACCGCGAAGGCGGCGCGGCGCTCAAACTTCGACGCATCGGCCGCCACGATCACGCTCGCCGCATTATCGATCATGGCGCGGGCGATCTGCGCCTCCTCGAAGTTGAAGTCGGTGGCCCCGGCGCCCGCATCGAGCGCCCCCACGGTGATCAGCGCGTGATCGGCATGGAAGCCGCCGATCTCGGCGATGGCCGTCGGCCCCACGGTCTCCCCGTTGTCGCCGTCGAAGCGCCCGCCGAGCAGGAACACCGTCGTGCGGTTGCCGCGCTCGGCCAGCACAGCCGCGATACGGGTGGAGTTGGTGATCACCGTGAGGCCGGCGATCTTGCCGATCTCTTCCGCGCACATGAGCGTCGTCGACCCGGTGTCGATGAACAGCGTCGCGCCGGGCGAGATAAGGCCGGCGACCTTCTCGGCGATGAGACGCTTGGCAACCGCGTTGCTCGCCAGGCGCTCGCGGAACGGCCCCTCCTCCTGCCGGCCCGGAAGCCGCGCGCCGCCGTGCACCTTCAGCACCGCGCCCGCCTCGGCAAGCACCGCGAGATCGCGTCGGATGGTTTCGTGAGAAGTTTTGAAGCGCGCGGCCAACTGCTCGACGCTGACCCGGCCCTGGCGGCGCACCGCCTCGGCGATCTGCGCCTGCCTGAGCCGCGGCCCGGGCTGGCGCGCGCGCAGCTTCACGACCGCCTCACTTTTCCGATGTGCAATGACCGAATCCACAGATTCTCACACAACTATTTGAAAACTAGTGCGATTTTTAAGTTCATTTGGAGTCGTAGTATTGACCGAAAGGGCAAGCTCGACTACCGTAATGCGCCTCTCACATAGGGGGCAAGCCAAAACTCCAGCATTCCAGCCAAGAGGCCCCGCTTCGCCATGGCAGCCGCTCCGGCACAGCCCCCCGCCGACCGGGCGGAAATCGCCGACGTCGCTGTCATCGGCGCCGGCGTGGTTGGCTGCGCGGTGGCGCGCCGCCTCACCCTAGCCGGCGCGCGCGTCGTGGTGGCCGAGAAGGCGGTCGACATCCTCGACGGCGCCAGCAAGGGCAACAGCGGCATTCTGCACACCGGCTTCGATGCGCCACCAGGCTCGCTCGAGCAGCGCTGCGTTGCCGCCGGCTATGCCGAGTACCTGGAGATCCACCAGCGCCTCAACCTGCCGCTCCTGGAATGCGGCGCCCTGGTGCTGGCCTGGACCGAGGCCGAGGAGGCGCAGCTTCCCGCCCTGATGGATCAGGCGCGCGCCAACGGCATCGACGACGTGGCACCGCTCAGCCGGGCCGAGATCCTGGCGCTGGAGCCGGCGCTGTCACCGCAACTGCGCGCCGGCTTCCGGGTGCCCCGCGAGTTCGTCATCGATCCCTGGAGCGCGCCTACGGCCTATCTGTTGCAAGCGCTCGCCAATGGTGCGGAGGTGCGGCGCGGCTGCGAGCTGCTCGGCGGAAGCTTCGATGGCGACGCCTGGCGGCTGGAAACGTCCGCCGGCCCGCTGGTCAGCCGCGCAGTGGTGAACTGCGCCGGGCTCTACGGTGACCGCGTCGATCAGCGGCTGCTGGGCGCTTGCCCCTTTACGATCCGTCCGCGCAAGGGCCAGTTCGTGGTGTTCGATAAGGCGGCGTCGAAGCTGATGAAGTCGATCATCCTGCCGGTGCCGAGCGCCACCACCAAGGGCGTGGTGCTCTGCCGCACCGCTTACGGCAATCTGCTGGTCGGCCCCACCGCCGAGGAGCAGGAGAGCCGCTGCGATGCCGGCACCGATCGCGAAACCCTCGCCATGCTGCGCGACAAGGGTATCGCCATGCTACCGGCTCTGGCCGGCATCCCGGTCACGGCCGCCTACGCCGGCCTCAGGCCCGCCAGCGAGCGGAAGGAGTACCGCCTGAACACCTATCCGGAGCGCCGCTACGTGAGCGTCGGCGGCATCCGCTCGACCGGCCTCAGCAGTGCCCTTGGGCTGGCGCGGGAGGTGGAGGCACTGCTGGACGGCGGCTGGACCCCGCCGGCGCTACCCGCGTGGCCGGATGTCGCCGTGATCGCCGAAGAGGCTACGCGCCCCTGGGCGGAGCCGGGAAACGGCGGCATCGTCTGCCACTGCGAGCTGGTGACGCGGCGTGAGATCGAGGCCGCGCTGGCAGGCCCGCTGCCCGCCCGCAGTCTCGCCGGGCTGAAGCGCCGGACCCGGGTCACCATGGGCCGCTGCCAGGGTTTTTACTGCCTCGGCGCCCTCGCCGAGATCACCGACGGCCACTTCGCGCCCGAGCTGGCGATCGCCGATGCCGAGCAGCACTGAGGCCAGCACTCTGCCGGCGGAGGTCGAAGTCGCCGTGGTCGGCG
>DATCXZ010000006.1:0-4142 GCA_036570545.1 Kiloniellaceae bacterium
CAGCGTTTTGCGCCTCGACGGGCCGACCATCCACCCCTCGATGCTCTGGCCGCTGCTCATTGTGGCGCTGGGCTTCAAGCTCTACTACGTGACGGTGCTGCTGCTGCGCATCAAGAGCGAGCTCGTGGCGGCGCGGCTGCGCGCCCTCGACCTTGTGACGGTGAAGGGTGCCTGAGCCATGCGCCCCACGGGGCGGTGCGGCTGCGCGATTCGGTCGCAGAAGCGCGAATGAATAAGGACTGACGCGTCGGGATCGAGTGCCTAGATTTGCGCGCGACCGACAGCCGCTGCAGCCTGCGACGGACCGGGAGAGAGATGGAGAAGGTGACGGCATTCTTTCAGATGGGCGGCTATGCGGCCTTCGTCTGGTCTTCGCTGGGCCTGACAGTGGCGGTGATGGCCGGCCTGCTGATCGCGACCCTGCGCCAACTGCGGGCGCACCAGCGGCGCCTCGCGGAGCTGGAGGCGGCCGGCGCCCAGCGCCGCCGCCGTGCCGCCGCAACGCCTGCGCCGCGAGAAGCTCAGGAGGCCCGCCCGTGACCCGCAAGCGCCGACGTCTCACCATCGTCGTGGCCGCGCTGGTGGTGTTCGGCAGCGCCACCGCCCTGGTGCTCGCCGCGCTGGACGACAGCCTCGACCTGTTCCAGAGCCCGAGCCAGATCCTGGCGTCGCCGCCGTCGCCCGAGCGCGGCATCCGCCTTGGCGGCCTGGTCGAGGAGGGCACCGTGCTGCGGGCGACCGACGGCCTCAGCGTCACCTTTCGGATAACCGATGGTGCGCAGTCGGTGCCGGTCGCCTACCGGGGCATCCTGCCGGACCTCTTCCGCGAGGGGCAGGGCGTCATCACCGTCGGCAACCTTGACCCCGACGGCATCTTCGTCGCCCGCGAGGTGCTGGCCAAGCACGACGAGAACTATATGCCGCGCGAGGTGGTCGACGCGCTGAAGGAATCGGGGCAATGGCGTGAGGGGGAGGGCCTGCAATGATCGTCGAGCTCGGCCACTTCGCCCTCATTCTCGCGCTCGCCGCCGCGCTGTTGCAGGGCAGCCTGCCGATGATCGGCGCGGCACGCGGCGATGCGGCCTGGATGGCGGTGGCGCGCCCGGCCGCCTTCGCGCAGCTCGTGCTCATCGTCATCGCTTTCGGCGCCCTGACCCACGCCTACGTGACCTCCGACTTCTCGGTGTTCAACGTGGTGCAGAACTCGCACTCGGCAAAGCCGCTGCTCTACAAGATCACCGGCGTGTGGGGCAACCACGAGGGCTCCATGCTTCTGTGGATCCTCATCCTCGCGGTGTTCGGCTCGGCGGTGGCGGCCTTCGGCGGCAACCTGCCGCCGACCCTGCGCGCGCGTGTGCTCGCCGTGCAGGCGTGGATCGGTATCGGCTTCATCGCCTTCACGCTGCTGACCTCCAACCCCTTCCTGCGCCAGTTCCCGGCACCGCTCAACGGCGAAGACCTCAACCCGCTGCTGCAGGATCCCGGCCTCGCCTTCCACCCGCCGATGCTTTATGCCGGCTATGTCGGCTTCTCCATGGCGTTCTCCTTCGCCATCGCCGCGCTCATCGAAGGCAAGGTCGACGCCGCCTGGGCGCGCTGGGTGCGGCCCTGGACGCTGCTCGCCTGGGCCTTCCTCACCGGCGGCATTGCGCTCGGCTCGTGGTGGGCCTACTACGAGCTCGGCTGGGGCGGCTGGTGGTTCTGGGACCCGGTCGAGAACGTCTCCTTCATGCCCTGGCTGCTCGGCACCGCTCTGCTGCATTCCGCGATCGTGGTGGAGAAGCGCAACGCGCTGAAGGTGTGGACCATCCTGCTCGCCATCCTCACCTTCTCGCTGTCGCTCATCGGGACTTTCATCGTGCGTTCGGGCGTGCTCACCTCGGTGCACGCCTTCGCCACCGATCCCGAGCGCGGCTTCTTCATCCTCATTCTGCTCGCCCTTGCCATCGGCGGCTCGCTGACGCTCTTCGCCATCCGTGCGCCGGCTCTGAAGGCCGGCGGCCTCTTCGCGCCGATCAGCCGCGAGGGCGCCATGGTCGTCAACAACCTCTTCCTTGCCGCCGCCTGCGCGGCCGTCTTCCTCGGCACGCTCTATCCCTTGTTCCTGGAAGCCGTCGACGGCTCCAAGGTTTCCGTCGGTCCGCCGTTCTTCAACGCCACCTTCGTGCCGCTCATGGTGCCGCTGGTCTTCCTGATGGCGATCGGGCCGCTGTTGCCGTGGAAGCGCGCCGATCTTGCCGGCGCGCTGCTGCGCCTGAAGCTGGCGGCCCTCGCTGCCGTCGCCACTGCGCTTGTCGCCTGGTACGTCAGCAACGGCGGGCCGGTGCTGGCGGTCGCCGCTCTCGGCCTCGCCGCCTGGCTCTTCGTCGGCACCCTCGTCCAGTGGGCCGACCGCGTGAAGCTGCTGCGTGTGCCGCTTGCCGAAAGCTGGGGCCGCGCGCGCAACCTGCCGCGCGCGGCGCACGGCATGACGCTGGCGCACGCCGGCCTTGCAGTGGTGATGGCCGGCATGATCGGCTCCTCGGTGTGGAAGGCCGAGGTGGTGTCCAACCTGCGGCCCGGCGAGGCGGTGGAGATCGCCGGCTATAGCCTGCTGTTCGAGGGCGTGGGCAGGCTGCAGGGCCCCAACTACACAGCCGAGCGGGCGCGCTTCACGGTGTCGCGGGGCGGCGAGGAGATCGCGCAGATGTTCCCGGAGAAGCGCCTCTACGACGTGCGTGCCATGCCGACCACCGAGGCGGCGATCCGCACCACCTTCCTCGCCGACCTCTACGTTGTGATCGGCGATGGCGACGGCCAGGGGGGCTGGACGGTGCGCGTCTACCACGAGCCGCTGGTGCCGTGGATCTGGCTCGGCTGCCTGCTCATGGTTGCCGGCGGCCTGACGTCGCTCAGCGATCGGCGCCTGCGTATCGGCGCGCCGCACCGTAAGCACGCCGGCAAAGGCGCCACGCGCCCGGCGACGGCGTGAGCTCGGCCGGATTGACCGCGCGATGATCCGCCGTCTGCTGTTCCTGCTGCCCGTCCTCGTTTTCGCGGTGATCGCCGGCTACTTCCTCTGGGGCTTGGCGCCGGAGCGCGATCCGCGCGACGTGCCGACCGCGATGCTCGACAAGCCGGCGCCCGATTTCGACCTCGCGGCGGTGCCCGGCCTCGACCAGCCCGGCCTCGCAACCGCTGATCTGGCGGGCGGCGGCGTGGTCATGGTGAACTTCTTTGCTTCCTGGTGCGTGCCCTGCCGCGCTGAGCATCCCTTCCTCAGCGCGCTGACCGAGGAGACCGGCGTGCCGCTCTACGGGATCAATCACCGCGACAAGCCGGAGGACGCCGCCGCCTGGCTGGCCGAGCTCGGCAATCCCTACCGGCGCATCGGCGCCGATCCCGGCCGTGCCGCCGTCGAGTGGGGCGTCACCGGCGTGCCCGAGACCTTCATCATCGACGGCAACGGACGCATCCGCTGGCACCACCGCGGGCCGCTGGTGCCGGAGATCATCGAGCGGGACGTGAAGCCGCTGCTTGCGGCGCTCGGATTATGAGGGCGCTGCTCTTTGTGCTGTCTGTGCTGCTGCTTGCCGCGCCGGCGCTTGCGGTGGAACCGAGCGAGATGCTCGACGACCCGGTGCTGGAGCAGCGCGCACGCGATCTCTCCGCCGAGATCCGTTGCGTCGTCTGCCAGAACGAATCGATCGATTCCTCCAACGCCGAGATTGCGCACGAGCTGCGCGTTCTGGTGCGCGAGCGGCTGGTCGCCGGCGACAGCGACCAGGAGGTGCTCGACTATCTGGTCGCGCGCTACGGCGACTTCGTGCTGCTGCGTCCGCCGATGAAGCCCAGCACCTACCTGCTGTGGTACGGCCCTTTCCTCATCCTCTTCATCGGCGTCGTCGCCGTCTTCGTATACTTTCGTCGCCAGCGCGCCGCAGCGGTGCTGCCCGAGGCGTTGAGCCCGGAGGAAGAGGCGCGGCTCGCACGCCTGCTGGCGGAGGACGCGGCCAGGGAAGAGGGACCGGGCAAAACATGATGTCCGGAGGCATGATGTTCTGGGTTCTGGCCGGCGTCATGGCGGCGGTGCTGGTGCTGGCGCTGGCCCGGCCGCTGCTGCGCAATCGCGGTGCCGCGCCCGCTGCCGCCGACTACGACCG
>DATCXZ010000007.1:0-19395 GCA_036570545.1 Kiloniellaceae bacterium
CGCCGCGCCGGCCGAGTGCGGCGACGACCTGGAGGCCGAGGCGGCCGCCGCCGCGCGCCGCCTGGAGAACGATTACGACGACAGCCGCCTGGCCGCCCTGGTGGCCGCCGGCGGCCAGGCGTCGGCCTGACAACCCGCGTCGCGACGCGCAGAGGAATTCCCGCATGTACGCTGTGAGCAAGGCCATGCCGCTCGATGTCACCGCCGAGCAGACCCGCCAGCAGATCCTCGACCTGGTGGAGGGCTTCACCGTGGAGACCACGCCCGGCTCGGCGGCGAAGATCCCCGACTACCGCGAGCACCTGCGCCCCGGCGCCCGGGTCGCCGTCACCTTCCTGCCCGGCTCCGACTTCGCCGACACGGTGGCCACCGCCAAGCGTTTACAGGAGGAAGGCTTCCAGCCGATGCCGCATTTCGCGGCGCGCTCGATCCCCAGCCGGCAGGCGCTGGAGGACTACCTGAAGGCGCTGGCCGACGTGACCGAGCTGCGCCATGTGGTGACGCTGGCCGGCGCGGTCGACAAGCCGCTCGGCCCCTTCGACAGCTCCATGGCGATCCTCGAGACCGGCCTGTTCGACAAGCACGGCGTCGAGACCATCGGCGTCGCCGGCCATCCCGAGGGCAGCCCCGACATCGCGCCGGCCGCGCTGGAGGCGGCGCTGGCCTGGAAGAACGCCTTCGCCGAGCGCAGCGACGCGCAGTTCTACATCGCCACCCAGTTCTGCTTCGAGGCGGCACCGATCATCGCCTGGGACAAGGCCATGCGGGCCGCCGGCAACCGCCTGCCGATCCACATCGGCGTGCCCGGCCTCGCCACCATCAAGACGCTGATCAACCACGCCAAGGCCTGCGGCGTCGGCCCCTCCATGCGCTTCCTGACCCGCCAGGCGCGCAACGTCGCCAAGCTGATGACGGTGAACGCGCCCGACCGGCTGCTGCTCGACCTCGCCCGCTACAAGGCCTACGACCCGGACTGCGGCATCGCCCGCGTCCACGTCTACCCGCTGGGCGGCCTCAGGCGCTCGGCGGCCTGGACCTACGCGGTGGCCGACGGCGACTTCGAGCTGAACCCCAAGGGGGACGGCTTCCGGGTGCTGCGCGCGATCGATTAGGCGCGGCCGGAGAATCGTTCGAGCCTGTGGCGCATCCTTCGAGACGGCGCTGACGCGCCTCCTCAGGATGAGGTAAGAGATTGAGAGAGTTGACCTCATGCTGAGGAGCGAGCACTAGCGAGCGTCTCGAAGCACGGGGCCAAGAATGTCGCGAGCGCGCGGCCGGGCAGCGCGAACAAGCCACTGCTGGTCGTCCCTGCGCCAGCCGCGCCGGGCCGGAAAGTGGACAAATTCGGCCCATCGACCAGGGCAGCCCGGCGACGCCAAAGACCGCAAGGCGCCGGGGCCGAAAAGGAGTAACTGGATGTCCCGTACCGTCGTCAGCTCGCATTCCAAGGAACTGGTGATCGGCTTCGATCAGCCGTTCTGCATCATCGGCGAGCGCATCAACCCGACGGGGCGCAAGGCACTCGCCACCGAGATGGCCGCCGGCGACTTCAGCCGCGTCGAGTCCGACTGCCTGGCCCAGGTCGCCGCCGGCGCGCACATGCTGGACGTGAACGCCGGCATCCCGCTGGCCGACGAGCCGGCGATCCTGGCCAAGACGATCCAGCTCGTGCAGTCGCTGACCGACCTGCCGCTGTCCATCGACTCCTCCATCGTCGAGGCGCTGGAGGCCGGCCTCGCCGTCTACAAGGGCAAGGCGCTGGTGAACTCGGTCACCGGCGAGGACGAGCAGATGGAGCGCGTGCTGCCGCTGGTGAAGAAGCACGGTGCCGCCGTGGTCGCCATCTCCAACGACGAGACCGGCATCTCGATGGACCCGGACGTGCGCTACGCCGTCGCCAAGAAGATCGTCGAGCGCGCCGCCGACTACGGCATCCCCAAGGAGGACGTCGTCGTCGATCCGCTGGTCATGCCGATCGGCGCCCTCGGCACCGCCGGCCGCCAAGCCTTCTCCATCCTGCGCAAGCTGCGCGAGGAGCTCGGCGTCAACACCACCTGCGGCGCCTCCAACATCTCGTTCGGACTGCCCAACCGCCACGGCATGAACGCCTTCTTCCTGGCGATGGCCTCCGGCGCCGGCATGACCTCGGCGATCATGAACCCGCTGCACGAGGAAGAGCTGACCGGCATCATGGCGGCCGACGTGCTGATGAACCACGACAAGGACTGCCGCGCCTGGATCCGCAAGTTCCGCGAGCCTGCCGCGCCCGGCGCCGAGGGCGAGGAAGGCGGCCGCCGCGAGCGCCGCCGCAGGCGCGGCTAGAGAACGGACAGCTTGGCCTTGCCCGACGACACACACAGGACTCCCCGGAACGACGCCCTCGTCGTCTTCACCCCCTCGGGGCGGCGCGGCCGCTTCCCGGTCGGCACGCCGATCCTGAAGGCGGCGCGCAGCCTGGGCGTCGACATCGATTCGGTCTGCGGCGGGCGCGGCCTGTGCGGCCGCTGCCAGGTCGAGATCGGCATCGGCGAATTCGCCAAGCACGGTATCAGCAGCCGCGAATCCCACGTCTCCGCCTGGAACCAGACCGAGGCGCGCTACAAGGAAAAGCGCGGCATGGCCGAGAGCCGCCGCTTGTCATGCCAGGCCCTGCTGCAGCAGGACGTGGTGGTCGACGTGCCGGCCGAGAGCCAGGTCCACAAGCAGGTCGTGCGCAAGCGCGCGGTGGCGCGCGCCATCGAGCTCGACCCCGCCATCCGCCTGCACTTCGTCGTGGTGCAGGAACCGGACATGCACAATCCCAGCGGCGACCTGGAGCGCCTGCGCGCGGCGCTGGAGGAGCAGTGGGGCCTCGCCGACCTGGAGGCCGACCTGCGCATCCTGCAGAGCCTGCAGAAGACCCTGCGCGCCGGCAACTGGGAGGTGACCGTCGCCGTGCACCGCGGCCAGGTGATCACCGCGATCTGGCCGGGCTTCCACGACCGCAGCTTCGGCATCGCCTTCGACATCGGCACCACCACCATCGCCGGCCACCTCAGCAATCTCTCGAGCGGCGAGGTGATCGCCTCCTCCGGCCTGATGAACCCGCAGATCCGCTTCGGCGAGGACCTCATGAGCCGGGTGTCCTACGTGATGATGAACCCGGGCGGCGACCGCGAGATGACCGACGCGGTGCGCCGCGCCCTCAACGAGGTGACCGAGGCGGTCTGCGCCGAGGCCGGCATCGGGCACGACGAGATCCTCAACGCCACCTTCGTCGGCAACCCGATCATGCACCACCTGCTGCTCGGCATCGACCCGACGGAGCTGGGCGGCGCGCCCTTCGCGCTGGCCGCCAATTCCGGCATCACGCTGTGGGCGAGCCAGCTCGACCTGCGCTTCCATCCCAATGCGCGGGTCTACGTGCTGCCCTGCATCGCCGGCCACGTCGGCGCCGACACCGCCGGCGTGATCCTCTCGGAATCGCCGCACAAGACCGACAAGATGACCCTGGTGGTCGACGTCGGCACCAATGCCGAGATCGTGCTCGGCAACCGCGACCGCCTGCTGGCCTGCTCGTCGCCGACCGGCCCCGCCTTCGAGGGCGCGCAGATCTCCTGCGGCCAGCGCGCGGCGCCCGGCGCCATCGAGCGCGTGCGCATCGACCCGGCGACCCTGGAGCCGCGCTTCAAGGTGATCGGCAGCGAGCTGTGGTCGAACGAGCCCGGCTTCGCCGAGGAGACGCGCAAGACGGGCATCACCGGCATCTGCGGCTCCGGCATCATCGAAGTGCTGGCGGAGATGTACCTGACCGGCATCCTGGCGACCGACGGCACCATCGACGGCGCCGCGGCGGCGCGCAGCCCGCGGATCATGGCCGACGGGCGCACCTTCTCCTACCTGCTGCACGACGGCAGAGAGGGGGGCGGGCAGGAGATCCGCGTCGTGCAGAACGACGTGCGCGCCATCCAGCTCGGCAAGGCCGCGCTCTATGCCGGCATCCGCCTGCTGATGGACCGCCTCGGCGTCGAGCAGATCGACCAGATCATGCTGGCCGGCGCCTTCGGCAGCCACATCGACACCAAGTACGCCATGGTGCTGGGCATGATCCCCGACTGCCCGCTGGAGCACGTCCACTCGGCCGGCAACGCCGCCGGCACCGGCGCGCGCATCGCCCTGCTGAACCAGTGCGCGCGCGACGAGATCGAGCAGGTCATCCGCAAGGTCGAGAAGATCGAGACCGCGGTGGAGCCGAAGTTCCAGGCCCACTTCGTCGAGGCCATGGCGATCCCCCACGCCACCGCCGCCTATCCGAGCCTGGCGAAGGTGGTGGCCCTGCCGGCCGCCAAGCCGCGCGCCGCCAACGACGGCGGCGACGAGACCCCGGGCCGGCGGAGACGGCGGCGGGGGTAGCGCGAGCGCTCTTGCCGTCACCCTCGGCCCCCGAGCCGAGGGTCCAGAGCAAGCGACGGAGCGGTCGCCCTGGATGCTCGGGTCAAGCCCGAGCATGACGGTTTTAAATGTTGCAAGGGCTGGGCAATCACCTCGTTCGTCACCCTCGGTGCATTCGCGCGGTCGTCGACCAGGACCATCTAGGAACGGGGGGCGCGCGTGATGAAGTGGCTTGCAGTGGTTTGCTTCGTAGCGCTTGCCCTGGGCATTGTAGGCGTCAGCGCTGCCGCGCTGGCTACGCAGTACCTTTTTCAGGAACCGGCGGCCACGACGTGGAGCCGCTATCTGGAGCCGGAAATTGCCTGGCAGCGAGCGAAGTACCCCTCGGCGGGATGGCTTTTCGATCTGCTCCAATCATTTCTCGATCAGCCCGATCCGCGGGAAGCATTTATTGTCTCGAGCCTTCCTGCTTCCAGCCCAGAGGATTTGTCTTTTTCACTGGTTGGGCCGCGCGCAGCCGGAGTCTTGGATGCCGCCGCCGATCCCTCGCACATCGTCCAAGTGACCTCGGTAAAGGAGTTTCATACCGCACTCACCTCCGCATCCCCGGGAACCGCGATCGAGTTCGCACCAGGCACCTACGAGTTCTCGGGACGATCGATTGAGATCACTCGCCCGGGCGCTCTCAGTCGCCCCATAGTCGTCCGCGCCGTTACTCCGGGTGAAGTCACTCTCCGGTTTTCGCTGGCCGAAGGCTTTCATGTTCGGGCGCCGTATTGGGTGTTCGAGAATCTGGTCATCGAAGGCGCCTGCGAGCACGACAGTCGGTGCGAACATGCCTTCCATGTCGTTGGTTCTGCTACCAACACCATCATTCGAAATAACCGCGTGATAGACTTCAACTCGGCAGTGAAGGCAAACGACCTGGCCGGCCAGTACCCGGACGAGGGGTTGATCTCCCACAACGTTTTTCTGAACAGGCATCCGCGGAACACCCGCAATCCAGTTTCCGTGATTGACATCGTTTCGGCCAGCCGCTGGACGGTGCGCAAGAACCTGATTGCTGACTTTGCCAAAGCCGGTGGCGACGGAGTCAGCTACGGTGCCTTTTTCAAAGGTGCTGGCGAGGGCAACGTCTTCGAACAGAACGTGGTCCGCTGCGAATGGCGCCACCATGGGGGCATAAGGATAGGTTTCTCCTTTGGCGGTGGAGGAACCGCTCAACGCTTCTGCAGGAACAATAGCTGCACGAACGAGCACTACGACGGCGTGGCACGCAGCAACGTGATAATGGACTGTCCCAATGACGTAGGGATTTATTTGAACAAGAGCAAAGGGACGCTCATCCATAACAATGCTCTTATCAATACTCGAGGCATCGACGTCCGCTTCGCAGGCACAAGCGCTCTCATAGTCAACAACGTCATCGATGGTCGGATACTCGCCCGTAGTGGCGGACAGTACAGTCAATCGAACAACATCGTAGATCCGCTCGCAGCTGCCTTTTTGGACCAGGTCAGCCAAGAGATTTATGCCGATCCCGGAAAGGGAGATCTTCGGTTAAATGAACTTGATCGCGTCTTGGGAAAGGGACTTCGGATCGAGGACCCAGGGCTCGACATCTGTGGGCAGCCATACGATCCCACGGCACCAGATATCGGTCCGATTCAGTATGGCATGGAACTAAGCTGCGTCCCGGTCTTCCCGTAGCAGCCGGCACGGTGGAGTTGCTGTGGTGCCGTTGATTAAATCCCCTGCCCTTGCGGGAAGCGGGCGATGGTGACGTCGTCGAGCGGGATCTCGGGTTGCCGGCCGGACAGCAGGTCGGCGAGGATGCGCCCCGACCCGGGCCCCATGGTCCAGCCGAGGGTGCCGTGGCCGGTGTTCAGGTAGAGGTTGGCCAGGCGCGTCGGGCCGATCAGCGGGCCGCCGTCGGGGATCATCGGCCGCAGGCCGGTCCAGAATTTCACCTCCGTCAGGTCGCCGCCCTTGGGGAACAGCTCCTTCACGATGTGGAACAGCATGGCGCAGCGGTCGTGCGAGAGGGCGAGGTTGTAGCCGGTCAGCTCGGCCGTGCCGGCGGCGCGGATGCGGTCGCCGAGCCGGGTGATCGCCACCTTCGACTTTTCGTCCATCATGGTGGAGACCGGCGCGCCGTCCTCGTCGATGACCGGCACGGTCACCGAATAGCCCTTCACCGGATAGACCTGGGTGCGGATGCCGTGCGGGCGCACCAGCAGCGGCGTATAGCTGCCGAGCGCCGCGACGTAGGCATCGCCGGTCTCGATTTCCGCAGCGGACCCAGCTTCGGTCTCGACATGCTTCACCTTGCCGCCCTCCACGACGAGGCGCGTCACCGTCGTCTCCTGCTTGAAGACCACGCCGAGGCCGGCGGCGAGTTCGGCGAGGCGCTGGGTGAAGATAAGGCAGTCGCCGGTCTCGTCGCCGGGCAGCAGCAGGCCGCCGGCCACCTTGTCGGCGACATGCTTCAGCGCCGGCTCCTGGACGATGCAGCCGGCGCGGTCGAGCAGGCTGTGCTCGACGCCGAAGTCCTTCAGGATCTCGATGTCCTTGGCGGCATCGTCGAGGCCCTTCTGGTCGCGGAACATCTGCAGCGTGCCGCGGCAGCGCTCCTCGTAGGCGATGCCGGTGTCGCGCCGCAGCTCTTCCAGGCAGGCGCGGCTGTAGGTGGCGACCCGCAGCATGCGCGACTTGTTGACGCGGTAAGACCGCAGATTGCACTGCATCAGGGTGCGGTAGAGCCAGCGCAGCATGTAGATGTCGATGCGCGGGCGGATCACCAGCGGCGCGCGCTTCTGCAGCATCCACTTGATGGCCTTCAGCGGCATGCCGGGGCCGGCCCAGGGCGCGGAATAGCCGGGCGAAACCTCGCCGGCATTGGCGAAGCTGGTTTCCAGGCCCGCCGCCGGCTGGCGGTCGAGCACGACCACCTCGTGGCCGGCCTTGGCGAGGTAGTAGGCGGTCGAGACGCCGATCACCCCGCTGCCTAAAACGACAACCTTCATGTCCGGATTGCGGCCCTCCCCAGGCCAAAAGAAAACGCCACCCCTGGCACCCCCTGGCGGCGCTCTAGCGCAGCGCCGCCAGCTCCTCTTCGTCCGCCTCGCCCTTCAGCGGCAGGCCGCGCTCCTTGCGCGGGGTGCGGCCGAAGAAGTCGCGGTAGCACTTGGAGAAGTGCGAGGCCGAGACGAAGCCGCAGGCCAGCGCCACGTCGATCACCGACATGTTGGTCTGCAGCAGCAGCAGGCGGGCCTTGTTGAGCCGCAGCTCGAGATAGTAGCGCGCCGGCGAGCGGTTCAGGTACTTGCGGAACAGGCGCTCGAGCTGGCGGGTGGAGAGGTCGGCGCCGCGCGCCAGCTCGCTGCGGCTGAGCGGCTCCTCCAGGTTCTGCTCCATGGACGCGATCACCGCCAGCAGCTTGGGATGGCGCACCCCCAGGCGCGCCGGCAGCGAGATGCGCTGGCGGTCGTGCTGGTCGCGGATGCGCTCGTGCATGAACTGGTCGGCGACGCTGGCGGCGAGCTCGTGACCGTGCTGGCGGGCGATCACGTTCAGCATCATGTCGATGGTCGCGGTGCCGCCGGAGCAGGTGAAGCGGTTGCGGTCGATCTCGAACAGCTCGCTGGTCACCTCGATGTCGGGGAAGTCCTCGCAGAAGCTGGCCAGGTTCTCCCAGTGGATGGTGCAGCGGTAGCCGTCGAGCAGGCCGGCCCTGGCGAGCACGTAGCTGCCGGTGCAGATCGCCCCGATGTCGGCGCCGCGGCGGTCGGCCTTACGCAGCCAGCCCGAAAGGCTGCGGGCATTGATGGTGTGCACCTCGAGGCCGCTGCAGATCACCACGGTGTCGCTCGCCTCGGCAGCCGTCAGGTCGCCGCCCACGTTCAGCTCGACCCCGTTGGAGGCGGTGACCGGCTGACCGTCCATGGACGTCAGGGTCCAGCGATAGAGCTCCCGCCCGCTCATCCGGTTGGCGAGGCGGAAGGATTCCACCAGGCCGGAAAACGGCAGGAAAGAAAACCGCTGCAGCAGGACGAGGGCAATGCGCTGGGGCAGCTCTCTGGGGACGTTTCCGAACATGGATGGACAATGGCTCTAAAGCGCCGTTTTGCAATACCGATTTAGCGACTCTGGCATAACTGCCGGTGTCGCGAACAGAGAATTTTCCGCCAGGAAGTCGCACGCCGGAGAACCGCCCATCGAAAGCCCTGGCGCCTCGGAAAAGGGGCCTTCGGGCGGGACCGGCGCGGCCCATTCCGGGGTCCGCCGCCTCAATGGACCGGGCTCAATGGATCGGCGGGGCGATGCGGACCTTGCGGTGGCCGATGAGCTGCCAGGCCAGGTAGGCGAGGATCGCGGCCAGCACGATGGCGCCGCCGACGACGGTCCGCGTCGTCGGCGTCTCGTCGAGGAACAGCCACACCCAGAACGGCCCGAAGAGGGTCTCGGCGGTGCCGAGCAGGGCCGCGAAGGCGGAGGGGATCAGCCGCGCCCCCTGGGTGAAGAGCGCCAGGCCGAGCCCCAGGCTGAGGCCGAAAACGACCAGGATCGGCGCCTGCCAGATTTCGACCGCGACCGTGCCGGCGCCGGCGAGGCTCAGGACCAGGGCGACCGCGCAGCCGGTCGTCGCGCCGGTGCAGACCGCCGGCGTCATCCGGATGTCGGCATAGCGCCGCGTGATCACCGTGGCGCTGGCGACGGCCCCTGCGATCAGCAGCGAGAGGCCGTCGCCGACCGGCGAGACCCGGCCGGTCAGCGAGTCGGAAACCATGACCGCCACGCCCGAGATCACCACCGCGATGGCAAGCCAGGTGGTGACGCGAAGCTGCTCGCCGAACAGGATCCTGCAGACGAGCGCGGCGATGAGCGGCACGCCGGCCTGCATCAGCAGGATGTTGGCCACCGTCGTGAACTGCAGCGCCACCACGAAGGACGTCGAGGCGATGGCAAAGCAGAGGGCGACCGCGAGGCCCGGAAGTCCCATGCGGGCGAACAGCGCGACGGTGCCGGCCCTGCCGTCGCGCAGCAGCATGAAGCCGAGCAGGAAGAGCGCCGCCGTCCCCGAGCGCCAGAACACCGCCGTCCAGGCGTTCTCGACGTCGGCGAGGCGGGCGAGGATGCCACCCAGGCTCCACACCATGGCGGAACCGAAGACGAGCCAGGCGCCCAGGGGCTGGCTGTCAAGCTGGGGACTTTGGACAGGCGCGGCCGGCGCGCCGATCGGATGTGACATGCCCTGAAACTTGAGTGGGAAAGAGAGTAGGAAGCTGCGTTGCTGGTACCGGCAAATATGGCGCTATCGACGCCGCCGTCACAGAGCTATTTGCGACCGCAACGCTCCCTGGAGGGCCACGCAGTCAACCTCTGCCCCATAAAAGACCCCGCCCAAGGGTTGCGTCCGCTACGCGTGTGGTCAAGACTGGTTCGTTCATTCAGTGCAGGGGGAGCCGAAATGACCTCCGAGGCGCGTGCCGGCGGCCGCATGAATGTCGTCTTCACGGTGTCGATGGTGTTCTGCGTCATCATCGGTGCCTGGGGTCTTATAGACCCCGACAGCATGACCGGCACCATGCTCGGCTTCACGAACTACCTCCTGAATGGCGCGGCCTGGTACTGGCTGCTGATCTGCACCGCCTTCCTGATCCTGAGCATCTATCTCGCCTTCGGTCCCTATGGGCACATCCGCCTGGGCCGGGACGACGAGGAGCCGGAATTCTCGACACCGTCGTGGATCGCGATGCTGTTTGCCGGCGGCATGGGCTCCGGCCTGCTGTTCTGGGGGGTCGCCGAGCCGGTCTACCATTTCGAGGCGCCGCCGGGCATGGCGGGCGGCACGGCGCAGGCCGCGCGGGAAGCGATGGTCATCACCAATCTCCACTGGGGACTGCACGCCTGGGCGATCTACGGCGTCTGCGCCATGGTGATCGCCTATTTCACCTTCCGCCGCGGCGAGCCCTCGATGATCTCGACGCCGATCCGGCACGTGTTCGACGGGCGGACCGGAATGCTGGTCGGCAATCTCGCGGATACCCTCGGCGTGCTCGCCGTGGTCTTCGGCCTCGCCGGATCGCTGGCCATGGGAACGCTGTCGGTGCGGTCCGGTCTCAGCTCCGTCTACGGCACGCCGGAGTCGGTCACCACGTCGATCTTCATCCTGATCGCGCTCTACGTCTGCTACATGCTCTCGGCAACGACCGGCGTCGACAAGGGCATCAAGATCCTGTCGAACCTCAACATGGTCCTGGCCATCGCGCTGATGATCATGGTCATGTTCGCCGGCCCGACGGCCTTCATCTTCGAATCGTTCCTCAACACCATCGGCGAGTACTTCACCCGCATCGTCGCGCTGTCCTTCCGCCTGTTCCCCTACGAGGGACTCAGCAGTTGGATGACCGGCTGGACGCTGACCTATCTGATCTGGTGGATCGCGTGGGGGCCGTTCATCGGCATCTTCGTCGCGCGCATTTCGCGCGGACGCACCATCCGGGAGTTCTGCTTCGGCGTGATCATCGTGCCGACGGTCTTCTCGATGCTGTGGTTCGCCGTCTTCGGCGGCGCCGGCATCTATATCGAGCTGTACGGCGGCGGCGGCCTTGCCGATGTCGTGTTCGAGGACGTGTCGAAAGCCCTCTTCTTCTTCTTCGAGTATTTCCCCGGAACGCCGGTGCTCAACACCCTCGCGGTGGCTTTGGTCTTCATCTTCCTGGTGACCTCCGCCGACTCCGGCACCTTCGTCCTGGCGATGATGACCTCCGACGGCAACCTCAATCCGCCGGTCGCTCACAAGATGGTCTGGGGAACGCTGATCGCCGCGATCACCGTCGGCACGATCTTCACCGAGTCGGTACCGGTCGCCAAGGCCATGGCGATCGCCGGCGCGCTGCCGTTCTCGGTCATCCTGCTGGTTCAGATCGTCGGCTTCCTGCGCGAGATCCGCAAGGAGCGCCGCCGGCCGAGACCGATCGAGGCGCGCGGCGCGGCCGTCGGCCGGGCCAAGGTCTGAAAGCCGCCAGGGGAGAAGAGGACATGCGTCAGCATCTTGCCTCCGGACATTCGGCCGCCCGATGTCTGGCCGGGATATTCCTGGCGCTGATCTGCCTGCTGCCCGCTTCCTGCACCGACAGCCGCGACACGATCACCGTCGGCTCCAAGAATTTCGGGGAAAGCAACGTGCTCGCGCAGATGTTCGCGATCCTCATTCGCGAACGCGGCATTCCGGTTGCCGGCCCGATCGAGTACCCGAGCACCCAGTCGGTCCTGGAGGCGTTGAAACGCGGCGATATCGACATCTATCCGGACTACAACGGCACCGGCCTGGTGATGATCGGCCAGAATCCGCTTGCCGACGGCGATGCCGCGACGGCGCGGGTGCAGGAACTCTACGCGCCGCTCGGGCTGACCTGGCTGCCGCGCCTCGGCTTCGCCAACAACTACGGGCTCGCGATGCGGGCAGACCGCGCCCGGGAGCTCGATGTCGACAGCATCTCCGACCTGATCGCCCAGGCCGGCGACCTCACGCTCGGCATCGAGGCCGATTTCCAGATCAGGCCGCTCGACGGGCTGCAGCCGCTGACGGCGCGCTATGGCATGGAGTTCGGCGCCCTCGATGTCGTGCCGCTCGACGAACGCGGCGTCATCTATGACAAGCTGCTCGACGCCGAGGTCGATGTCGGCGAGGTCTACACGACCGACGGCCAGATCGCCGACTACGACCTGGTTCTCCTCGAAGACGACCTGTCGTTCTTTCCGGTCTACGAAGCAGCCCCCCTCGTCAGGACCGACAGCCTGGACCGGCATCCGGAGCTGCGCGAGGCCATAGAGGCGCTCGCCGGCAAGATCGATGCCGAAACCATGCGCGCGCTCAACAGCCGGGTCGACATCGACGGACATCCGGTGGAGAACGTGGCCCGCGCGGCGCTGGCGGAGATGGGACTCGTCGAGGGCGGCGTCGTCACCACCGCGCCGCCGCTGGTGATCTCGACCTCGGCGCTGCTGGCCGACACCGGCTTCGGCAATGCCGCGTTGAGGGCGGCGCGCCAGGCCTTCACGGGCCGCGAGGTCGAGCTCTCCGACCGCGCCGATCCGCTGGCGCCGGTCGCCGCCGGCGGTGCGCGCATGGCGCTGGTGGAAGCCGACGCCTTCTTCGATCTTTCCGGCAGCGCGCCGGTTCGCAACGAGCGCTTCGAGGCGGTCGCCGCCGTCGGCCAGTCGGTCGTGCACCTGCTGAGCCGCACCCCTGTAGACGAGATCGGATCGATCGTCGCCGGCCCGCCCGGCTCGGCCAGCAACCGGCTGGCGCCGGTGATCGCCGCGGGGCTCGGCCTCGAAGCGACGATCGAGGCGGCCGGGGAAGAGACCGCCGACGTGCTGCTGGCGACACTGGAGTCGGCGGAGGCCGACGCCGTTCTCATCGTCGCCCCCTTGGGGCACGAGGCGGTCGCCGGCGTCGCCGAGGCGGCGGGCCTAACGCTGCGCGCGCTCGACGGCTGGAAGGAGGAAGCCAACCTCATCCGCTTCCCGTTCCTGCGCGAGGTCCGGGTTCCCGCCCGCACCTATGACCGCCAGTTTATGGCGGTCGACACGCTCGGCGAGCAGGTCGTGCTTGCCGGCCCCGCCCCCGACCCCTCGGACAGGGTCGGCGACCAGGGGCCGGTGGCCGTGGCGGCGTCGGTCTTGCCGCTGCCGGGCTCGGCCGTGACCGCGCTCGTCGATGCGATCCCGGGCACCACGCTGATCGACCCGACGCTGAAGCAGGCAGCGGCCCTGGCGCCACCGCAGCCCAAGCTGCCGGCGGACATCAATCCGGCCCTCGACGTGTCGCTGCTCAACCTGGCAATCGTCTTCATGATTCTCTGGCTGGGATGGCTGTACATGCGTCCAGAGCATCGCTGATCGCCCCGAGGAGGCCGCTCCAATGACCAGCCGCATCCTTGTTCCCGTCGACCTGGCCGACATCGAGACCACCAAGAAGGTGCTCGCGGCGGCACTGGACCAGGCCGTCAGCGCCGATGCCGGCTTGACGGTGATGACGGTGGTTCCCGCCATCGTCGGCGGCCTCGACTACCGCTATGCGATCAGGGGCGAAACCGGCGGATCGGCCGAGTACGACGTCCGCGAGATCGTCAACGAGGCGCTCGAAAGGCTGAACGAAATCGTCAGCGAGAACACGCCCGATGGGATGAACGTCGAGACGATCGTCCGCCACGGCCCGGTCTACGAGCAGATCCTGCAGGTCGCGGACGACATCGGCGCCGACCAGATCGTCATCGGCGCGCACCGGCCGGAGATCTCGGACTATCTTCTGGGGCCCAACACAGCGCGCGTGGTCCGTCACGCCAAGTGCTCGGTGAACGTCATCCGGCTGTGAGCGCGGGCGTTCTGCGCTGTTGCGCCGGGAGGTCGCGGCAGTGAGCCTCGGGACCAAGCCCTACGGCACTCATACATCGTCTGCTGTGATCGCACCAATGGCGCCCCCCCTCAACTGTCACCCACGGGCTTGACCCTACGATATTCACATATCTCTGTACCCACTCAGTCTGTCATCCCGGCCAAGCGAGCAACGCGAGCGCGAGCCGGGATCCATTGACGGGCCAAGCGCCCGACCCAGCCGCGAATCTTCGATTGGGACTGCATCAAAAGCGCCTAAGGACGGCATGACGTGGAGCAAGATGGGGCCGCGACTGGAGCGTGTCCCTGCCATGGGCCCCGGCTCGCGCTCGCTGACGCTCGCTTGGCCGGGGTGACAGCTTGGGGAGGCGGCGCTCGCTTGGCCGGGATGACAGCCTCAAAGTGGGCAGTCAGCGAGGCTCTACGCGAAGGCGTCGGGCATGGAGGCCTTGCGCTCGGCGATGAAGGCCTTCAGCGCCTCGTCGACGCCCGGGTCGATCGGCGGCGCCTCGTAGCCGTCCAGCATCTTCTTCCACATGCCGTTGGCGCGCTGGTAAACGTCGCGCCCGCCCTCCGCCTCCCACTGCTCGAAGGAGTTGTTGTCGGCGACGCTGGAGCGCCAGAACGCCGACTCGAAGTTGGCGCGGGTATGGGAGCAGCCGAGGAAGTGGCTGCCCGGGCCGACCTCGCGCAGGGCATCCATCGCCTGCCCGTTCTCGCTGAGGTCGTAGCCGGCGCAGAAGGTCTGCATGAGGCCGAGCTGGTCGGCATCGATGATGAACTTCTCGTAGGACGACACCAGGCCGCCCTCCAGCCAGCCGGCAGCGTGGAGCACGAAGTTCACGCCGCCGAGCACGGTCGGCACCAGGGTCTGGGAACTCTCGTGCGCCGCCTGCGCGTCCGGCAGCTTGGAGGCGCAGAGCGCCCCGCCGGAGCGGAACGGCACGTTGAGGCGGCGGGCCAGCGCCGCCATGCCGTAGAGCACCAGGGCCGGCTCCGGCGTGCCGAAGGTCGGCGCGCCCGACTGCATGGACATCGAGGAGGCGAAGCTGCCGAGCACCGCCGGCGCGCCCGGCCGGATGAGCTGGGTCAGCGAGAGGCCGGCCAGCGCCTCGGCCAGGGTCTGCGTCATCACGCCGACCGGCGTCACCGGCGCCATGGCGCCGGCCAGGATGAAGGGGGTGACGATGCAGGCCTGGTTGTGCCGCGCGTAGACCTTCAGGGCGCCCAGCATGGTGGCGTCGAAGGTCATCGGCGAGTTGGCGTTGATCAGGTTGATCATCACCGCGTTGTTCTCGACGAAGTCGTCGCCGAAGACGAGCTTGGCCAGGGCGACGGAATCCTCCGCCCGCTCCGGCGCCGTCACCGAGCCCATGAAGGGCATGTCGGAATAGCGCAGGTGCGCGTAGACCATGTCGAGGTGACGCTTGTTCACCGGAATGTCGACCGGCTCGCAGACCGTGCCGCCGGAGTGGTGCATCGCCGGCGTCATGTAGGAGAGCTTCACGAAGTTCTGGAAGTCGGCGATGGTGGCGTAGCGCCGGCCGCCTTCGAGGTCGCGCACGAAGGGCGGCCCGTAGACCGGCGCGAAGACGGTGTTGTTGCCGCCGATGACCACGTTGCGCTCCGGGTTGCGCGCATGCTGGGTGAACTGCGGCGGGATGGTCTCGCAGAGCTTGCGGCAGAGGCCGCGCGGGAAGCGCACGCGCTCGCCCTCGATGTCGGCGCCGGCCTCCTTGAACAGAGCCAGCGCCTCCGGCTCCTCGCGGAACTCGATGCCGATCTCCTCCAGCACCGTCTCGGCATTGTGCTCGACGAGGGCGAGGCCCTCTTCCGAGAGCAGCTCGTAGGGCGGGATCTGCCGCTCGATGTAGCGGTTCTTGACCAGCGTGCCGCTGCCGCGCAGCGCCCGCCGCGCCTCGGCGCCGCCGGCACTGCGGCCGCGCCTTCCGCGAGGGGTGGCGCCTTCGGCTTCTGCTGTCGTGGGCATGTCCTGGTCCCCAAAATCCCTACATGAATGCAAGCCGGATTATCGGCGCCGGCGCCCGTGCCCCTCTGTCGCAGCGACGACCGCCACCCGCGCATTCGCGGCGCTGGCAGCCCCGCCAAGCCCCCGCGCGCGACAAGGTTTTCCGCCGGTTTCCGGCTCACGGCCGGGGGGTGCCGCCGGGTGTCGGAGATTCGACAAATGCCGTCGCGGAAACGGGGAGCGCGCGCGGCCGCTTCGGAAAGAATAGCGCCTCGCCGGGACGGCCCCGCCGCCCCGGCTCCTGTTTGCGCGAGGCCCGAAGGCCTGCGCCGGACGGGAAGGCCGGTCAATCGTGGCGGCACAGAGTTCTTAGACGGAGACGAGTAGTAATGGCGCAGTTCCACAAGAGCGCGAAGGTCGTGATCATCGGGCAGGGCGGCATCGTCGGGGCCTCCGTTGCCCATCACCTGATCGAGCGGGGCTGGGACAACATCATCGGGATCGACAAATCGGGCATCCCGACCGACATCGGCTCGACCGGTCATGCGTCGGACTTCTGCTTCAACACGATGCACGACCAGATGACGATCTTCACGACCCGGTACAGCATCGACTTCTTCGAGAAGCGCGGCCGCTACTCGCGCATCGGCGGCATCGAGGTCGCCCGCAAGGGCGACGACGAACGGATGCGCGAGCTCGAGCGCCGGGTCAGCTCCGGCCGCGCCTTCGGCAGCCGGGTCGAGATGATCACGCCGCAGAAGGTGAAGGAGCTGATGCCGCTGGTCGACGAGAGCGTCATCCAGGGCGCGCTGTGGGATCCCGATGCGGGCCTGGTGATCCCGCGCTCCCAGGTCGTCGCCGGGGAAATGATCCGCGACGCCGAGGCAACCGGCAAGCTGGAAGTCATGGCCAACACACCCTGCACCGGTCTCGATATCGAGAACGGCCGCATCAAGGGCGTCCACACCCCGCGCGGCACGATCGAGACGCCCTACGTCGTCGTTTGCGCCGGCCTTTGGGGCCGTCTGATCGCCGAGATGGCGGGCGAGGACCTGCCGGTCATGCCGGTCGACCATCCGTTGACCTTCTTCGGGCCTTACACGGAATTTTCGGGCACCGGCAAGGAGATCGGCTATCCGCTGCTGCGCGACCAGGGCAACTCCGCCTACCTGCGCGATACCGGCGATCCGAAGACCTCCGAAGGCGGCCAGATCGAATGGGGCTACTACGAAGAGAAGGACCCCCGCCTGGTCCATCCGCGCGACCTGCTGGAAAAGGAGGAGGCCCGCCTCTCCCCCTCCCAGCGCGACCTCGAGATGGAGCAGATCCTCGAGCCGCTGGAACGTGCGATGGAGCTGACCCCGATCCTCGGGGAGCTTGGCTACAACGAGAAGCATTCCTTCAACGGGCTACTTCAGGTGACCGCCGACGGCGGGCCTTCCATCGGCGAGTCGCCGGATGTGCGCGGCCTGTGGTACGGCGTGTCGGTCTGGATCAAGGACGGCCCGGGCACCGGCAAGGTGATCGCCGACTGGATGACCGACGGGCGCACCGAGATCGACCATAACAGCATCGACTACGCCCGCTACTATCCGATTCAGAAGTCGGAAAAGTACATCTCCGACCGCTGCTATGAGACGGCGTTCAAGATCTACAATCCGCCCGTCCACAATCGCGAGCCCTACTCCAAGGGCCGGAACCTGCGATGCAGCCCCTTCTATCTGCGGGAAAAGGAGCTGGGCGGCTATTTCATGGAGATCGCCGGCTGGGAGCGGGCGCACGGCTACGCCGCCAACGAGGCGACGCTGCTGGCCAAATACGCCAACCGCGTGCCGGAGCGCCTGAACGAGTGGGACAACCGCCACTTCTGGCGCGTCTCCAATGCCGAGCATCTGGAGCTCTCCGAGAACGTCGGCATGGTCAACCTGTCCCACTTCGCGATCTACGATGTCTCGGGCCGCGACGCGGAGCGGCTGATGGAGTACGTCTCCTCCTCGAAGGTCGCGGGCGACACGCCGGTCGGCAAGGGCGCCTACACCAACTTCCTCGACGCTGCCGGCGGCGTGCAGGCGGACCTGACCGTCCTGCGCCTGGCCGAGGACCGCTTCCGCGTCATCGACGGCGGCGACGCCGGCAACCGGGATGCCACCTACCTGCGCCGCATGACGCAGGACAAGGAATGGTCGGCCTTCGTCGAGGACCGGACCGACCACTATGGCTGCATCGGCGTCTGGGGGCCGAACGCCCGCGAGAGCCTGAAGAAGCTGGCCGACGATCCCGCCGGGCTCGATCCGCAGAACTTCCCCTTCGCGGCCAGCCGGGACTTCACCCTGCGCGGCGTGCCGGTGAAGGGTTTTCGCATCTCCTACGTCGGTGAGCAGGGCTGGGAGCTCCACTTCCCGCTCAGCTACGGTCTGGCGCTCTGGGACATGTTCCGCGATGTCGGCATCACCCCGATCGGCATCGAGACCTATGCCAACAGCCGCCGGCTGGAGAAGAGCCTGCGCCTGCAGAACGCGGACCTTCTGACCGAGTACAACCTGGTCGAGGCCGGCCTCGCCCGTCCGAAAGTCAAAGCCGCCGATTTCCACGGCAAGGCCGCCTATCTCGAGCAGCGCGAGCGCGCGCACCAGCCGGCGATGCTCTGCACGCTCACGGTGACGGACAACATCGACAAGGACGGCGTGGCGCGCTTCCCGATGGGCAACTGCCCGATCGTCGATCCCAAGACCGGCGACGTGCTGATCGACTCGCGCGGCCGGCGCTCCTACACGACCAGCCTGGCCTACGGCCCGTCGATCGGAAAGAACATCGCGCTCGGCTACCTCCCGCAGGCCTACTGCGAGGAGGGCCGCCAGGTCGAGATCGAGTACTTCAATCAGAAGTTCCCCGTCCAGGTCGAAGCCATCGGCATGAAGCCGCTCTACGACCCGAAGAACGAGCGGATGCGGTCGTGAAGCTGCGGGCGTAGATGGCGCTTGGAGAGCGCTGGAGAGCCAGCGTGCGTGCTTCGAGACGACCGCTCCGCGGTCTCCTCAGCATGAGGATTTTTCTTTGTGCCGCAAAGAAGTTACCTCATCCTGAGGAGCCCGACCGGGCGCCAGCCCGGCCGGGTGTCTCGAAGGACGCACCCTGCCTGTGCAGCCGTACTTGCCGCCTCCACCTCTGACGCCTATCGTCCGCATCCGCGCAATCGAAGGATCTCCTGGCCCATGGCCGACCGGCTGACCGAACTCCTCGAGACCCGCCCCTGGCTGCTCGCCGACGGCGCCACCGGCACCAATTTCTTCGCCATGGGCCTGCAGCACGGCGATGCACCGGAGCTGTGGAACCTCGCGCAGCCGGACGACGTGGTGCGGCACTATCGCTCCTTCATTGACGCCGGCTCCGACATCGTCCTGACCAACTCCTTCGGCGGCACCGCCAACCGCCTGAAGCTGCACAAGGCCGACGACCGGGTCTTCGAGATCAACCAGGCCGCCGCCGCGCTCGCCCGCCGGGCGGCCGAGGAAGCAAAGGCGGAAAGCGGCCGCGACGACGTCATCGTCGCCGGCTCCGTCGGCCCGACCGGCGACCTCTTCGAGCCGCTGGGGCCGCTCACCGTCGAGCAAGGCGCCGCGGCCTTCGAGGCGCAAGCGCGCGGGCTCGCC
>DATCXZ010000008.1:0-1706 GCA_036570545.1 Kiloniellaceae bacterium
TGCTGGGCGCGGTCGCGCGCTTGCCGGCGGGCGAGGGCGCCTTGCCGGCACGCTTGCGCGGCGGCGTCCTGCCGGGCTTCTGCGCTGGCTTATCCGTGTGCTCTGTCATCGTCTAGGCGGACCGAATCGTACCTGCTCTCACTGCGTTTTCCTGGAGGCCCCGGCCCGGCCAGGGCGCCGCGCACACGCGCTTGGGCCTGGTGTCGAAGCCTCCCATAGACCGTTATGAGGCAGCCGTGGTTAACGGAGCCCTAATTCAACCCTTTCAAAAACATAAGTTTTTGGCGGAATCGCGTGACCCGGAACGGTGCCGCCCCGTTGTCAGCCGGGCGAATCCGGGGCTATATGGCCGCCACCGCCTGGGGATCGCCTGACCTTGCCTGAAACCAGCCCTCTTCACGCGCGCCTCTCCGGCCCCTTCGGCCGCTGGGTCGGCGGGGTCAGCCGCCGGCCGGTCCTGGTCGTGTTGCTCTGCCTGGCCGTTTCCGTTGGCCTCGCCTGGCTGGCGGCCGTGACCCTCACCATCAACACCTCGACCGACGACATGCTGTCGAAGGAGCTGCCGTTCCGGGCCCAGAACGAGGCTGTCGACGCGGCGTTTCCCCAGCTCGTCGACACCCTGACCATCGCCCTCGACGCCCCCGATGCGTTGGCCGCCGAGGCCGCCGCCGGACGGCTGGCGGCAGCGCTGGCCGCGCAGCCTGCGGTAGCGCAGTCGGTGTTCCTGCCCCAGGGCGGTCCCTTCTTCCGGCAGAACGGGCTGCTCTACCTCTCGGCCGTGGAGTTGCAGGCGCTCGGCGACCGTCTGGCCGGGGCGCAGCCGCTGCTCGCCGCGCTGCAGGCGGACCCCAGCCTGCGCGGCCTCGCCGACTTGCTGGAGCTGGCGGTGACCGAGGGAACGGACGGCGGCGGCGCCGACCTGGCCCGGTTTCTCGACCGCCTTGCCGAGGTGGCCGTGGCGCTGCAGGAAGACCCCGGCGCGCGGCTTTCCTGGTCGGCGCTGCTGTCGGACGGCGGCGAGACCGCCGAGGATCGGCGCCGCTTCGTCGTGGTGAAGCCGGTCATCGACTTCGGCTCGCTGGCACCGCTGGCCGGCGTGGTGGCGGCCATCGAGCGGGCGGCCAGCGACCTCGGCCTCACCGGGGAGAACGGCTACCGGCTGCGCGTCACCGGCGAGCCGCTCATGCTGCAGGACGAGCTGGAGTCGGTGAAGAGCGGCATCGGCGTCGTCGGCCTGATCTCGACCCTGCTGGTGGCCCTGGTGCTGTTCGGCGGCCTCAGGTCCTGGCGCCTCGCCGTGCCGATCCTGGTGACGCTCGTGGCCGGTCTGACCTGGACCGCCGGCTTCGCGGCCCTGGCCGTCGGCGAGCTGAACATCATCTCGGTCGCCTTCGCCGTGCTGTTCATCGGCCTCAGCGTCGACTTCGGCATCCACTTTTCCCTGCGCGCGCAGGAGAGCCGCATCGGTGGCCTGGCGCCGCCCGCGGCGCTGGTCGAGGCGGCCGGCATAACCGGCGGGCCGCTGCTGCTCTGCGCCGTCACCTCGGCGCTCGCCTTCTTCTCCTTCTTTCCGACCGCCTACCGCGGCCTGTCCGAGCTTGGCCTCATCGCCGGCGCCGGCATGGTCATCGCGCTGTTCCTGAACCTCACCCTGCTGCCGGCGCTGCTGCGGCTGCTGCCGGCGCCGCCGGGCGCGGCGCACCTCG
>DATCXZ010000009.1:0-5456 GCA_036570545.1 Kiloniellaceae bacterium
CCGGCTCTGCGCAGCGCACCTGCCGCTGGGGCCGCGCCCAGTGGTGCGCGCTGCCGCCAGCGCGCGCCTCCTGATCGTCGGCCAGGCGCCCGGCACCCGTGTGCATGAAACCGGCATCCCCTGGAATGACCGCTCCGGCGATCGCCTGCGCGACTGGCTGCAATTGCCGCCTGAGCTGTTCTATGACGAGCGTCGTATCGCCATCGTGCCGATGGGCTTCTGCTATCCCGGCGTCGACGCCAACGGCGGCGACAAGCCGCCGCGCCCGGAATGCGCGCCGCGGTGGCATGCGCCGCTGCGTGCCGCCCTGCCGAAGGTCGAGTTGACTCTGCTGGTCGGCATGTACGCCCAGCGTCATTACCTCGGCAGGCGGCGTCAGCCGACGCTTACCGAGACGGTGCGCCACTGGCGCGACTATGGGCCCGATTTCCTGCCGCTGCCGCACCCGAGCTGGCGCAACACCGTTTGGCTGAAGAAGCATCCCTGGTTCGAGGCGGACCTGCTGCCGGAGCTGCGCCGCCTGGTGCAGGGGCTGGTGAACTAGAGCAGATCAGGGTCGGATGGAATCGCCGGAGGCGATCCACCGACCCTGTGAATCTGCTCTACCCTTTTGAAGTAGATCGGATTCACATTGTTAGGTGGAACCGCGCCGCGGTTCCATCTGACCACGATCCGATCTAGCCTTTGCGCGTCACCAGGTAGGCGCAGCGGCGGGCGCCCGCCAGGATATGGTCGATGCGCCTCACCTCGTGCTTGCGTCCGAGCGCCTTCCGGAAGACCTCCAGCTCCAGCCTGCAAAGGCTGGTGCAGGCGGCAGCGGCCGAGCACACCGGGCAGTGGTTCTCGACCAGCAGGTAGCCGCCGTTGGCCTTGCTCACCTCGGCCATGTAGCCTTCTTCGGTGCGTATCTCCGCCAGCGCCTTCAGCTTCTTCGAAAGGCTCGGCTGCCGATCGAGGCGCGCCTTATAGGCAATGACCTGCTCGCGCGCGCGCACGTTCAGGAGCTTGTCGAGACCCTCGGCGCCGAACGTCTGCTTCATGGAATTGATGAGACTGACGGTGAGCTCGGCATGGCCGTCGGGGAAGAAGCGATCCGCCGCCGGCGTCAGCCGCCACAGCTTGGCCGGCCGACCGACCGGCCGCGCTTCGGCTTCGTGAGTGACCAGGCCCTCTGCCTCGAGATCGTAGAGGTGCTGGCGCACGGCCATGGCGGAAACGCCGAGGCGGCGGGCAAGGCTGGCGGCATCCTGCGGACCGTCCTGCTTCAGGCTGTCGATCAGGATGCGGCGGCTGCGCTTTTCCGCTGGAATGACGTGACGGGCAAGCATGGAATCTTTCTAAAGTTTTCTCTTGAGAAAGGCAAGGGGCAGGCGTAGGCTTTTTGCAAGAAAATACTTTAGAAAGTACCAAGAGGGAGAGTTGCCATGGCCCTGCCCCGCGAAGCGGCCTCCACGCTGGTGCGTGTTGCGCCTCTCGACGAGCTGATGGAAAAGGGACGTCACCTCTTCAAGGCGGGCGGCAAGCAGGTCGCGGTTTTCGCCGGCACCGGCGGCGTCTTCGCCTGCAACAACCGCTGCCCGCACGAGGGCTACCCGCTGATGGAAGGGTCTCTCGCGCAAGGCGGCCGCGGAGACTGCATCCTCACCTGCAACTGGCATAACTGGAAGTTCGACCTTGCCAGCGGAGAGACGCTGGTCGGCGGCGACCGGCTCCGGCGCTACCCGGTGGAGGTCGTCGACGGCGAGGTCTGGGTCGACATCGCCGATCCGCCGGCCGACGAAGTGGCGGCCGCGGCGCTCGACGCACTGCGCGACTGCTTCCGCCGCCACGACTACGGCCGCATGGCACGCGAGATCTCCCGCCTGCAGAAGGCCGGCGCCGATCCGCTGGAGGCGCTGCGCTGCGCCTTCGACTGGACCGCGGACCGTTTCGAGTTCGGCGCCACGCATGCCCAGGCCGGCGCGGCCGACTGGCTGGCGATCCGCGATGATTACGCGGCGAGCGAGGCGGAGCGCCTGGTGCCGCTGGTCGAGGTGGTCGGCCACCTCGCGTGGGACAGCCTGCGCGAGCCGGCCTTTCCTTTCGCGGAGGGGCTGCTGCCCTATGACGCCGCCGCCCTGGTTGCCGCGATCGAGGCCGAAGACGAGGCGCGTGCCCTGCGCCTGGCGCGCGGCGCCCTCTTCGAGGGCCGCGCTTTCCGCGAGATCGAGGAGCCGCTCGCCGAGGCGGCGCTGGCTCACTACCAGGACTTTGGCCATGCGCTCATCTACGTGCTGAAGACCGGCGAGCTGATCGATCGCCTCGGCCCGGCGAGCGCTGAGCCGCTGCTGCTGAACCTGGTGCGCTCGCTGGTCTATGCGTCTCGCGAGGATCTCATTCCGGAGTTCCGCGCCTATGGCCCGGCACTGGCGGCCTGGACTGGAGAAGGCGGCGCGCCGATCGCGCCGGCAGACCTGCTCGGCCTCTCCGTGCCCAAGGTGCTGGAGCGCGTGAACCGTTCCTCCGGCGACCGCCGCGCGCTCTACGACGCCCTCATCGGTGCGGCGGGCTGGCAGTTCCTGCACTACGACACGCGGCTTATGACAGCGGTCGACAAGCCGGTGTCGCACAACGTCGGCTGGCTCGACTTCACTCATGCCCTCACTTTCGGCAATGCGGTGCGCGTGCTCTGCGGCCGCTACCCGCGGCTATGGCCGCAGGGCCTGCTGCAGATCGCCTGCTTCGTCGGCCGCAACGCCGGCTTCACCGACAAGGCGGTCGACGAAAAGCGCTGGCGAGTGAAGGACGGCCACGCCTTGCTCGACGGGGCGCTGAAGGGTCTGCTCGATCACAGCCAGCAGGAATATATCGTCTCGATTCACCTGGTGAAGCTGCTCTCGGCAGTGAAGACCGAGATCACGGCTTCGCCCGACGCGCCCTGGGTGCCGACGGTGCTGGCAGCGGTGAACCGTTTCCTGCACGAGCCGCTGAGGCGCAAGCACCCGCTGCGCACGGTGCGCCAGGCGATGGATTTCGTTGCGGCGGAGGGGTGAAAGCTAAAGCAGAAGAAGCGGCGGCGCAGTCGCGCCGGCGTCAGGCGCTATGCTCGATGCGTTCCATGTCGTCGTCGGAGAAGCCGAAGTGGTGGCCGATCTCGTGGATCAGCACGTGCTTGACCACCTCCGCGAGATCCTCGCCGCTGTCGCACCAGTAGTCGAGGATCGGCCGGCGGTAGAGGTAGATCATGTCGAGGTCGTCAGGCGTGTCGTAGGTCGACTTCTGCGCCAGATTGACGCCCCGGTAGAGGCCGAGCAGATCGAAAGGGGATTCGCAGTCCATCTCCTCCAGCGTCTCGTCGTCCGGGAAGTCGAGCACGCGGATGACGACATCGCCCAGAGCCTGGCGCAGCTCTTCCGGGATTTCGGCATAGGCCTCCCGGGCCAGCGCTTCCAAGTGCTGGGTCTCCGGCGGTGTCGTGTATCGCCCGACATCGTGCATCTGTGCCATAACCGTTCCAATCGCCTCTGCTTGGGCTCACCCTAGCCTGCCTTGACCGCAAGGCCAAGCACAGTAACCTCCGGTTAACCTTACCTGAGGGAATCACAGCGGGGAGGAAGCTTTCATGACGGAACGGTTAAGCGAAGAGGCGCGCCGCGGCCTGGCGGAAGAGTTGCCCGGCTGGTTCCGAGAAGAAGGACGCGACGCCCTTAAGAAGACTTTCAAGTTCAAGTCGTTCAGCGAGGCCTGGGGCTTCATGACGCGGGTCGCGATGGCGGCGGAGAAGCTGAACCATCACCCTGAATGGTTCAACGTCTACAACCGCGTCGACATTACCTTGACGACGCACGATTGCGACGGTCTCTCCGACCTCGATGTCGCGCTGGCCAAGCGGATCGACAAGCTCGCCGGCCGACCATCTTCCTAGTCGCCTAAACCGGACGGTCACCCAGCGCGGTGGTCCGGTGCAAGATCCGGATCTGGTTCTCGTCGTAGTCGCGCACCGCATAGTGCATGGCTGCGCGGTTGTCCCACATGATGACGTCGTGCTGGCGCCAGCGGTGGCGGTACACGTTCTCCGGCCGCGTCGCCTCCGCAGCGAGAAAATCGAGCAGCGGCCGGCTCTCCGCTGCGGTCATGCCGGAGAAGCGCTCGGTGAACCAGGGATTCACGTAGAGCGCCAATCTGCCGTTGCCGGGATGGGTGCGCACCACAGGATGCTCCGCGGGGTCGGGCACGCTGGTAATCGGCGAGGCGTTGTTGTCGCGGGCGTTGTTGCGCGCGGCGAGGCCGGAGGCGGAATGCAGCGCCTTCAGGGGCCGCAGCATCTCGCGCATCGCCGGCGAGAGCCCCGCGTAGGCCTTCACCATGTTGCAGAACATGGTGTCGCCATAGCCCTCCGGCACCTGCAGCGCGTGGAGCACGGAGCCCAGCGGAGGCGTCTGCGAGAACGAGATGTCGCTGTGCCAGATGTCGTTGCGGGCGCCGCGAGTGCCTGGCTTGTTCATCAGCACCAGCACTTCCGGGTGCTCGGGCAGGCCGGGCCGCGAGCGCAGCGGGTGCTCCTCCACGGGCCCGAAGCGGGCCGTGAAGGCGACCTGCTGGGCCGGCGTCCAGTGCTGGTCGGGGAACACCAGCACGATGTGCTCGTGGAAGGCGGCCTCGACCTCGGCGAACAGCGCGTCATCGAGCGGCTGTGACAGGTCGAGGCCGGCGATCTCGGCGCCCAGAGCGCCGCATAGCGGGCGCGGGGCGATGCGCTTGAAGGACGTTTGGCTGCCTTGCGGCGCTGTGTTGCCCACCATGGCTTCCTCCGGCGTTTCTTTTGCTCGCCCTCAGTCTAGACCGCAGACGCCGCGCAGGTGAAGCCCCCGGGCGCTCGGCGTCCTACCTACTGCACCCGCTCGGCGCCCTGCCTACGGCACCCGCTCGGCCTCCCGCCTCTACTGCATGCGCATGGCGCCATCCAGGCGGATGGTGTCGGCGTTCAGCATCGCGTTGTCGCAGATGTGCAGCACCAGCCTGGCGTACTCGGCCGGAGTGCCGAAGCGGTGCGGGAAGGGCACCTGGGCGGCGAGGTTGTCCTGCACCTCCTGCGGCATGTTCAGCAGCAGCGGGGTTGCAATGAGGCCCGGCGCGATGGTCAGCACGCGAACGCCGTTCTTGGCGAATTCGCGGGCGGCCGGCAGCATCATGCCCACGATGCCGGCCTTGGAGGCTGCGTAGGCCACCTGGCCGAGCTGGCCCTCGGCCGCGGCGATGGACGCGGTCGAGATGATGACGCCGCGCTCTCCGTCGGCATTCACCGGCTCGGCGCCCAGCATGTCGGCGGCGGCCAGGCGCAGCAGGTTGAAGCTGCCGATGAGGTTGACCCGGATGACCTGCTCGAAGGCGCCGAGCGGCATCGGGCCGTCGCGGCCGACGATGCGCTTGGCCGGGGCGATGCCGGCGCAGTTCACCAGGACGCGGCAGGGGCCGTG
>DATCXZ010000010.1:0-15719 GCA_036570545.1 Kiloniellaceae bacterium
GACGCTGGTCCCGACCAAGTACCTGGCACCGCTGATCACCATCTTCGTCATCGTCGGCGCCTTTTCGGCACGCGAATACCTCTTCGACATGTGGCTCGCGCTGGCCTTCGGCATCATCGGCTACATCGCCCGCAAGACCGGTTACCACGTGGCGGCGATCCTCATCGGCCTGATCCTCGGCCCCTTGGTCGAGCAGTCGTTTCTGCGGGCGCTGAGGCTCGGCGGTGGCGATCCGATGGTCATGTTCTCGTCGACGATCGGCAACATCCTGTGGGCACTGCTGATCATTTCGATCGTGGTGCCGTACTTCAACGCCTGGCGCAAGAGCCGGCACACGCGGGCACGGGAGGCCTGAGGCCGTCCACAGCCTGCGAGGGCCAAGTCCTAAAGGAGAGGCGTCATGCAGCAGCGCAGTCTCGGCAATGAGGGTCTGAAAGTCTCGGCGCTCGGCCTGGGGTGCATGGCCATGACGCCGCTCTACGACAAGCCGGACCCGAATGAGGCCGCCCGCACCATCGACGCGGCGATCGATGGCGGGGTCACCATGATCGACACCGCCGATGCCTACAACGACGGCAAGAACGAGGAACTGGTCGGGCGCGCGCTCGCCGGCCGGCGCGACCGGGTGGTGCTGGCGACGAAGTTCGGCAACGTCCGCCTGCCCGACGGCACCCGCACGGTGGATGCAAGGCCGGAGCACGCCGTCGAAGCCTGCGAGAAGTCGCTGAAGCGGTTGGGTGTCGAGGTCATCGACCTCTTCTACCTGCACCGCATGGACCGCGCGGTGCCGATCGAGGATACCGTGGGGGCCATGGCGAAGCTGGTGGAGGCCGGCAAGGTGCGCTACCTCGGTCTTTCCGAAGCCGGCGCCGGGACCCTGGAGCGTGCCCAGGCGACCCATCCCATCGCCGCACTGCAGACCGAGTACTCGCTCGCCACCCGCGATGTCGAGGCAGAGATACTGCCGGCCTGCCGCAGGCTCGGCATCGGCTTCGTCGCCTACGCGCCGCTCTCGCGCGGCCTGCTGACCGGCCGCTACAGGTCCGAAGCCGACCTCGCCGAGGGCGACCGCCGCCACGACATGCCGCGCTTCAAGGACGGCACCATCGACCGCAACGTGGCCCGCATGGGACTCCTGGCAGAGATCGCTCAGGCGAAGGGCTGCTCGCAGGCCGCCGTCGCGCTTGCCTGGGTGCTGGCGCAGGGCGATGACGTGGTGCCGCTGCCCGGCTGCTCGCGGCGCGCCACTCTCGCGGACAGCCTCTCGGCCTTGCAGGTGACCCTCACTGGCGACCAGTCGGCGGCGCTGTCGGCGGCCTTTCCTCCGGGCGCCATCGAGGGCACCCGCTATCCCGAGAAGCAGATGGGGCGCCTCGGCCTCTGACTCAGGTGCCGGTCGCTTCGCGCAGGCACTTGATCAGCGCCGACTTCTTCTCGAAGCCGATGCCCGGCGCATCGGGCAGCGGGATGCGCCCGCCTTCCACCCTGGTGTCGTCGGCGAAGCCGCCGAAGGGCGCGAAGACCTCCGGATAGGACTCGTTGCCGCCGAGCTTCAGGCCGGCGGCGATGTTCAGCGAGAGCTGATGCCCGCCATGCGGCACCACGTTGCGGCTGGTGAAGCCATGGTCGCCGAGCAGGGCGAGGGTGCGCAGGTATTCCACCAGACCGTAGCTGAGCGCGCAGTCGAACTGCAGCCAGTCGCGGTCCGGCCGCATGCCGCCATGGCGCAGCAGGTTGCGCGCGTCCTGGTGCGAGAACAGATTCTCGCCGGTCGCCATAGGGCCGGCGTAGTGCCTTGCGAGCTCGGCCTGTAGCGCGTAGTCGAGCGGATCGCCAGCCTCCTCGTACCAGAACAGCTTGTAAGGCGCCATCGCCTCGGCATAGCGGATGGCGGTCTCGAGATCGAAGCGGCCGTTGGCATCGACCGCCAGATACTTGCCTTCGCCGACCACCTCCAGCACCGCCTCGATGCGCGCGATGTCGTCCTCAAGCGGCGCGCCGCCGATCTTCATCTTCACCACCTCGTAGCCCATGCCGCGGTAGCGGCGCATCTCCTCCTGCAGGGCCGTGTTGTCCTTGCCTGGGTAGTAGTAGCCGCCGGCTGCGTAGACGAAGACGCTGTCGTCCACGGTGCCGTCGCCTTCGGTGTCGGCGAGATGGCGGTAGAGCGGCACGCCGGCGATCTTGGCGACGGCATCCCACACCGCCATGTCGACGACCCCGACGGCGACCGAGCGCTCGCCGTGGCCGCCCGGTTTCTCGTTGGCCATCATGGTGGCCCAGATCCTGCGCGGGTCGAGGTTGTCGCCGGCTTCGTTGATGAAGCTTGCCGGGTCGGCCTCCTTGAGGCGCGGCAGAAAGCGCTCGCGCAGCAAGCCACTGGCGGCATAGCGGCCGTTGGAGTTGAATCCGTAGCCGACGACCGGCTTGCCGTCGCGCACCACGTCGGTCACCACGGCGACCACGCTGGCGGTCATCTTCGAGAAGTCGATGTAGGCGTTGCGGATCGGAGAGGAGATGGGAACGACGGCTTCGCGGATGTCGACGATGCGCATGCTGACCTGTGACTTGAGTGCGGGAAGGGGGATTGGTGCGGAAAGAGATTGCCTACCTTAAACCGAGACCCGCGTCTCACGCCAGGCGTCGCGGTCGAGGGTGAGGCCGAGGCCTGGCCGGTCTGGGATGGTGAGCCAGCCGTTCTCCGGCTTCGGCGCGTCGGTGAACAGCGTCTCGCCGACCGCCACCATGCCCAGGTGCCATTCGACGATCCAGCCGTTCATCATGCCGGCCAGCAGGTGCATGTTGAATAGCGGCCAGCCGCCGCCGTTGGCGATCGGCAGGTTGTAGATCTGCGCCAGATGGGCGACTTTGCGCGCCTCGGTGTAGCCGCCGCAGTAGGTAACGTTGGGCTGCAGGATATCGACCGCCTGGTGCTCGACAAACTCGCGCAGCCGCCAGCGGTGACCCTCCATCTGGCCGGCGGCCAGGGGGATCCTGGTCGAGCGGCGCAGATCGGCGAGGGCACGGGCGTCGTTCTGCTGCAGCGGCTCCTCGAACCAGGTGAGATTGCAGTCTTCGATGGCGCGGCAGAGGTACTTGGCCTCGACGGGATTGAAAAGGTAGTTGGCGTCGATCATGAGGTCGATATCGTCGCCGACCGCCTCGCGGATGATCCGCACGCGGCGGGCATCCTCGCGCCAGCCGCCCTTGTCGACGGCGACCACGGACTTCAAGGCCGTGAAGCCGTTGTCCCGGTGCAGCCGCGCCGCTTCCGCCAACTGGTCGCGGTCGTACTGCGGAAAGCCGAAGGTGCAGTAGGCCGGCACCTTCTGGCGCGCGTTGCCGAGCAGTGACGCGATGGGCCGACCCTCGGCCTTGCCCAGGATATCCCAGAGCGCGATGTCCAGGCAGGACAGCGCCATGGAAACCGTGCCGGTCATGGCGCGCGGATTGAGGCGCTTCCAGACCTTCTGGTGGATCGCCTCGAGGTCGCGCGGGTCCATGTCCTTGACCACCGGGAGCACGTGCTCGTGCAGGGCAACGATCACCGACTTGGCGAGAAAGTGCCCGGTTAGGCCGTAGCCGACGTGACCTTCGTCAGTCTCGACCTCACAGAACACGAAGTGGGTCTGCTCCTCCCGGCCATAGCCCTGGACCCGGCCTTCCAGCAGCGGGATGCTAATGGAAAAGCCGTGCAGGCTGGCTCGGATGTCCTTGATTTTCATCGACCTCTCCAGACACTTGCTTGCCCAACTCTCTAAGAAGCGGCTATCATTGTCAACAATCGACAACCAGCTATGTGGAGCCTTTGCCATGGATGCCGACGCCACGGTCGCCGAACTGCTGCCCGGATTCACGCGGCGTCGCTTCAAGACCGCGGGCGCGGAGATCAACGCCGCGGTCGGCGGCGATGGGCCGCCGCTGCTGCTGCTGCACGGCAACCCGCTGACCCACGTGAGCTGGCATCGGGTGGCGCCCACGCTGGCCGAGCGCTACACGGTGGTAGCCACGGATCTGCGCGGTTACGGCGACAGCTCCAAGCCGGCCGGCGGGGGCGACCATTCCGCCTACTCTTTCCGGACGATGGGCGAGGACAGCTTTGAGGTCATGCGCCAACTCGGCTTTGAGCGCTTTGCCGTCGCCGGGCACGACCGCGGCGCGCGCGTTGGCTTCCGCATGGCGCTCGACCGTCCCGAGGCGATCGAGCGGCTGGCCGTCCTCGACATCGTGCCGACGCACCACGCGCTGACCCACGTGACGCTCGGCTGGGGCCTCGAGAGCTACCACTGGTTCTTCATGGCCCAGAAGGAGCCCTTCCCGGAAAAGCTGCTCTGCGCCGATCTCGACTACTACATCGATTACAAGCTGAACAAGAAGGGCGTCGGCCTGTCGATCTTCGATCCGCGCGCCATGGCCGAATACAAGCGCTGCACCACGCCGGAGCAGATCCACGGGGTCTGCGAGGACTACCGCGCGACGGTCGGCGTCGACTTCGAGATGGATAAGGCCGACTACGGCAAGCGCAGGCTCGCCTGCCCGGTCCTCGCCATCTGGGGCTCCAACAGCCACGTCGGGCGCCACTACAAGCCGTTGGAGGCCTGGTCCGAGTGGGCCGACGATCTGCGCGGCTTCGCGGTGCCGACCGGCCACTATCCGGCCGAGCAGCGCCCGGACCTGGTCCTCGATGCGTTCCAGGCCTTCTTTGCAGGCAAGGAGCCGCAGGCATGAGCAGGGCAATTTCCGCGGCGCAGGCCAAGGCCCTGGTGCACGACGGGGCGGAAATCGCCTTCCTCGACGTTCGCGAAGCTGGCGAGTTCGGCGAAGGCCATCCGCTCTTCGCCATCCCCTGCCCCTATAGCACGCTGGAAGCGCGCATCGGCGCGCTGGTGCCGCGGCGGCATGTGCGGGTGCTGCTGATCGACGGCGGCGACGGCATCGCCGCGCGGGCGGCCGCGGTGCTGCGAGAGCTCGGCTACCGGGATGTCTCGACGGTCGCTGGCGGCACGCCAGGCTGGGCGGCGGCCGGCTTCACCCTCTTCCAGGGTGTCAACGTGCCTTCCAAGACCCTCGGCGAGTTGGCCGAGCATGTCTGGCACCCGCAGACCATCGACGCGCCCACGCTGAAACGCTGGCAGGACGGCGGCCGCACCTTCCGCTTCTTCGACGCCCGCCCACCCGAAGAATACGCCAAGATGCGGGTACCGGGCTCCGTCTGCCTGCCCAACGGCGAGCTGGCACACCGCTTTGCGGCGGCGGTCAGCGAATCGGACGCGCCGGTGGTGGTGACTTGCGCCGGGCGTACCCGTGGCATCATCGGCGTGCTCGGCTTGAGGCTCGCCGGCATCGAGGCGCCGGTCTATGCGCTCGAGAACGGGACCCAGGGTTGGAACCTCGCCGGCTTTGCGCTGGAACGCGGCAACCCTGCGGCGCCCTATCCGGCACTCGATGCCGCCGCCGCCGCGCAGACGCGCGCGCGGGCAGAGGCCATGATGACGCGCCACGACATCGCTGTTGCCGATGCGGACGACATTGCGGCGTGGCGCGGCGACGACACGCGCACGACCTATCTCTTCGATCTGCGAACGCCGGAGGAGATCGTCGCCGATCCGGCGCCCGCCTTCCGGCCGGCGCTCTCCGGGCAGCTCGTGCAGGCGACCGACCAGTGGGTCGGCGTGCGCCCTGCGCGCCTGGTGCTGCTCGACGACCTTGGCCTGCGCGGCGCTGTCGCGGCCTTCTGGCTGCGCCAGCTCGGCTACGACGTGGCGGTGGCGAGGCTGGACGAGGCGATGCGCCGGCTGACACCCCTGGAGGAGGACATGCCGCTGCCGACGGTAGCATCCGTCCCGGCGGCGACGGCATTGGAGGCCGATAGGGGGCAACTCGTCGATCTGCGCGGCTCGTCCGACTATCGTAAGGCCCATGTCGCCGGCGCCCGCTGGAGCATTCGCCCGCGACTCGGCCGCCTGGCGCTCGATCCGACGCAGCCGGTCTACCTCATCGGGGCGCCGGACGTGGTTGCGCTGGCGGCCAAGGATCTCCGGGACATGGGATTGGCGGAGGTGTACGTCGTGGCAGGCGGTCAGGCAGCGCTGGAGGCGGCAGGCGCCGCCGTCGTGGCGAGCCCCGACAGCCCGACGCCGGAAGAGGCGGTCGACTTCCTCTTCTTCGTGCACGACCGTCACGACGGCAACCTCGACGCCTCGCGCCGCTATTTGGCCTGGGAGCAGGGCCTTCTCACCCAGCTTGACGACGCCGAGCGAGCTGCGTTCCGGCTCAGCGAGCGCGTGCCCTGACGCTTGGACGGCTATCGGCTCTGCGCGCGCCAGTTATGTTCTGCCTTTGCGTCGGGTGGGCATCGCGATGGCGCTAACAAGATTGTCGTTAACTGTCAACAATAATACGGAAAATCACCACTTTACCGCGCGTTTGACAGGTGCGCTGAGCCGTCTCCAAGGCCAGAGAAAAAGGAGCAGCACGGGTTTCCTTCACTTTCCCCCGCGTCCCTGTGAGGCAATAAATGTTGACAATCGACAGTTATATTTCTTAGCTCTGAGCCGAGCGAGCGCCTTCGCGCGTGGTTTCAAGGGTCTCGCCCGTAAACGCGGAGGGGGTTTCCATCGCGACATCACCGACACTTCCCGAACGAATGAGGAGCGATATGACGGCAGTTCTCGACGCCAAAGCGGCAGGTAAGGCTAGTGCTGAGGGCGAGGGGCTTACCCGCTACGTCGCCGACTTCGTCGCGGGTGCGGCGCTGGACGATCTACCCCAGGTTGTCGTCGACAACGGCAAGAAGTCGATCCTCGACGGCCTCGGCCTCGCGCTCTCCGGCTCCGTCGCGAAGTCAGGCGAGCTGGTGCGGCGCCATCTTGCCGATCTCAACCTCGGCACCGGGCCAGCCACGGTCATCGGCTCCAGCCTGAAGGTCGCGCCGCGCTTTGCCGCCTTTGCCAACGGCGTGGGTATCCATGCCGACGACTACGACGACACCCAGCTCGCGGTCGCCAAGGACCGTGTCTATGGACTGCTCACCCACCCGACGGCGCCTGCGCTGCCGGCCGCCCTTGCAGTCGGCGAAGCCCGCGGCGCCCGCGGCGCCGATGTCATGCTCGCCTACCACATCGGCGTCGAGGTGGAATGCAAGATCTCCGAGGCGATCAATCCGCGCCATTACCAGGCCGGCTTCCACTCGACCGCGACCTGCGGCACCTTCGCTGCCGCTGCCGCCGCCGGTCGCCTCATGGGCCTCGATCGCGAAGCGCTGCAGCGCGCGCTCTCCGTCGCCGGCAGCCAGTCGGCGGGATTGCGCGAGAACTTCGGCACCATGACGAAGCCGTTCCACGCCGGCCGCTCCTCGGAGAGCGGCGTGGTCGCCGCGCAGTTCGCAGCTTACGGCTGGACCGCCACCGACAAGATCCTGGAAGCGCCACGCGGCTTCTTCAGCGCGGCCGGCGGCGGCTACGACGTGAAGTCCATCGCCGGCAAGCTCGGCGCGCCCTGGACCTTCGAGCAGCCGGGCGTCTCCATCAAGCCGCATCCCTCGGGCTCGCTCACCCACCCGGGCATGACCGAGATGCTGCGCCTCATCGGCGAGCACGGCATCAAGGCGGCCGATGTGCAGCATGTGCGCGTCGGCACCAACTCGAACATGCCCAACGCCCTCATCCACCACCGCCCGACCAACGAGCTGCAGGGCAAGTTCTCCATGGAGTTCTGCATGGCGATCCTGCTCATCGAAGGACGCGCGGGCTTGAATGAGTTCGTCGACGAGGTGATCAACCGGTCCGACGTGAAGGCGATGATCGAAAAGGTCGAGTTCGTGGTCGACGAGCGCGCCGAGGCGGCCGGATACCACAAGATGACGACCTACCTCGACGTGACTCTGAAGGACGGCCGCACCATCTCCGGCATGGCCGACTTCGGCAAGGGCAGCCCCGCCAACCCGATGAGCTTTGACGAGGTGGCGACGAAGTTCCACGAGTGCGCCGAGTTCGCCGGCTGGGACAAGGCCAAGGCCGGCGAGGTGGTGGCTCTGGTGCGTGACCTCGAGTCTCTGCCGTCGCTCGATCGTCTGCTCGGCGCCCTGCGCAGGTAACCAGGGAAAGGATTCTACAACCTTTTGACGGGAGCGACCGATGGATCTCGGGCTTGATGGCCGCCGCGTGCTGGTGGTCGGCGGCAGCTACGGCATCGGCCGGGCGAGCGCCGAGCTCTTCGCGGGCGAGGGCGCCGAGGTGATGATCGTCTCGCGCTCGGCAGACAATCTCAACAGGGCCGCCGACGAGATCGCGGCGGCGACCGGCCGGCAGCCGACGACGCTGGTAGCCGATGTGACGGAGGCCGGCGCCGGCGAGCGGCTCGCAGCCGCGGTGGCCGCGCGCTGGCAGGGTCTTGACGTGCTGGTCACTGCCGTCGGCGGCTCGATCCGCTCGGCCTTCGCGGAGTTGAGCGATGACGACTGGCTCACCAACTACACCTTCAACGTGCTCTCGACCGTGCGGGCGATCAGAGGCCTGCTCCCCGCCCTCAAGAAGGGGGAGGCGCCGGCGGTAGTCATGCTCGGCGCCGCCTCCTCGAAGATGCCCTACGCCCACCAGGTCGCCTCCAATGTGCACAAGGCCGGGCTGTTGGGCCTCACCAAGACGCTGGCCGGCGAGCTGGCGACCGAGGGCGTTCGCGTGAACTGCGTGGCGCCGGGGCGCACGCTGACGCCGCTGTGGACCAACCGTGCGGCCAAGATGGCCTCCGAGCGTGGCGTCGCCGAGGAAAGCGTGCTGGAGGAGTTCTCGCGTGACATACCCCTGCAGCGTTTCGGCCGGCCCGAGGAGGTGGCGGTGATGGTGGTCTGGCTCGCCAGCCCGCGCGCCAGCTATGTGACGGGACAGGCGGTGAACGTCGACGGCGGCATCGCCCGCGGCCTGCTTTAGGGAAGGGAACAGGTACTATGACCGTGACGAAAGTGACTGCGCGACTGGCCGAGTGGATCACTGGCCTGGATGCTGCCGCCATTCCTGCCGAGGTGCGCGCGGAGGGCGTGCGCACCTTCGTGAACTGGGTGGGCTGCGCCGTCGGCGGCGCCACCCACGAGACCGCCGACCGCGCGCTGGCCGCGGTCGAGCCGTTCTCCGGCCCGCGCAAGGCGACGGTGCTGGGTCGTCCGGAGAAGCTCGACGCGCTGCACGCTGCCTTGCTGAACGGCATAACCTCCCACGTGCTCGACTACGACGACACCCACCTGAAGACCATCATCCACCCTGCGGGTCCCGTCGCTTCGGCGCTGCTGGCGCTGGCGGAGATCCGCCCGCTGTCGGGCCGCGACCTGCTGACCGCGCTCATTGTCGGCATCGAAGTGGAGTGCCGCATCGGCAACGCCGTCTATCCCGATCACTACGACCGCGGCTGGCACATCACCGGCACCGCCGGCGTCTTCGGCGCGGCGGCTGCCGTCGGCCGCGCCATCGGGCTCGACGCGCAGAAGATGGGCTGGGCGCTCGGCCTCGCCGCCACCCAGTCAGCCGGCCTGCGCGAGATGTTCGGCACCATGACGAAGTCGTTCCACCCGGGGCGCGCGGCGCAGAACGGCGCCATGGCCGCTTTTCTCGCCGAGGCCGGCTACGACTCCTCGGAGCAGGCCCTCGAGGCGCCGCGCGGCTTCGCCCATGTGCTTTCCGACAAGCAGGACTTCGACGAGATCCTGAACGACCTCGGTTCGCGTTGGGAAGCGTCGCTCAACAGCTACAAGCCTTTCGCTTGCGGCATCGTCATCCATCCGACCATCGACGGATGCCAGCAGATCCGCGCAGAGATCGGCGCGCGGGTGAAGGACATCGCCGCGGTGAAACTGACCACGCACCCGCTGGTTCTGGAACTGACGGGCAAGCGCGCGCCAAAGACGGGCCTGGAGGGCAAATTCAGCGTCTATCACGCCGCTGCCTGCGCGCTGCTGCGTGGCGACGGCGCGCCGACTGTCTTCACCGACGCAGTGGTAAGCCTGCCGGAGGTCGTCGCGCTGCGCGACCGGGTGACGGCGGTCGCCGACCCCGGCTGCCACGAGGCGGCGGTCACCATCGAGGTCACTTTCGAGGACGGCTCGACGCTGAAGAAGCACGTCGAGCGCGCCATCGGCAGCCGCGAGCGGCCGCTCAGCAACGAGCAGCTCGAGACCAAGTTCATGAACCAGGCAAAGCTGGTGATCGGTGAGGCTGAGGCGCGCGCGCTGCTCGACCTCGCCTGGGCCATCGACGACCTCGACCGTGCCGCGGCGGTGGCCGCGGCGTCGGTTCCCGAGGCCACGCTGCGCAACGCCGCCGGCTGAACGGTGGCGCCACACCGAAAGGAGTTGTGATGACGGCCAGAAGCCTGCGCTTGGGTGTGCTTGAGGGCGACGACATCGGCCACGAGATCGTGCCGGCTGCGGTGCGCATTGCCGAGGCCGCCGCGGCTGAGACCGGCCTCGCTATCGAGTGGACTCCGCTGCCGATCGGCCGCCGCGCCCTCGACACCCACGGGCATACCATGCCGGAAGGCACACTGGAGACGCTGGCCACGCTCGACGGCTGGCTACTCGGGCCCATCGGCCACCGGGACTACCCGAAGCTGCCGCAGGCGATCAACCCGCATCCGATCCTGCGCAAGCACTTCGATCTCTTTGCCAACGTGCGCCCGACCCGCTCCTATCCCGGCATCGGCTGCCTGCACGACGACATCGACCTGGTCATCGTGCGCGAGAACAACGAAGGCTTCCAGCCGGACCGCAACGTGGTGATGGGCTCGGGCGAGTTTCGCCCGACGGAGGACGTGACCATCTCGGTGCGCGTCATCACCAAGGAAGGGAGCCGCAAGGTGGCTCGCGCCGCCTTCGAGCTGGCGAAGGCGCGGCGCAAGCACCTGACCCTGGTGCACAAGAACACCGTCTTCAAGCTGGGCTGCGGCATGTTCGTCGATGCCTGCCACGAGGTGGCGAAGGACTACCCCGACGTCGCGGTCGACGAGTGCATTGTGGACACCTTTGCGATGCGTCTGGTGCGCGAGCCGCAAGCCTTCGATACCGTGGTCACCACCAACATGTTCGGCGACATTCTGACCGACGAGGCGGCCGGCCTCGTCGGCGGGCTCGGCATGGCGCCCGGCCTCTGCATCGGCCGCGGCTCGCTGGCCATGGCGCAGGCGACGCACGGCTCGGCGCCGGATATCGCCGGCAAGGGCATCGCCAATCCCTACGCGATGATCGAGTCGACCCGCATGCTGCTCGATTGGCTCGGCCGCGCCCATGGTGTATTCCCTGCCGTCGAGGCGGCCGCCGCGATGCGGGAGGCGATGGATCGGGCGCTGGCAAGCCCAGCGACACGGACGCGCGACATCGCCGGCACGGCCGACCTCGAAGGCATGACCCAAGGCATCCTGAGCGCGCTCGGAGCCGAGACAGGAAAGAAACCGCATGCGCAAGCATAGGATCGCCGCTGTCCCAGGCGACGGTATCGGCCCCGAGGTCATCGCCGCGGGCCTCGAGGTGCTGGATGTCGTTGCCGGCCTCGATGGCGGCTTCGCCCTCGAGACGCAGAACTTCGACTGGGGCTCCGACCGCTATCGTCGCAGCGGGCGCATGATGCCCGAGGACGGCGTCGCCACGCTGCGCGGCTTCGATGCCATCTACTTCGGCGCCGTCGGCGATCCCAAGATTCCCGATCACATCACCCTCTGGGAGCTGCGGCTGGCGATCTGCCAGGGCCTCGACCAGTACGCCAACCTGCGCCCTACGCGCCTCTTGCCCGGCATGACGGGACCGCTGAGGCCGGAGCTCGGCCGCGAGATCGACTGGGTCATCGTGCGCGAGAACTCGGAGGGCGAGTACGCCGGCGTCGGCGGGCGCGCGCACTTGGGCCTGCCGCTGGAGACCGGCATCGATGTTGCCGTGTTCACCCGCAAGGGCGTCGAGCGCATCTGCCGCTTCGCCTGCGAGCTGGCGATGAGCCGGCCGCGCAAGCGCCTTACCGTGGTCACCAAGTCGAACGCCCAGCGCCACGGCATGGTGTTCTGGGACGCGGTTTGCCGCGACGTGCTGGCCGACTTTCCCGCGCTGAACGTCGACTTCAAGCTGGTCGACGCCATGGCCGCCCTCATGGTGACGAAGCCGGAGGCGATCGACACCGTGGTGGCGACCAACCTGCACGCGGACATCCTCTCCGACCTTGCCTCGGCGCTGACCGGCAGCCTCGGCAACGGCGCCACAGCCAACATCAATCCGGCAGGCGACACGCCTTCGATGTTCGAGCCGATCCACGGCTCCGCCTTCGACATCGTCGGCAAGGGCATCGCCAACCCGCTCGGCGCGTTCTGGACCGGCGCCATGATGCTGGAGCATCTGGGCGAGGGACCGGCCGCCGCCCGTCTGATGGCGGCGATCGAGAAGGTGACCGAGGGCGGGCCGCGCACTCCCGATCTCGGCGGTCAGGCGGGCAGTGCCGACGTCACCCGCGCCGTCCTCGCGGCGCTGGGTGCGTGATCGCGGGGGGGCGGCAAAAAGTGGCGGATTTCTGCCGCTTGAGAGCCTCTTGGGGGCGCCCGGAGGCGCTTTTGCGCCCCCACTATTGCTTTGCCTAAGCACAGCGGGCTGATAGATTGTCTACAGTCTTCAACATATCCGCGCGTGAACCCGATGGAAGACAACCTGACGCAGCCGCTCGACGACCTGACTGTCGTAAAGACTGTGTCGCTGACCAACGCCCTCGAGAAGCAGATCGAGCGTCTCATTGTGGAGGGCGAGCTGGCGCCGGGCGAACGCTTGAACGAGATCCAGTTGGCGGCGCGCTTCGGCACCAGCCGCGGGCCGCTGCGCGAGGCGACGCGCAGCCTGGAGGCCAAGGGCTTCGTCGAGGTGATCCGCAACCGCGGGGTCTTCGTGCGGCAGTTGAGCGTCGAGGAGGCGCTGGAGGTCTACGACGTGCGCGCCGCACTCTTCGGCCTCGCCGGCCGGCTGCTGGCGCAGAAGATGAACGACGAGCTGCTGGCCAAGTTGAACCGCCAGCTCGACGTCATGGAAGCGGCGGCGGCACAGTCCGACTTCGAGACCTATTATCCGCTGAACCTGGAATTCCATCGCACTATCGTGGAGTCGACCGGCAACAAGATGCTGCTCGCGGAGTACCTGCGCTTCGTGAAGAAGATGCATCTGTTCCGTGCCAAGAGCCTGGTGCAGGGCGGCGGCCTCGCGGTATCGAACCGCGAGCACCGCGAGATGGTCGACGCACTCGCCTCCGGCGACGTGGAGCGTGCCCATGCGACGCACTGGCGCCACGTCGAGCGGGCCAAGGCGCGTCTGCTGGCTGCTATCGAGGCGACGACGCCCCAGCGCGCCTGACCGCCAAGACTAAGATCGCCCTAAGATCACAATGCAAGCAACCGACGGCCTGCGGCCTGCCTTCGCGGGCAGCAGCGGGTTGCGCGCAATAGGAAAGCAGTAGGAAAGAGGAGTCGCGCATGGTGACGGCGGCAACCGCTGGCCCGAGAAGCGGTCTTGAGGATGTCCACGCGACGGCGCCCGGCGAGGATCTCTCCGGCCTCACCGCAGCGGCGGCGCAGTTCGCCGCGGCGCTCACCTTCGATGACTTGGGCAGCGAACTGCTGCAGCTCTCCAAGCGCTGTCTCATCGACGGCCTCGGCGTCATGCTGGCCGGCAGCGAGCAGCCTGGCATGGCGTCGCTCGAAGCCTTTCTCGCGGCCGAAGCCGGCGCCGGACAGGGCCGTCTGCTGGGCCAGGCGGGGCGCCGCCTGCCGGCCACGCGAGCCGCGCTCTGGGCCGGCACCGCCGGCCACGCCATGGATTGGGACGACACCCAACTCGCCGAGGGTCCGGGCCGGCCCTACGGTCTGCTCATGCATCCGACCGTGCCGCCCCTGGCCGCCGCGCTCGCCGTCTCGGACCTCGTGGCCGTGGAGGAAGGCCGGGCAGTCGATGGCAAGCGCTTCCTCACCGCCTTCAACGCCGGCTTCGAGGTGGCCTGCAAGATCGCCGAGGCGATCAACCCCGACCACTATATGCGCGGCTTCCACACCTCCGGCACCATCGGCACCTTCGCGGCGGCGGTCACCGCCGCCAAGCTGCTGGGGCTCGACGCCGGCGGCATTGCCCGGGCGGTGGGGGTCGCCGCTTCCATGGCGGCCGGCATCCGCGCCGGCTTTGGCACCATGACCAAGCCGCTCCACGTCGGCCGCGCGGCGGAGAACGGTATCACCGCGGCGCTGCTGGTGCGGGGCGGCTTCACCGCCAACGAGGAGGCGCTCGACGGCAAGTGGGGCTATCTGGCCGTTGCCGGCCCGGGCGGCGAGCCGGCCCTGGTGCGCCAACGCTTCGGCAAGCCTTTCACCATGCTGTCGCCCGGCATCTCGATCAAACCATACCCCTCCGGTGTGCTGACCCACCCGAGCATGGACGCCCTGCTGTTCCTGCTGCGCGAGACGGGTATCGGCGCCGAAGATATCGAGCGCGTCACCCTGCGGGCCGGGCGCAATGTGCTGGGGCCGATCCGCTACCGCATCGCCAGGACCGAGCTGGAGGGCAAGTTCTCCTTCGCCTTCCTGCTGTCGGCCATCGTCCTGCGCGGGCGCTGCGGCAAGGCGGAGTTCACCGATGCCTTCGTCGCATCGCCGGAGTGCCAGGCCATGCAGCAGAGAGTCGACACCGCCTTCGATCAGGAAATCGAGGACTTGGGCTGGGAGCGCATCCGCTCGAAGGTCGTGGTGGAGACGAAGGACGGCCGCACGCTGGAGCGTTGGGCCGACGAGAACTATCGCGGCAGCCCGCACAATCCGCTCTCTGACGCCGAGGTCGAGGGCAAGTTCCGCGACTGCGCGGCTGGGCTGCTGGACGTGTCGCGGGTTGATGCGGTGCTGCAGTCAATCTGGTCCTGCGATAGCCTGGATGATGCCGGGGTGCTGCTGGATCAGCTCGCCTGGCGGCAATAGCGACGGGAGAGCAGCGATGATCGTGATCCACGGCCGGGCCAACTCCTCCAACGTGCAGAAGGTGCTCTGGCTGTTCGACGAGATCGGCCTGCCGTTCGAGCGTGTCGACCGCGGCGGCAAGTTCGGTGGGCTCGACGATCCCGACTACCTCGCGCTGAACCCCAACGGCCTGGTGCCGACGGTGATCGACGGCGACCTGGTGCTGTGGGAGTCCCAGGCCATCCTGCGCCACTACGCGCGCCAGAACCCGGGCGCCGCGCTGTTCCCGGGCAACCCGGCCGATGCGGCGCGCAGCGATATGGTGATGGACTGGAACATCACCACGCTCTGGCCGCCGATTGCCGTCGCCTATCGCGCGGTCGAGCGCGAGGGCGTGCCGCGCGCGGCGGACGCGGTGCAACAGGCGCTCGACCAGGCTGGGCGGGCGATCGCCATCCTCGAAGGCCTGCTGGGCGGCCGTGACTATGTCACCGGGGGACAGGGGGGCGGTAGCTTTGGCATCGGCGACATCCCGCCGGCCATCTCGCTCAGCCGCTGGGTCTTCCTTGGCCGCAATCTCGCCGAGTGGCCGGCGGTCGATGCCTGGTACCGCCGCTGCTCCGCCCGTCCTGCCTTCCAGGCCCGCGTCGTCGTCAGCGGCTGACTACGAGGGATTTTGCCTCACACCGCCAGCCCCGCCTCCAGCACCATGGCGAGGCGGATCTCTCGCGCGCGCCGAATGTGCCCGCGCATCAGCGTCTCGGCGCGCTCGGCGTCGC
>DATCXZ010000011.1:0-3663 GCA_036570545.1 Kiloniellaceae bacterium
CGGCGATCCAGGTCCAGTCGAGGCGCGCCAGCAGCTCCTTCAGCCGCGCCGCCTGGGCCGGGTCGAGGCGCGCCGCGGCCGCGCCGTCGTGGAAGGAGTCGCCGAGGCAGATGACCCGCTCGATGCCGTGGCGGGCGATGACGTCCTCCAGCTTGTCGAGGGTCGCCGTGGTGTCGTAGGGCGGCAGGAGCTGGCCGCGGGCGGCGAAGGCGGTCGCCTTCTCGAAGTGCAGGTCGGCCACCGCCGCGAGGCGGCGCTCGGGCCAGACAAGCGCACCCGAGACGTCGGCCTGCAGCGCGACGCCGTTCACGATCAGCCGGCCGCTCTTGTGGAGCAGCTCACTCACAGGGGCAGCTCCGCCTGTCCGTGGCCGGCCGCCATGCCCGCCGTGGCCTCCTCGATGAGCGCCTGGGCGCCCTCGTCGAGCAGTTCGTCGAGGCCGCTGCCGGTGACCTGCTCCTTGCCGATCTCCAACAAGACGGGCACCGCAAGGGGAGAGATGCGGTCGAGGCGGCGGTGGCGGATGCGCCCCTTCACTCGCCGCAGCATCTCGGCGAGCCGGCCGATGTCGGTGAGGCCGCCCGCCGCATCGGCGCGGGTCGCCTGCAGCAGGATATGGTCGGGCTCGTGGCGGCGCAGCACGTCGTAGATGAGGTCGGCGTTGAAGGTCACCTGGCGGCCGGACTTCTCCTGCCCGGCGGTGCGCGCCTCGATGAGGCCGGCGATCACCGCCACGTTGCGGAAGGTTCGCCGCAGCATGGAGGACTCCGCCATCCACTCCTCCAGGTCGTCGCCCAGCATGTCCTCGTCGAAGAGGGCGTCCATGTCCGTGGGCGACTTCACGCTCCACACCGCGATGACGTAGTCGGTGGCGACGAAGCCGAGCGGCGAGAGCCCCGCGCGCTCCATGCGGCGGGTCAGCAGCATGCCGAGAGTCTGGTGGGCGTTGCGGCCCTCGAAGCAGTAGGCGACCAGAAATTCCTTCTCGCCGCGCGGGAAGCTCTCGACCAGCAGGCCGTCGGCGGGCGGAAGCTGGGAGCGCCAGCGCTGGAGGCGCAGCCACTCGCCGACCGCCGGCGGCAGGTCGTGGCCGGCTTCCGGGTGCTCCAGGATGTCGCGCACCCGCTCGGCCAGATGGGCGGAGAGCGGCAGGCGCCCGCCGGCGTAGGCGGGCACCTTCGGGTCGCCGCCAGCGGCGCGGCTCACCACCACGTCGTTCTCCCGCAGCCCCTCGAAGGCGAGGAGCTGGCCGGCGAAGATGAAGCTGTCGCCCGGCAGCAGGCCATTGACGAAATACTGTTCCACTTCGCCCAGAAGGCGGCCGTTCCTCAGACGCACCTTCAACACCGGCGCCTCCACGATGGTGCCGACATTGAGGCGATAGCGCTTCACATGCTGGAGGTGCGCGACGCGATAAAAGCCTTCCTTATCAAGGACAAGACGGCGATAGCGCTCATAGCTCTTCAGCGCGTAGCCGCCGGTGGCGACGAAGCCCAGCGTGCGGTCGAAATCCTTTCGGATCAGGTGCTTATAGGGAAAGGCTGAGGTGATTTCCCGGTAGAGCTCATCGGCTTTGAACGGCCCCGCGCAGGCGGTTCCGAGGATGTGTTGAGACAGCACATCAAGTCCGCCGGGGCGCGGCGGATCGCCATCCAGCGACTTCGCCTTCACCGCTTCCAGGGCGGCGCGGCACTCCAGCACCTCGAAGCGGTTGGCCGGCACCAGCAGCGCGCGGCTCGGCTGGTCGAGGCGGTGGTTGGCGCGACCGATGCGCTGCAGCAGGCGGGCCGAGCCCTTGGGCGCGCCGATCTGCACCACCAGGTCGACGGCGGCCCAGTCGATGCCGAGGTCGAGCGAGGAGGTGGCGACTACGGCGCGCAGCCTGCCCGCCGCCATGGCGGCCTCGACCTTGCGGCGCTGCCCGACGGCGAGGCTGCCGTGGTGGAGCGCGATCGGCAGGGCGTCGTCGTTCAGGTGCCACAGCGCCTGGAACGCGATCTCCGCCTGGGCGCGGGTGTTCACGAAGACCAGGGTGGTGCCGGCGCGGCGGATGCGCTGGTAGACCTCGGCGAGGGCATGGACGGCCATGTGGCCGGCCCAGGGCAGCTCCTCCCGGGTGGTCAGGATCTCGACCTCCGCCTCGGCGCCGTCGCGCCCGACGACGCGGCGCACGCCGGAGGCCTCGGTTGTGGGCGACAGCCAGGCCGCCAGCCAGTCGGGGTCGTGCACCGTGGCCGAGAGGCCGACCCGGCGGCAGGTCGGACTGAGGCTCTGCAGGCGCGCCAGGCCGAGGGCCAGCAGGTCGCCGCGCTTGGTGCCGGCGAAGGCGTGCAGCTCGTCGATCGCCACGCACTTCAGGTTCCCGAACACCTGCGGCGCGTCGTAGTAGCTCAGCAGCAGGGCGAGGGACTCCGGCGTGGTCATGAGGATGCCGGGCGGCCTGCGGCGCTGGCGCTGGCGCTTCGACTGCGGCGTGTCGCCGGTGCGCGTCTCGCAGGCGATGGCGAGGCCCATCTCCTCGATCGGCTGGGTGAGGTTGCGGTGGATGTCCACCGCCAGGGCTTTCAAGGGCGAGATATAGAGGGTGTGCAGGCCCGCATGGTCGCGCTCGGCCAGGTCCACCAGCGACGGCAGGAACCCGGCCAGCGTCTTGCCGCCGCCGGTCGGCGCGATGAGCAGCGCCGAGGCCCCCGCCTCCGCCGCCTCCAGCATCGCGAGCTGGTGCCGATGCGGCGCCCAGCCGCGCGCCCGGAACCAGGCCGCAAAGCGCGGCGGCAGGGCGGAAAGCTCCGATGCGGGCAGAAGGGCAGGCTGGCGCACGAGGGGAGGATAGACCGCCGGCCGGGACGGGTGAAGGGCAATGGTGCCGGTTTGTTCTCGCCTGCTGCCTTTCCACTGCCATGCGCGTGCGCCGACAGGGAGGCACCGACGTCGCCCTCTCCTCGGTCGTCATGCTCGGCCACCGAGCCGAGCATCCAGGGCGACCGTTCCGTCACCTGCCCTGGGCCCTCGGGTCACGCCCGAGGGTGACAGTCGAGGGGGGTGGCGCAATGTGTGCGATCACGGCGGGCTGGCGGGCGTCGCCCACTCTAGATAGGTATGGGGCCGAAAACCGATGCGCGAGGCTCCGTCAATGACATCCCACAAGCTCCGCGCCGCCGACCTGGTGGCGCGGCGTCTTCACGAGGCGGGCTGCCGCTTTGCCTTCGGCATGCCGGGGGGCGAGGTGCTGACCCTGGTGGACGCGCTGGAGGCGGCCGGCATCCGCTTCGTGCTGGCGAAGCACGAGACGGCGGCCGGCTTCATGGCCGAGGGCGTGTGGCAGTGCACCGGGGCGCCGGGCATCCTGGTGGCGACGGTCGGGCCGGGGGTGGTGAACGCGGTGAACGTCATCGCCAATGCCGAGCAGGACCGGGTGCCGCTGATCGTGCTGACCGGCTGCGTCGACGAGACCGAGGCGCTCACCTACACCCACCAGGTCCTCGATCATCAGCAGGTCCTGCGGCCGATCGCCAAGGCGAGCTTCCGCCTCACTGCCGAGGGGGCCGACGTGATCGCCGACAAGGCGGTCGCGATCGCCACCGAAAGCCGCGCCGGGCCGGTGCACATCGACGTGCCGATCGCCGTCGCCGACCAGGCGGTGGCGCCGCAGCGGCTGCGCCG
>DATCXZ010000012.1:0-2926 GCA_036570545.1 Kiloniellaceae bacterium
TCGGCGCTGCAGGCCGCGGCGGCGCGCGCCGGCGCCCCGCTCGGCCACGACTTCTGCACCATCTCGCTCTCAGATCTGCTGACGCCCTGGGCGGCGATCGAGCGGCGCATTCGCGCCGCGGCGGAAGGCGACTTCGTCATCGCCTTTTACAATCCGGTGTCGAAGCGCCGCACGCGCCAGCTTGCCGAAGCGGTGGCGATCCTGCGCCGGCATCGCCCGGACGACACGCCGGTGGTGCTGGCGCGCAACCTCGGCCGCCCCGGCGAGTGCGTGACGACGCTCGCTCTTGCCGAGCTGACGTCCGACAAGGTGGACATGCTGACGGTGGTGCTCGTCGGCTCCAGCGAGACCCGGCGTGTCGCGCGGCCCGCGGGCGGAGAGTGGGTCTACACGCCCCGCGGTTATGCCGGCAAGGCGCAGAAGAACTCGCCAAAGATCTCAGGAGACGCGGCATGACGGTCTACTTCATCGGTGCCGGCCCCGGCGCCCCCGACCTCATCACTCTGCGCGGGCGCGACCTCATCGCGCGCTGTCCGGTCGTGCTCTACGCCGGCTCCCTGGTGCCGGCCGAGGTGGTCGCCGTCGCGCCGGCGGGCGCGCGGGTGATCGACACCGCGCCCCTGACCCTCGATGCGATCGTCGCGGAGATCGAGGCGGCGCACGCGGCGGGTCACGACGTGGCGCGGGTCCATTCCGGCGACCCTTCGCTCTACGGCGCCATCGCCGAGCAGATCCGCCGCCTGCGCGCGCTCGACATCGCTTTCGAGATCGTTCCCGGCGTGCCGGCCTATGCGGCGGCCGCAGCGGCGCTGGACTGCGAGCTGACGCTGCCCGAGGTGAGCCAGACCGTGATCCTCACGCGCACCGCCATGAAGGCCTCGGCCATGCCGGAAGGCGAGGACCTGGCGACCCTCGGCAGGTCCGGCGCGACGCTCGCCATCCACCTTTCCATCCGCAACCTGAAGTACGTCGAGGCGGCGCTGACCCCGCATTACGGGGCCGATTGCCCGGTCGCCGTGGTCTACCGCGCCTCCTGGCCCGACCAGCTCATCATCCGCGGCACGCTCGCCGACATCCGCGAGAAGGTGCGTGCCGCCAAGCTCACCCGCACGGCCTTGATCCTGGTCGGCCGCGTGCTCGGTGAGGCTGATTTCCGCGACAGCCGCCTCTACGACCCCTCCCATGTCCACGTGCTGCGGCCGAAGCGCAGCGCCTGACGCCCCCCGAAGCGCAGCGCCTGGCGCCCCAAAGGCGCAGTTTATTTCGCTTCCGGTTACGGTGCCGTGGATTTAGTCTCGCAAGGTGTTGCTGCAGCGCGGCCGCAGCGCCGGGGGTTGTTGCACAAGCGCTTGAGGGGAATTCGCCATGTTGAAAGAGTTCAAGGAATTCGCCATGCGGGGCAGCGTCCTCGACATGGCTATCGGCATTATCATCGGTGCCGCCTTCGGCAAGATCGTCAGCTCCTTCGTCGCCGACATTCTGATGCCACCGATCGGCCTGCTGCTCGGCGGCGTCGATTTCTCCAATATCTTCGTGACTCTCAGCGGCGGCGAGTATGCCTCCCTGGAGGAGGCCAAGGCAGCCGGCGCGGCCACCTGGAACGTCGGCCTCTTCATCAACACGGTGATCGACTTCCTGATCATCGCCTTTGCCATCTTCCTGGTCATAAAGGCGATCAACAACCTGAAGCGCAAGGAGGAGGCGGCGCCGCCAAGCGAGAAGCCCTGCCCTTACTGCGTCACATCGATCCCGATCAAGGCAACCCGCTGCCCGCACTGCACTTCGCAGATCGAGGCCACCGCGGGCGGGGACTAGAGGCTGCCAGCGGTGCCATGGCCGACGATCTCCGCAGCCTGATCACGCCCGAGGGTCTCGCGCGCTTTCAGGAGGAGTTGCGGCGGCTGCAGGAGGAGCGCCACGAGGTCTGCGCCGTTGTCGCCTGGGCCGCCGGTAACGGCGACCGCAGCGAGAACGGCGACTACATCTACAACAAGCAGCGCCTGCGCCAGATCGACCGGCGCTGCAACTGGCTGGCGCGCCGACTGAAGAATGCCACGGTGGTGCGCCCGGAAAGCCAGACGGTGAACGGCCGCGTCCGCTTCGGCTCGGTCGTCACCTACCTGGACGAGGACGACTGCAGCCACCGGGTCCGCATCGTCGGCTATGACGAGGCGGACCTGGCGCGCGGCGAGATCTCCATCGGCTCGCCGGTGGCGCGCGCCCTCATGGGCAAGCGCAGCGGCGACGGCGTGGAGGTGGAGACGCCGCAGGGCGTGAAGTTCCTCGACGTCGAAGCGGTCGGCTGATCACAGTCGCGCTTCGATCCACGCCAGGGCTTCCGCGACCGAGGGGGCGGTTTCTCCGGCGCAGTGTGTCGGCCGCTCGATCATCACCACCGGCAGGTCGAGCGACCGCGCCACCGCGATCTTGGCGTAGGTCGCCTCGCCGCCGGAGTTCTTGGTGACTACCGCCTGGATGCCATGCAGCAGGAAGAGCGCGCGCTCGCCGCTCTCCTCGAAGGGCCCGCGGCCGAGCACGACATCGTAGCGGTGCAGCGGCAGGGCGCCGCGCGGCGCGTCGATCATGCGCACCAGGAACCAGAGGCGCGGCAGGGCGGAAAAGGCTTCGACCTCCTGCCGGCCGACCGAGAGAAAGACGCGCTCGGCGAGGCCGGGCAGCGCGTCGGCCGCCGCCTCGGCGTCGGGCACAAGGATCCAGTCGTCCCCCGCCACAGCCTGCCACGGCGGCCGCTCGACCAGCAGCCGCGGCGTGCCGCTCAGCCGGCAGGCCGCCTCCGCGTTGTCGGTGATGCGCGCGGCGAAGGGGTGGGTGGCGTCGACCAGCAGGTCGATGCGCTCGCGCCTCAGGTAGTCGGCCAGGGCCTCGATCCCACCGAAGCCGCCGATGCGCAGGCCGCCGGGCAGGG
>DATCXZ010000013.1:0-4312 GCA_036570545.1 Kiloniellaceae bacterium
CGCCGCCATCAGCAGGCAGAGGCCGCCGAGGATCGCCCTGCGCTCGGCCGGCGTCGCGGTCTGCGGCAGGGTTACCGCCTGGCCGCCGGCGGCGGCCTGCTGGAGCAGCGGCGCCGGCAATTGGCGTGCGCGCATCTCCACAGGTTCCCAGACCTCTTGCTGCGCAGCGGCCGGGCCGTGCATCACAGAGCTGCGCTGGGTTGAACCGTGCGAGGGCCGCTCGCCGAACACCTTCTCAGCATCCCAGCCGGCCGGCAGGTCGCGGGCGACCTCCTCGTTGTGCAGGGGCTCGCCGTCCGGCCGCGCCACCGCTTCGTCGATGGCGACCAGCGAGGTGTAGCGGGTCACCATCCGGTGCTCGAGCGCCAGCGCCAGGGCCTGGGCGCGGATCGCCGCGCGATCGGCGTCGGCACCACTGCGATAGAGCCCGTCCTCGATCTGCGTCAGCTTGGCGCGTGCCCAGACCGAGGCGACGCCTGGTGCAGCGGTCAGGTCGCCGAGGGCGAGGCGCTGCTGCCAGGGGGTGCCGGAGGCCGTGCCGGTAACCAGCAGCTCGCCGTGGAGCGCGTCGAGGTCGACGCCTTCCAGCCGCGCCGCGAAGGTAACCGGCTCGCCGGCGTAGAGGTCGGGCAGCGGCGTCGGATAGACATCGATGCGCTTGCCGGCGGCGAGCGGCCAGCCGACGCGGATATCGGTCAGTGCTGGCTGCTCCAGCTTGGCGAAGAGCGCGTCCATGCGCGGCTTCACCTCGCGGAGGTCGCCGATGTGGGTGAAGCTGCCGCGGCCGACCTCGGCCGCCTTGCGCATGAAATAGCTGTTGGGCGCCGAGCCGATGCCGACGGTGAACAGGCGCTGCGCGCCGAGGCGTTCCGCCACGATGCCGAAGAGCTGCTCCTCGTTGCCGACGGCGCCGTCGGTGAGGAACACGACCTGCTGCAGGACGCCGTCAGCGGGCGCGCCGGCGAGGGCGCGCTCCAGCGCCGGGCGCATCTCGGTGCCGCCCTCGGCCTGCAGCGCGCTCACGTAGTGCCAGGCCGCGGCGACGTTGCGGGCATCGGCCGCCACCGGCCGGGGGAAGAGCGCATGGGTCACGCTGTTGAACTGGATGACATTGAAGCGATCCTCGGCCTTCAGGCGCTTCAGAGCGGCAATCACCGCCGCCTTGGCCTGGTCCAGGGAGTCGCCGTGCATCGAGCCCGAGGTGTCGATGATGAAGACCAGCTCGCGCGGTAGCGGTCGGGCGTCGGATGCCGGCACCGATGCCGATGGCGGCACCATCATGACCAGCAGGTGAGCGTCGCTGCCGACCTGCTCGGCGAAAAGCGCCGCCTGCGGCGCGGCGCTGGCTTCCGGCGCCCACGCCAGCACGAAGTCGCGGTCGGCCGGCACCTCTCCCTCTCTCAGGGTGATGGTCTGGCGGCGGTCGGCGCGCGTTTCGATGGTGACCGGGTGGTAGAGGCTGCGCAGCGAGGCCAGCGGCAGGCCGGCGTCGAGCTCGACCGTCAGCGTCAGCAGGTTGTGCTTCTCGCCACCAAGGGTTTCGGGGGTGCGCACCGGGCCGAAAAGATCGCGTGGCTGGGACTCGGGCGTCGTCGCCGCGACCGTGTCGGCGCCCGGCTGCGGTGCCGGCGCCTCGGCCACATCGAGCGAGGGGGCGGGGGTGTAGCGCGGCGCCACCACCATGGGAAACCGCAGGGTGAAGACTCCGTTCTCGTAGGCGACGCTGTCCTGGAAGCCGATCTCCACGGCGATGTCCTCGCCGGGGCCGATGTTGGCGACCGAGGTCACGAAGACGTTCGGCCGCTCGCCGCTTACCAGGCCGGCGCGCTGGCCGTTGTCGGCGGCCGCGCGGTAGGCGCGCTCGGCCTCCGCTTTCTCCATGATCCGGCCTTCGACCACGCGCTCGCCGATGCGCAGGGTGAGGCGGTCGACGGCGGAGCGCTCGGGCAGCGGGAAGACGTAGATGCCCTCCAGCCAGCGGTCGCTCGGGTTGTGGAACACCTGGCGCACGGTGGCGCGGGCGACCATCCCGCTCACCGCGATGTCGACCTCGGTCTTGAGCACGGGAGCCTCGAAGACAGGCGCTTCCAGGCCGTTGCCGGGCTCGCCGCTGCGGAAGTACAGGCCGATGGGCCGGTCGCCGTCACTCGCGCCGGGGGCCTGCGCCTGGGCGTGCGCCGGCAGGGTGCCGGCGGCCAGGCCTGCCAGCAGTGCCACCACCGCCAGCACCAGGGCGCCGGCGATCGCCAGGACGTTGTGAAGCATCGCCCGGCCGAGCGCGGGCGGGATAACGCTGTGGAGTTGCTGCGCCTGATGCCGATATCGCATGGTCATCCCCCGGGGTTGCCTTCCTGTCGTCCTGTCGCTGCGGCCGCCGCGCGGTGGTCCCGCGGGTTCCGCAGGGTTCATCAGGCGCGCCGAGAATGGCGGCAACGGTCCGGGATTGCGGCGATTCCGTGATGCTTTGGGAAGCTTTTGGGGCGGCAGCCGACCGAGGGAAGAACGGGTGCCGGCGCAGAACCGCCCTGCGCGCTTGCCAGTTTCAATTGTCTGCCCAAGGCTCTAAGTTGCCGCTGATCCGCCCCCAATCCGGGGGCGGTCCCCTGTCGGAGCCAATTCAGGAGCCCTTATCGATGTCCGGGATCGCGGAACGTCTGTCGCGCATCAAGCCCTCGCCCACCATTGCCGTGACCACCAAGGCCGCCGAGCTGAAAGCAGCCGGGCGCGACGTCATCGGCCTCGGCGCCGGCGAGCCTGACTTCGATACTCCGGACAACATCAAGGAAGCCGCCATCAAGGCGATCCGCGACGGCCAGACCAAGTACACCGCGGTTGACGGCACGCCGGAGCTGAAGAAGGCGATCTGCGCCAAGTTCAAGCGCGAGAACGGCCTCGACTACACGCCGGCCGAGGTGACCGTCGGCACCGGCGGCAAGCAGGTGCTCTACAACGCCTTCCAGGCGACGCTGAACCCCGGCGACGAGGTCGTCATCCCGGCGCCCTACTGGGTGTCCTACCCCGACATGGTGCTGCTGGCCGAGGGCGAGCCGGTCTTCGTGCCCTGCGGCGCCAATCACAATTTCAAGCTGACGCCGGAGGCGCTCGAGCAGGCGATCACGCCGAAGACCCGCTGGCTGATCCTCAACAGCCCGTCGAACCCGACCGGCGCGGCCTACAGCCGAGAGGAGATGAAGGCGCTGACCGACGTGCTGGTGCGCCATCCCCAGGTCTGGGTGATGACCGACGACATGTACGAGCATCTGACCTACGACGGCTTCGAGTTCGTGACGCCGGCCCAGGTCGAGCCGCGCCTGAAAGACCGCACCCTGACGGTGAACGGCGTCTCCAAGGCCTACGCGATGACCGGCTGGCGCATCGGCTACGCCGCCGGCCCGCAGGCGCTCATCAAGGCGATGGCCAAGGTGCAGTCGCAGTCGACCTCCAACCCCTCGTCGGTCAGCCAGGCGGCGGCGGTCGAGGCGCTGAACGGCACCCAGGCCTTCATCCCGGAGCGCGCCGAGGCGTTCCGGAAGCGCCGCGACATGGTGGTCGAGATGCTGAACGCCTGCCCGGGCATCCACTGCCACAAGCCGGAGGGCGCCTTCTATGTCTATCCCTCCTGCGCCGGCTGCATCGGCAAGAAGACACCCGACGGCAAGGTGATCGGCACCGACGAGGACTTCGTCACCTACCTGCTGGAGTCGGTCGGTGTCGCCGCGGTGCAGGGCGAGGCCTTCGGCCTGTCGCCGCACTTCCGGGTGTCCTACGCGACCTCGACCGAGGCGCTGCAGGAAGCGTGCACGCGCATCCGCAAGGCCTGCGAAGCGCTCACTGAGTGAACGGAGGCCGACTGAGCAGCCCTTGTCGATCGACGCCCTGCTCGACGACCACGATGCCCTCGCCCTGGCGGCGCTGATCCGCCGGGGCGAGGTGACCCCCCTGGAGATCCTGAAAGCCACCATCGCCCGCATCGAGGCGCGCAACCCCGCGGTGAACGCGGTGGTGCACCGCTGCACCGACGAGGCGCGCGCCGAGTTGGCGAATGGCATCCCCGACGGTCCCTTCGCCGGGCTGCCCTTTCTTCTCAAAGACCTCTACAGCTTCCGCCGCGGCCAGCCCTGCGGCAACGGCAGCCGCTGGCTGGCCGATTACCGCGCGCCCTTCGACGATCCGGGGACGGCGCGCTGGCGGGCGGCCGGGCTGGTGGCGGTCGGCAAGTCGGCGACCTCCGAGTTCGGCCTCAACGTCTCGACCGAGACCGCGCGGCACGGCGCCACGCGCAACCCCTGGAGCCGCGAGCATTCGGCCGGCG
>DATCXZ010000014.1:0-4711 GCA_036570545.1 Kiloniellaceae bacterium
GCGTGGCGCAGCGCCTCGGTCTCGGCATGGGGGCGTCCGCCCGGCTGGGTCCAGCCGCGGCCGACGACGCGGCCATCCTTCACGATCAGGCAGCCGACGGCCGGATTGGGCGCGACCCGCCCCAGCCCGCGCGTGGCCAGCGACAGGGCGGCGCGCATGAACTGGAGGTCGCCCTCGTGACCCGGGGCGCGACCAGGGACGTCAGTCGTCCCCGTCACCGAGCTTGCCGATGAACTCTTCGAAATCGCGCGCCTCCCGGAAATTGCGGTAGACCGAGGCGAAACGCACGTAGGCCACCTGGTCGAGCGTCGCCAGGGCGTCCATCACCAGCTCGCCGATCAGCTTGGTGGGAATCTCAGACTCGCCCGACGATTCCAGACGGCGGACGATGCCGTTCACCACCCGCTCGATGCGCTCCGGGTCGATCTGACGCTTCTGCAGCGCCAGCGACATGGAGCGCAGCAGCTTGTCGCGGTCGAAGGGCTCGCGCTTGCCGGTCGACTTCACGACGGTCAGCTCGCGGAGCTGCACCCGCTCGAAGGTGGTGAAGCGCGCGCCGCAGTTCGGGCACTGACGGCGCCGGCGGATGGCGGAGTTGTCCTCCGTCGGCCGCGAATCCTTAACCTGCGTGTCCTCGTTACCGCAAAACGGACAGCGCATGAGCCCCCCTCTCCTTCCGGCGCGACGGCAGCCCCAGCCGCGGTCGCCGCGCAACTTCCAACATTAAGTCTAGATCGCCATGTCCGGGTAGATCGGGAAGCGGCGGCACAAGGCTTTCACCTCCTCGCGCACTTCCTGCTCGAGCGCCCCGTTGCCCTCCGGCCCGTTCCCCTCTGCATGGCTGGCGAGGCCGCCCAGCACGCGGCCGATGAAGGCGCCCACCTGCTTGAACTCGGCGCCGCCGAAGCCGCGCGTGGTGGCCGCCGGCGTGCCGAGGCGGATGCCGGAGGTCACCGTCGGCTTCTCCGGATCGAAGGGGATGCCGTTCTTGTTGCAGGTGATGCCGGCGCGGTCGAGGCTCTTCTCGGCGACGTCGCCGGTCAGCTTCTTCGGCCGCAGATCGACCAGCATGAGGTGGTTGTCGGTGCCGCCGGTGACGATGTCGAACCCCTCGTCGACCATGGCCTGGGCCAGCGTCTTGGCGTTGTCGACGACGGCCTGCGAGTAGTGCCTGAACTCCGGCGTCAGGGCCTCGCCGAAGGCGGCCGCCTTGGAGGCGATGGCATGCATCAGCGGGCCGCCCTGCAGGCCCGGGAAGGCCGCCGAGTTGATCTTCTTGCCGAGATCGACGTCGTTCGACAGCACCATGCCGCCGCGCCCGGCGCGCAGCGTCTTGTGCGTGGTGGTGGTAACGACATGGGCGTGCGGCAGCGGGCTCGGGTGCACACCGGCGGCCACCAGGCCGGCGAAGTGCGCCATGTCGACCATGAAGTAGGCGCCGACCTTGTCGGCGATCTCGCGGAAGCGCGCGAAGTCGATGAAGCGCGGATAGGCCGAGCCGCCGGCGATGATGAGCTTCGGCTTGTGCTCGAGCGCCAGCTTCTCGACCTCGTCGAAGTCGATGCGCCCGTCGTCCCGGCGCACGCCGTACTGCACGGCGTTGAACCACTTGCCGGAGAGGTTCGGCTTGGCGCCGTGGGTGAGATGGCCGCCGGCGGAGAGCGCCATGCCGAGGATGGTGTCGCCGGGCTGCAGCAGGGCCAGCGCGACGCACTGGTTGGCCTGCGCGCCGGAGTGCGGCTGCACGTTCACGAACGCGCAGTCGAACAGCTTTTTGGCACGCGCGATGGCGAGCTCTTCGACGATGTCGACATACTCGCAGCCGCCGTAGTAGCGCCGGTGCGGGTAGCCCTCGGCATATTTGTTGGTGAGCACCGAGCCCTGCGCCTCGAGCACCGCCAGGGAGACCACGTTCTCCGAGGCGATGAGCTCGATCTGGTCCTGCTGGCGGCGCAGCTCGCCGCGGATCGCGTCGGCCAGCTCGGGATCCGTCGCGCCAAGGTGGGCGGAGAAAAAGCCGTCCTGCAGGGGGAGCGTCTTGGCGGCCTTCACAGCGGTCATTGTCGCTTGCAACTCCTCGGAGATGGGGCGGTCAGCCCAGTTTCTGCACCCGGCGCAGATGACGGTCGCCGGCAAAGTCGGTGGTCAGAAAAGTGTGGAGACAGTCCTTGGCGACCTGCTCGCCGGTCATGCGCGCGCCCAGCGCCAGCACGTTGGCGTCGTTGTGCTCGCGGCTGAGGCGCGCCGAGGTGACGTCGTGGCAGAGCGCCGCGCGCGCGCCGGGATGGCGGTTCACCGCGATGGAAATGCCGATGCCGGTGCCGCAGACCACCACGCCGGCGTCGGCCTTGCCGGAGGTCACCGCCTCGGCCACCGCCTTGCCGAAGTCGGGGTAGTCGACCGAGGTCGTGCCATCCCTGGTGCCGAGGTCGATAACCTCGTACCCGGTGGATTTCAGCTCCTCCGCCAAGCTCGCCTTAAGGGCGAAACCGGCGTGATCGGCCGCGATTGCGATCGACTTGACTGCCATGACTTAAGGGAACGTCCGCCTGTCTCCGAAAAACAGCGGACCCTACCATATGTCGCAAAGGCAAGGAAAGGCGCCACAAGGTCTCGCGGCGGCCTGGGAGCGGCATAGTCTGTCGAAAGGGCGCCGTGAAGCGTGCCCGACCAAGCTTACGGGGTCGAAGCTTACGGGCTCAAACGAGAAAGCCGCCGCGCTGGCCGGCGGCGCGCTTGGTCAGCACGTACTCCAGCTTGCGCGCGGCGAGGCGCTCCAGCTCGACCTGGCCGGCCGAGGGCGGGCCGACGATGCTGACCTCGGCGGAGGTCAGGGTGTCGACGGCGGAAACCTTCACGTATCCGCCGACGCGATGGAACTCGAAGATGATTTCGCGGGTCTGTGGCATGGGTCCAGTATAGCTCACTATGGCAAACAAACCCTTAACAGACCACTGTGGCGAATTGATGACGGCTGGATGAACGTCTTTGGAGCGCACGGGAGACAGCGATTTTGCCAAGGGGCGATCTGCGCTATATCTCCGCCAGGACCGAACCTTCCGAGGGACCGAGAATATGTCCAAGGCCTCCCCCGCCTCAGCCGCCGCCGCCGCCGCCACCCCCGCCGACAGCAAGGCGCGCTTCGTGTGGGAGGACCCGCTGCTGCTGGAGGAGCAGCTCAGCGAGGAGGAGCGCATGGTCCGCGACGCCGCGCGGGCCTACTGCCAGGACAAGCTGATGCCGCGCATCCTCGAGGCCAACCGCCACGAGATCTTCGACCGCGCCATCATGACCGAGATGGGGTCGCTCGGCCTGCTCGGCGCCACCATCCCGGAGGCCTATGGCGGGGCCGGGGTCAGCCACGTCTGCTACGGCCTCATCGCCCGCGAGGTCGAGCGGGTCGATTCAGGCTATCGCTCGGCGATGTCGGTGCAGTCGAGCCTCGTCATGCACCCGATCCACGCCTACGGCAGCGAGGCGCAGCGCCAGAAGTACCTGCCGAAGCTGGCGACCGGCGAATGGGTCGGCTGTTTCGGCCTCACCGAGCCCGACTTCGGCTCCGACCCCGGCGGCATGACGACCCGCGCCCGCAAGGTCGACGGCGGCTATCGCCTGAAGGGCGCCAAGATGTGGATCACCAACGCGCCGGTGGCCGACGTCTTCGTCGTCTGGGGCAAGGACGACAGCGACCAGATCCGCGGCTTCATCCTCGAGAAGGGCATGGAGGGGCTCTCGGCGCCCAAGATCGAGGGCAAGTTCTCGCTGCGCGCCTCGATCACCGGCGAGATCGTCATGGACGACGTCCTGGTGCCGGAAGAGAACCTGCTGCCCAACGTCGCCGGCCTCAAGGGGCCCTTCGGCTGCCTCAACAAGGCGCGCTACGGGATCGCCTGGGGCGCGCTGGGCGCCGCCGAGTTCTGCTGGCACGCGGCGCGCAGCTACACCCTGGAGCGCAGCCAGTTCGGCCGCCCGCTGGCGGCCAACCAGCTCATCCAGAAGAAGCTCGCCGACATGCAGACCGAGGTGGCCATCGGCCTGCAGGCCTGCCTGCAGCTCGGCCGCCTGCTGGACGCCGGCAAGGCGGCGCCCGAGGCGATCTCGCTCTGCAAGCGCAACTCCTGCGGCAAGGCCCTCGACATCGCCCGCCAGGCCCGCGACATGCATGGCGGCAACGGGATCGCCGACGAGTTCCACGTGATCCGCCACGTCATGAACCTCGAGGCGGTGAACACCTACGAGGGCACCCACGACGTCCACGCCCTCATCCTGGGACGGGCGCAGACGGGGATACAGGCGTTTTTCTGAGGCGGACGGAGCACTGACCCCGCTGCGAAACCGCCGCGTAGGGCAGCGCCTTCGTCGCAAGAACAAGTAGCGGACGATGCAGATCTCAAAGTTTGCAATTGCGAGAATGCTTTGGCTTTTTGCCGCTGTGGCCGCCTTGCTATGGGCGTTATGGAAGCTCAAGGCTGGTGCAGAAAGCAGTTCCATAGAATTTGAAATCGGGCTCGCACATCTCGTACTGATGAGTGCGCTGAGTTTTCCGTTGGGGCCGGCGATTCTGTTCGTCCTAAGGCCTGTTGAGATTCATCGTGAGTTTATGACGGCTGCCGCGAGATGGACGATGGCGTTGAAGCTCTGGTCGGTTTTGTCGGCACGCATGGCGATACGCTTGAACTCCTTGAGCTTGCAGAAGAAGTTTTCGATCAGA
>DATCXZ010000015.1:0-5107 GCA_036570545.1 Kiloniellaceae bacterium
GCTGCGCGCCGGCGGCCAGGCCGCCGCCGGGCTGCTCGCCGGCCTGCTGCTGCCAGCCACCGCCCCTCTCGCGCCTGCCGCCGCCGCGCTTTCCTTCCGTGAGGTCGCCGATGGCATCTTCGTGCGCTTCGGCCTACACGAGGAGGTCACCGCCGAGAACTGCGGCGCCATCGCCAACCTCGGCTTCATCATCGGCGGAAAGAGCGTTGCCGTGGTGGATACCGGCACGACGCGTCAAGAGGGCGAGGCGCTGCGCGCGGCCGTCGCTGTCGCCACCGACCGGCCGATCAGCCACGTCGTCGCCACCCACGTTCACTTCGACCACTGCTTTGGACACTGCGCCTTCAGCGACCTTCCGGTACGCTTCGTCGGCCATCGCAACCTGCCGCGCGCCCTTGCCGAGCGCGCCGAGTTCTATACGAAGCTGCTGAGCGACACCTGCCCGGCGTTCGCCGGCACCGTCGTCGTGCCCCCCAACATGACGGTGGAGGACGAGGCGGCGATCGACCTCGGCGGACGGCCGCTGCGCCTGAAGGCCTGGCCGACCGCGCACACCAACACCGATCTCACGGTGCACGATGAGAAGACCGGCACGCTGTGGGCCGGCGACCTTCTCTTCGAGCGCCGCCTGCCGACCCTCGACGGCAGCCTGCTCGGCTGGCTCACGGTGCTGGACAGCTTGCTGGCCGATGACGTCCGTCGCGTCATTCCCGGCCACGGCGCGGTCAGCGACGGCCGCGCCGCCGTCGCCGCCCAGCGGCACTACCTGGAACGCCTGCGCGACGACGTGCGCCAGGCGCTGGCCGACGATCTCGATATCACCGCCACCCTCGCCCGCCTCGAGAAGGAGGACCTGACGCAGTGGCAGGTGGTCGAGAACGTGCACGGCCGCAACATTGTCAGCGCCTATACCGAACTGGAGTGGGAGTAATGCGCACGCAAAGACACGCCCAATGGCTACCCCGTTCCGTTGCTGCCGCGGCGGTGCTGCTGCTGGCGGCCCTGCTGACCGCGCCCGCGGGCCTGGCACTGGCGGCCGACAACACCGCCTGGGACGACATCCGCGCGCAGCTCTACGGCAGCGAGCGCGAGATCGCCAGCGGCGACGGCGTCATCGCCCTGGAAGCGCCCTACCGCGCGCTCGACGCGGCCACGGTGCCGGTCGTGGTGACGGCGCAGATTCCGCAAACGGAAGACCGCTATATCAAGAGCCTGACGCTCGTCGTCGACGATAATCCAGCGCCGATCGTCGGCACTTTCCACTTCTCGCCCGCCAACGGCATCGCCACCATCTCGACCCGCGTGCGGGTGAATACCTACACCAACATCCGGGCCATCGCCGAGACCAGCGACGGCAAGCTGCATATGGCCGTCGCTCCCGTGAAAGCTTCGGGCGGCTGCTCGGCGCCGGCCTCCGGCGATCAGGAACTGGCGCTTTCCCGCATGGGCAAGATGCGCCTGAAGCAACTCGGGTCGTGGCGCCAGAACGAGATCGCCGAGGCGCAGTTCATGGTGAGCCATCCGAACTACTCGGGCTTCCAGCAGGACCAGCTCACGCAGTTGTGGATCCCCGCCCACTATGTGCGCCGCATCGAACTGAGTCTCGGCGGGCGCGAGATCCTCAGCTTCGACGGCGACATCTCGATCAGCGAGAATCCCACCTTCCGCTTCTTCGTGAAGCCGCAGGGCTCCGATGTTCTGCATGCCCGGGTCGTGGACTCCGAGGACAAGGTGTTCGAGCAGTCCTGGCCGATCGAGGTCGAGCCCTCCTCGTAATGCGCAGTGTCAGGATGCGCGGCACCGTCCTGCTCGCCGGTCTGCTGCTCGCGCTGCCGCTGTCCGCAGCGGCCGCCCCCGCGCCGACGGCGGTGGCGGTCTTCGACGTCGAGCTCTACGACACCAGCCTGGAGGGCGAGCTGCGCGGACGCGACCCGGCGGAAAGCGCGCGCCTCGGCCAGATCACCGCGCTGCTGCGCGAGGCAGTGGAAACGCGGCCCGACATGGTCGTGATCGATGTGGCCCCGCTGCGCGAACGCCTGGCCGCCCTACCGGCCCTCTATAGCTGCAGCGGCTGCGAGGCGAAGCTGGCGCGCGAGCTCGGCGCCGCGCAGTCGATCACTGGCTACGTCTACAAGATCTCGACCCTTATCCTCTACATCACGGTCGCGGTGCGCGATACCGAAAGCGGCCGGCTGCTGGAGAAGGCCAGCGTCAGCATCCGCGGCAACACCGACGAGAGCTGGCGCCACGGCATGCAGGCGCTGCTCGATCGGTACCTGTTCAAGCCGGAACGAGGGCGCTAGGCTTCAACCGAAATGACGGCAGCGCCGCAGGGAACAGGCTGAGCGGGAGACAGGCTGAGGATGGACGCGGCAAGCGGCAGCAGGGCGCCGGAGCGGCCGGCGGCAGAAGACGTCGAGCCGGTGCTGCGCATCAGCGGCCTCTCCTACGCCTATGGCAAGACGAAGGCGCTTGAGGACGTGACCTTCGCGATCCGGCCGGGCCGCGTCACCGCCCTGCTCGGGCCCAACGGCGCCGGCAAGACGACGCTGTTCTCCCTGGTTACCGGCCTCTTCGACAGCCGACGCGGCGACATCCAGATCGCCGGCCACCGCCTGCGCAAGGCGCGCAGCCGCGCCCTCGCCGCGCTCGGCATCGTGTTCCAGGCGCAGACCCTGGACCTCGACCTCACCGTCACGCAGAACCTGCGCTACTTCGCCGCCCTGCGCGGGCTGCCGGGCCGCGCGGCGCGCCGGCGCATCGACGAGCTGCTGGCCGAGATCGGGCTGTCCGACAAGGCGACCGCGAAGGTGCGCAACCTGAGCGGCGGCCAGCGCCGCCGCGTCGAGGTGGCCCGCGCCCTGCTCGACCGGCCGGCCCTGCTGCTGCTCGACGAGCCGAGCGTGGGGCTCGACATCGCGACCCGGCGCTGGCTGATCGGGCACCTCCATGATCTCGCTCGCGATCATGGCATCGGCGTGCTGATGGCGACCCACCTGACGGACGAGGTCACGCCGGAGGACGATCTCATCGTGCTCGACAAGGGGCGCGTGGTGGCCGCGGGACGGGTCGAAGAGGTGATCGCTCGCAGCGGCGCCATCGATCTGGACGCCGCCTTCACCAATCTCACGCCGGTCACACACGGGGCCAAGAGCGGGGAGACGGCATGAACGCCGCCCACGCCGGCCGCGCCTTCGTCGCCATCCTTTGGCGCGAGTTGCTGCGCTTCGTGCAGCAGCGTGAGCGTTTCTTTGCCGCCCTGGTGCGCCCCCTGGTCTGGCTGCTGGTCTTCGCCGCCGGCTTCCGCGCCACGCTCGGCCTTTCCATCATCCCGCCCTACGAGACTTACATCACCTACGACGTTTACGTGGTGCCCGGCCTGATCGGACTGATCCAGCTCTTCAACGGCATGCAGAACTCGCTCTCCATGGTCTATGACCGCGAGATGGGGTCGATGCGGGTGCTGCTGGCGACGCCGCTGCCGCGCGGCTTCCTGCTGCTGGCGCGCATGCTCTCCGGCACCGTCGTCTCGATCATCCAGGTCTATGCCTTCATCGCTATCGCCGCGCTCTGCGGCACCGAGATGCCGCCCTCCGGCCTGCTGCCGCTGCTGCCGGTGCTGGTGCTGACCGGCGTCACGCTGTCCGCCCTCGGCATGTTCCTCTCCTCACGCATCCGCCAGCTCGAGAACTTCGCCGGGGTGATGAACTTCCTTATCTTCCCGATGTTCTTCATGTCCTCCGCGCTCTATCCGCTGTGGCGCGTGCGCGAGGGCAGCGTGCTGCTCGCCGAGCTGTGCCAGTACAATCCCTTCACCTACGTCGTCGAGCTGGTGCGCTCGACGCTCTATCTAGACTTCAATCCCCTCGCCCTCGCCGTGGTCGTCGGCACCCTCGTCGTGTTCGGTGCCCTCACCCTCATCGGCTACACGCCCGCCCGCGGCGGCCCTGCTGCCGCCCGCGCCGGCGCAGGAGGGTGAAGCGGCCGCTACAAAGCCTTCAATATCCGCGCGTGGTGGCGCAGGTGGTCGTCGATGAAGGTGGCGATGAAGAAGTAGGAGTGGTCGTAGCCGGGCTGCATGCGCACCTTGGCCGACTGGCCGGTTTCCTTGAGCACGGCGACAAGGCGCCAGGTCTGCAGTTGCTCATCGAGGAAGGGATCGGCGTCGCCCTGGTCGACCAGGATCTGGGTGGGAAAGCTGCGCTCGTGCAGCAGATGGCAGGCGTCGTGCTGCCGCCAGATCGATTCATCGGGACCAAGGTAGGTGGTGAAAGCCTTGCGGCCCCACGGCACCTGGCTCGGTGCCACGATGGGCGAGAAGGCCGAGACCGACTTGAAGATCTCCGGATGATGCAGGGCCAGGGTGAGCGCGCCGTGGCCGCCCATCGAGTGGCCGCAGATGCCGATGGCATCGCGCTTCACCGGGAAGGTTCCGGCGATGAGTTCCGGCAGCTCGCGCGTCACGTAGGAGTGCATCCTGAAGTGCTTGGCCCAAGGCTGCACCGTCGAATCGACATAGAAGCCGGCGCCCTGCCCGAGGTCGTAGTCCGGGGCGTTGGCGACGCCGTCGCCCCGCGGCGAGGTGTCCGGCGCCACCAGGATGAGGCCGGCCTCCGCCGCCATGCGCTGGGCGCCGGCCTTGACCGTGAAGTTCTCCTCGGTGCAGGTCAGCCCGGAGAGGTAGTAGACCGCCGGGACGGGCGCGGTCTTGGCAGCCGGCGGCAGATAGACGCCGATACGCATGCGCGTGCCGGTGGCCTCGCTGTCATGGGCAAGGGTGAGCTGGGTTCCGCCGAAGCACTGCGCGCTCGCCACCTCCTCGAAGGAGCCCGTCGAGAGAGCTTTGCGGGGCGCGCCGGCACTGACAACCTCTGACATACTGCTCATCCATTCCTGTCCGCAGCCCCTCCCCTGAGCGTCGCGACCTCCTGATCCCCCTGGTGGCGGCAGCCGGCCCGTTGCCGCCGTGGCGCGCCGACCGGCCGCGTCAGTACACCACGACCGAGCGGATGGACTTGCCCTCGTGCATGAGGTCGAAGCCCTTGTTGATGTCGTTGAGCGGCAGGGTGTGGGTGATGAGGTCGTCGATGTTGATCTTGCCCTCCAT
>DATCXZ010000016.1:0-2759 GCA_036570545.1 Kiloniellaceae bacterium
CGGCGGACATCGTCAACGGCCGTCCCCTGTCCCCGGAGGATGCCGCGCGCATCGCGCACGCTGCCGCTCGCATCGCCGAGGCCGAAGCCGTGCTCACCGACCGGCCAACCCAGCGGCTTCGGATCGCTCTGCACCCCGCCGCCGAGCGCTTCGCAGGAGCGACCGCATGAGCCGCCTCGACCAGCAGGCCGCCCAAGACTTGCGGCGCGCAGACCCGCGCGACGAGGCGCTGGCCGCCGAGTACACAGGCGAGCACCGAAGCGAGACCAGTCCGCCCGGCAGCGCCGCGAGGGCAAAGGCCGGCGCTTCCAGTACCAAGACAACCGCCTCCAAGCACGGGGGCCCCGTCCTTCCCGAGCACCCCGACGAGATCCTAGGGCTGCCGGCTGGATTGGGTGATCTGCAGGCATGGATTACGGGCCTCATGACCTACCCATCGCTGCCTATGGCGGGGTTCACGGCCTGGGCGGTGGGTGCTCACTTCGCAATGGCAAGCGTGCGCATCGACAGCAGGCGAGGCCTTGGGGTGAATGAGCAGTTCATGGCCCTGGCGCCGACCGGATACGGCAAAGAGGAGATACGCGCACCCTTCGAGATCCTCGCGCGTGAGCTCCAAGAAACGGCGCGTCCCACCGGCGTACCGTCGGCATGGCTGGCGGCGCTGCCCAAGATCCAACACAGCGCGCCCGCCTCGCAGCAAGGATTGCATCGCATCCTCGAGACGCACCCGGCGCAGACGTTTCTCGCCGACGAGTTTGCGGAGTGGCTCGAGCACGCCAGCAATGATGGCCACCGGCAGCAAGCCCTCGGGCACATCATGCAGGCCTATGGGCGCGCGTTCAGTACGCTCTCGGCTCCAGCAGCCGTCACGACCGAGTACAAGCCGGTCGAAAACCCACGCGTGCTGCTGTTCACGACGTCGACGGCCGAGCGCACCCTCGAAACGTTGACCGCGAGTCAGGGCGACAGCGGTGCGCTGAACCGGTTCGTGATCATGACCGGCGAGCAAGGGATGATCCGCAAGCGATACGGGGTCACCTCGGCGAACTTCAAGCCGCCCGCGGAACTCGTCGAGTTGATCGCATGGGTGGTGTCTCGGGGTGACGTCACCATGCGCTTTGATGCCGGCGCCCAGGCCCTGTACGAAAAGCACGACGCCGAGGTTCTCGACCCGCTCAAGTTCAGCGACCACCGACTCGCCGGCCGGCTCAATGAGCAGGCCTTCAAGCTGGCGGCGCTGCTGGCGTTGTTCGACAAGCGGACGGTGATCAGTGCCGGCGACCTCAGCACCGCGTACGCGATTCGGGAAGGTCTCTACCGCCGCACGGCCAGCCTGATCGGATACGACGGCGCCCTCTCAGGCATGCACCCGACCGGGCGCGCCTTGGAGCAGTTGCGAGCGCACTTCCAAGCGAAGCCCTCCATCTACCGATCGAACCTGAAGAAGGTGTCGAGGCGCTTCGGGGCGCTGTCTGTCCATGACCAGGAATCCGTAATCAGGGAACTGCTCAAGGAAGGGGTCGCAACCTTGGAAGGCGCCCTCCTCGTGTCCTGCATCTACAGGGAGGATGAGGCGTGATTCGGACATTTTCGGGCGCTTTTCGGACACCATCTGTCCGAGAGAGAAAACAGCAGAAAACAAGGCTCTTTTATAGAAAAGAGAGTGTTATTCGGACATTAGGACGCTCCCCCCCCTCTATGGGAAAGGGACCCCCCTGTCCGAACGTCCGAAACGTCCGAATTGTCCGAAACGTCCGAGCCGGGCATCCCCGCTTGGAGGGCGTCGCGTGAACTTCGACCAGATCGTCGCCGCCGCGAGGCAAGCCGGCACCTTGGCCCCCCGAGCCTCCTACTGGTCGTTCAGCTGGCACGAAACGCACTGCCCTGTTTCCGAGGATGGGCGCGGCTGCACCTGTACGCCCGAAGTGACCGTCCAGCCCCTGCACGCCGACGTCTTCATCGAAGTCGGGATGCACGGCGAGCTCGTGACGATGAGCAGGAGGTCGTGACGATGGCAGAGCATGCAAACCCCGACCTCTCGCCTCGTGTGCGTGCGCGCGTTTCGGGCGCGCGTATGACTTCGGAGGAGCGTCCCCGTTGCGGCGCCACGCGGCACCGCGACGGCCAGCCCTGCCAGGCACCATGCGAGCCGGGCAAGCAGCGCTGCCGCTTCCATGGGGGCCGCAGCACGGGCCCGCGTACGGAGGCCGGTAAGGCGCGCGCGCTGGCCAACCTTAGGCAGTACCGGGGGGGCGGTGGCGCCGCGGTGCAGGCAACCGCCGGCGCGCACCGAGCCGAGCGTGCAAGCGCTCTGCCCCTGCGCGACAATGTGGCTCGTGAAGGCGCCCAAGCCACCGCTCGACGAGCAGATCCCGCAGGCCAGCATTGCCCCGGGCGACATCTCGGCCGAGCAGGCGGAAGCGATGGCGGACGCGGCGCACCTGCAGCGGTGGAAGGAAATCTGGGCGGAGATTGCCGCCAAGCGCCAGTCGGCCGAGCCGTTGACGCACAAGGAAAGCAGTCGCCGGCGTGCGCAGGCCATGGTCGACGGCTTGAATCGGCACGTAAGGGAGGAGCACGAGGCCGACCTGGCCGCGCTGCCGCCGGAGGTCCGCGCCAGCCGGACGCCAGAGGAGTGGCTGGCCACGCCGCCGCTGGAAATCCTGCGCCTCGCACGGGAAGCGAAGGCGACGCCGTCGCAGGTCGCGCCAGTGCCGGGCCGCAAGGGCTGGGCGCGCCGCGCCGTGGAAGCGATCGCG
>DATCXZ010000017.1:0-7395 GCA_036570545.1 Kiloniellaceae bacterium
CCGCGTCCGCGGCGGCCCGGCCTGCGCCTGGCGGTCACCAACCTCTACCGGCCGGGTGCTCCGACCGCCTCGGTGGTGATGTCGCTCGGCCTCGGCCTCACCGTGCTGGTCGCCATCGCCCTCATCGAAGGCAACCTATCGCGCCAAGTCAGCCAGAGCCTGCCGGAGGAAGCGCCGGGCTTCTACTTCATCGACATCCAGCCGGACCAGGTCGAGGACTTCAATGCGCTGGTGAAGAGCTTCCCCGGCGTCAGCGAGCTGCAGCAGGTCCCCATGCTGCGCGGGCGCATCGCCGCCGTGAACGGCGTGTCGCCCAGCGAGCTCGAGATTCCGGGCGACGTGCAGTGGGTGTTCCGCGGCGACCGCGGCCTCACCTGGATGCGCGAGCCGCGCGCGGTCGACAAGATCACGGCCGGCGAATGGTGGCCGCCCGACTATGACGGCGCCCCGCTGGTTTCGCTGCACGACGAGATCGGCCGCGCGCTGGGTATCGGCCCCGGCGACAAGCTGACCATCAACATCCTGGGGCGCGACGTCGAGGTGACCATCGCCAACCTGCGCGAGGTCGACTGGTCCAACCTTTCCATCAACTTCGTGATGATCTTCTCGCCGGGCCTGCTGGAGCAGGCGCCGCAGAGCCATATCGCCACGGTGAAGGCCGATGCCGAGACCGAAGACGCCCTGGAGATCGCCGTCACCGACCGCTTCGTGAATGTCTCCTCGATCCGCGTGAAGGAGGCGCTGGAGCAGGTCGCCGCCCTCATTGTGCAGATCGCCGTTGCCGTGCGCGCCATCGCCGCGGTCGCCCTGGTGGCGGGCGTGCTGGTGCTGGCCGGCGCCGTCGCCGCCGGGCACCACCGCCGCGTCTACGACGCCGTGGTGCTGAAAGTGCTGGGGGCAACCCGGCGCACCATCGGGCAGACCTTCCTGCTGGAGTACGGCCTGCTCGGCCTGGTCACCGCCATCATCGCGGCGGCGATCGGCACGCTGGCCGCCTGGCTGGTGCTAACCGAGATCATGCGGGCCGACTTTGTGTTCCTCCCGCGGGCGGTGATCACCACCGCCGTCCTGGCGACCGCCATCACCGTCGGTTTCGGCTTCGCCGGCACCTGGCGCGCCCTCGGCCAGAAGGCCGCGCCGCTGCTGCGCAACGAATAGGCCCGTGCCAAAGCATCCCCCCACCCGTTGACTGGTCCGTGTACAAGGTTGAATTCAAAGAAAAATTTACGCACGGCCCACGCTAGAATTCAGTTGATTTAGTCGCCCCGGACCCCAATATTAAGAAAGCAATTCTTGGGGAGCGCGTGGCCCCCGGCCGCGCACGTCAACGAAAGGGTGTCCCAATGGCTCTCGGTGACCGCAGATACATGTCGCAAGCGCAGACGCAGGCCCGCGCTGGGACATACGATGAGGGCCTGCGCAAGTACATGCTCGGCGTCTACAACTACATGACGCTGGCGATGGGCATCACGGGTCTGGTGGCCTACGCGGCCTCGCGGAGCCCCGATCTGATGGCGACCATCTATGGGACGCCGCTGCAGTGGGTCGTGATGCTGGCGCCGCTCGGCTTCGTGTTCTTCCTGTCCTTCCGCATCAACAAGATGTCCGCCTCGGCCGCGCAGATCACCTTCTGGCTGTTCTCCGCTGCCATGGGCCTGTCCCTGGCCTACATCTTCCTGGCCTACACCGGCGCATCGATCACCCGGGTGTTCTTCATTACCGCGGGTGCCTTCGCCGGCCTCAGCCTGTTCGGCTACACGACGAAGAAGGACCTGTCCGGCTTCGGCAGCTTCCTCTTTATGGGCCTGATCGGCATCATCCTGGCCTCGGTGGTGAACATCTTCCTCGCCTCCTCGGCGCTGCACTTCGTGATCTCGGTGGTGGGCGTGCTGGTCTTCGCCGGCCTCACCGCCTATGACACGCAGCAGATCAAGAACATGTACTACGCTGCCGACAGCGGCGAGGTGGCGACCAAGAAGTCGATCATGGGCGCCCTGCGCCTCTACCTCGACTTCCTGAACCTGTTCCTCTTCCTGCTGCAGTTCTTCGGCAACCGCGAGTAACCGCGGCAGCAAAGGCAGAGAGACCAAGGGCCCGGGACGAAAGTGCCGGGCCCTTTTGCTTTGCCCGCCTCCGCCGCTCAAACGCAGCGGCCGCCATCCACCTCCAGCGTCACCCCGGTGAGGAAAGCCGCTTCGTCGGAGGCCAGAAACAGCGCGGCCTGCGCGATGTCCTGTGGCGTCGAGAAGCGGCCCAGCGGGATGGTCGCCTCGAACTTCCGGCGATTTTTCGGCGTGTCGGGAACGCCCATGAAGGTCTCCAGCAACGCCGTCTCGCCGATCACCGGGCAGACCGCGTTGACCCGGATGCGGTCCGTCGCCAGCTCCACCGCCATCGACTTTGTCAGCACGTTCACCGCGCCCTTCGAGGCATTGTAGACCGTGAGACCGGGCCGCGGGCGCAGCGCCGCCGTCGAGCTGGTGTTGACGATGCAGCCGCCGCCCTGGGCGCGCAGCAAGGGAATGGCCTCCAGCGCCGCCAGATAGATCGCCTTCACGTTCACCGCGAAGATGCGGTCGAACTCCTCCTCGGTCACCTCGGTCATCGGCTTGTTGCGATGGGCGGTCCCGGCGTTGTTCACCAGCACGTCGAGGCGGCCATAGCGATCGAGGGCGGCACGCATCATGGCCGCGACATCGCTGCGCCGGGTGACGTCGGCCTCCAGGCCGACCGCCGTGCCGCCAGCGCGGTCGACCTCGGCGGCCACTGTCGATGCCGCCTCGCCGTTGATGTCGGCGAGCACCACGCGGCCGCCCTCGGCAGCGAAGAGCCGCGCGATGCCGGCTCCGAACCCCGAGCCGGCGCCGGTCACCACAACCGTCTTTCCCTCCAGGCGCATGACCATCTCCTTCTTAGCTTCCGCTGGGCGCAACCTGGCCGCAGATCCAGTCGAATCATGCTAAGGATAGCCGAGCGCGCGCTTGGCGCCCGTACTTTAAATCTGGGGGAGCCTCACCGAAATGACCGCCTATCTCATCGCCCAGCTCACCATCGCCGACCCGGCCGGCTTCGAGGCCTACAGAGAGGTCGTGCCGCCGGTCATCGAGGCGCACGGCGGACGCTACCTGGCGCGGGGCGGCAGCCTGACCAAGCTGGAGGGCGAGGCCGGCGGACCGTGCGTCATCGTGCTGGAGTTCGGCGACCGGGCGGCGGCGGAGCGCTTCTACAATTCGCCGGAGTACCAGAAGATCCTGCCGCTGCGGCTGCGCGCCGCCAGCGGCTCGGTGTTCATCGTCGATGGGACGCCATGACGGTGGCGGCTAGAGAATGCTCTCGCTGAACTCGCTTCCCCTTTGCGACAGCGCCATCATTCAACCACCGCCACCTGACGGCAGAAACAACAGAGGGTGAGAAGAGCGAGTCAAGTCGCGTGGGATATGTTCTAATCCCGCCGCCAATGAAGCAAGTCAGCCGAGGGGAGGCTTCGACCATGCGCTGGACCCAGCGCCGTGAACGTTTTCGTGCTCTTTTTGCCGGCGATCGCTGCGTGCATCCCGGCTCCGTGTTCGATCCCCTCTCCGCGCGCATAGCCGAGGAGGTCGGCTTCGAGGCTGGCATGTTCGCCGGCTCCGTCGCCTCGCTGACGGTGCTGGGATCGCCCGATCTCATCGTGCTGACCCTGAGCGAGTTCGCCGAGCAGGCCTACCGCATCAACCGCGCGGCCGAGCTGCCGCTGATGGTCGACGCCGACCACGGCTACGGCAATGCGCTCAACGTCACCCGCACGGTGGAGGAACTGGAGGCCGCCGGCGTCGCCGGCCTTTCCATCGAGGACACCTTGCTGCCGCAGCCCTACGGCGCCACGGACAAGGCGCAGCTCATCTCTATCGAGGAGGGCGTGGGCAAGATGCGGGCGGCACTTGCCGGGCGGCGCGATCCAAGCCTGATGATCGCGGGGCGCACCTCGGCGGTGTCGATCGCCGGTGTCGACGACGCCGTGCAACGGATCGCGGCCTATGAGGCAGCCGGGGTCGACGCCCTCTTCCTGATCGGCGTGAAGACGAAGGCGCAACTCGCGGCCCTGCGCGCGGCGGTGAAGCTGCCGCTCATCCTTGGCGGCGCCGGACCCGAGATCATGGACCTCGACTACCTCTCCGGCATGGGGGTTCGTCTCTGCCTTCAGGGACACCAGCCCTTCATGGCGGCGGTGCAGGCGGTCTACAGCACGCTGGCCGCCTTGCGCGCCGGCACGCCGCCGCGGGAGCTACCCGGCGTCGCTCCGGCCGAGCTGATGGCCCGCCTGACTCATGCAGCGGACTACGAGGCGCGCATCGACGACTGGCTCGGCCGCTCCTAGATCGGATTCACGTGGTCGGTGGATCGCCTCCGGCGATTCCATCCGACCCTGACCTGCTCTAAGACACCTGTATCTGCGACGTGGCGTCGTCGACCAGGTCGGTAAGGGTCGCCGCCGCACCGACACCGACGAAGCTCACCGAAGCGCCGTTGTCGAAGCTCACGGTCACGCTGCCGTCGAGCTCCGGCTCGCTGATCGCGGCAACCGCAGCAAGAAGATCGCCCAGCTCCGCCGCCCCGTCGTCGTCTGCATCGATGACGTCGCTGAATGCGAGCACGTCGGCGCTGCGGTCGAAGTCGGCGATGGTGTCGTGGCCGTCGCCGCCCGGCAGATCGAGATTGGCGAAGCTGAAGACGTCTTCGCCGGCACCACCCTCCAGCGAGTCGTCGCCGGCGAGGCCGGCAAGGAAATCGTCGCCCGGACCGCCGCTGAAGCTGTTCGCCGCACCGTCTCCGCTGAGCACATCGTCGACTCGACCGCCGACGACGTTCTCGATGGAGACCGCCTTCTCGGGAACGCCGGCAGCTTTCACCACGCCTTCCGCCAGGTCGGCCTCGATCACTTTCCTGGCATTTGGGAAGAGGAGGGTGTCGCTGCCGAGGCCGCCTTCGTAGCGGTCGATGCCAAGATCGCCGCGCAGGCTGTCGTCTCCAGCGCCGCCGCGCAGCAGGTCGTCGCCGGCGAAGCCGAGCACCAGATCGTTCCCGCCGCCGCCTTCCAGGGTCTCCGACGCCGCCGAGCCGAGAATGGTGTCGTCGCCGGCCTTGGCGATCTCCTCGCCATCGAGCGCGTAGGCGCGGACGTAGTCCACCTTCATCTCCGCGCCATCGGCGGCGGCGCCCGGCCTGCCGGCAACGCCACCGACGCCGAGATTGACGACCATGTACATGGGATCGTGCATGTCCGCGGGCGTCGCGGTCTCGGCCACCGCCACGCCATCGTAGGTCCACACGATCTCCTCCGGCCCCCACAGAACGCCGTAGCTGTGGAAGCCGTCGCTGGGGGCGACGTCGGCAATATGGCGGTCGATGGTGTGGCTGCCGCTCGCCGCGGAATGCGACGACAGGATGAGTCTCTCCGGGTCCTGCCCGAAGATCTCGATCACGTCGAGCTCGGGCGGCCAGCGGCCATCGACCGGCAGCAGCCAGAATGCTGGCCACAGTCCCTGGCCTTCCGGCATGTCTGCGCGAATCTCGAAGTAGCCGTAACTTTGCGCGAAGCTGTCGCGGGTGGTGAGCAGACCGGACGTGTAGGGCTTGCCCTCCACTTCCGAGAGCAGGTTCTGCGGCGTCGCCGCGGCGGTAATCGTCAGCACCCCATCGTCGACGCTGAAAGGATCGATCGACTGGGTCGGCCCGTAGTCCGTGTCGATGTACCAGTTGTCCTGGCCTTCCATCTCGTGGCCATGTTCCGCGCCCCACCAGAAGTTGGAGTCCCAGGTGCCGCGCCCGCCGCCCTGCAGCGACAGCCTGTCAAATTCTTCGGCGAAGCTCTGCGTCATGTCGGAGATGTCGAGCTCCAACTCGAACTGCTCGGCCCTGATCTCGTCGACGGCGGTATCGGAAAAGGCCAGCACCTCCCCGCCACCCAGGTCGAGCACGGCATCGCTGCCCTGCTGGTCGAGCCGCGCGGCGACGCTGCCGAAGCTGCTGAAGCCGTAGCCGGTGAGGCGAACGCTGTCCTCGCCGCTGAAATCGACAATGCGGTCGCTGCCGTTGCCGGCTGAGAGGGCGAAGACATCCGCGCCGGCCTTGCCGATCAGCACGTCGTCGCCGGGCCCGCCGTCCAACGTCTGCCTGCCGTTGCCGCCGGAGATGATATTGTCGAGCCCGTTGCCCGACGCCTGGCGGCCGCTGCCCGTGACCGTGAGGTTCTCGATGTTGTCCGGAAGCTGGTAGCTCATCCATGTCTTCACGGTGTCGGTGCCGGCGGCGGCACCTTCAACGACGCGATTGCTGGTGCCGTAGATGTGGTAGATGTCGTCGCCCGCGAGGCCGGCGAGGGTCGTCGTCACGCTGCTGTCACCCCAGAAGGAGTCATCCGTGTTGCTTCCTTCGAGAAGGGGGCCGGCAAAGGTGGCGGAGAAGTGATGAATGGAGACGGCGCTGGTGCTCAGCGGCACGCCTCTGGCAGTGAGAAAGGTCCGCATTGGGGCGCTCCCCGCATGGCGTGGCTGGGAAGGACCGGCCCCCAGGGAGGCGGCAGTGGTCCGGCTCGCCCTAGCCTAACGCATGCCGCATCCTGAAGTGGTATATGGCGGCACAGTTCGCCCACCTTTGCCTCAGGCTGTGACCGCGAGCGGGCGCCAGGGACACCAGATATCAGCGAGGTTTTGGAAAGGACACGGGGGAGTCGGAACACGTGGGAGTCGGAAAGGGTGGTGCCGCCTGCGTGACTCGAACACGCGACCCTCGCATTACGAATGCGATGCTCTACCAACTGAGCTAAGGCGGCACTTGCGGCCGGATCCCACAGCAAGCGGGTCCGGGGTCCGATTGCGGCCGGACATTACGGTGAAGCCGCTCCCGACGCAAGGGCCGCTGCGGCCCTGGCCGGGGCCGGAGCGGCCCCACCACCTAAAAACTTCCGCTTTACGTCGGGGTTAACGCCGCCCTCGGGGCGGCGCTACGAAGGCCGCGGCGGAAGATAACCCTCGATGGCCGCCGCCTCGTCGTCGTCATCGTCCTCAGCTCCAGTCCCGCGTCCCGCAGTCCCGGCAGGCTGCCGCCCGGCTTCCTCGGCCGGCCTCACCCGGTCGGGCGGACCCGGCAAGCGGCTGACGGTCGGCAGAGACGGCAGGGCCGCCGTGCCTGCCGAGGCATCGACCGGCGGCTTGGGCGCGATCAGCGTCAGGGCCTCCGTTGCCTCGGCGGCGGCCCCGGCGGGTAGAGCACCGACCCGGCGCGGCAGGCGCCAATGAAGCGAATCGAAGTTATGGCAAGACCCGCAGGTGGCGCTCCAGCGGGTGGCGACCGCCCCGCAGCGCTCGCACACCCAGGCGGGATCGGGCGGCGCGGCGGCGGCACGCTCGAGCCAGC
>DATCXZ010000018.1:0-3385 GCA_036570545.1 Kiloniellaceae bacterium
TGCTGCCGCTGCAGGCGGCAGGCTCGCCGAGCCGCAGCGTGCTGAAGGCCGTCGCGGAGCTGGCCGAGCCCTTTCCGCTGCTGGTGACCACCGCCGACCATGCCCTGCTGACGCCGGAGATGGTCGAGCACTTCTGTGCGGCGAGCCTGGCCTCGGGCGCCGAGGTGACGGCGGGCGTCACCGCCTCGGCGGTGCTGCTGGCGCGCTACCCGCAGTCGCGGCGCACCTATCTGACGTTCCGCGACGAGCGCTACTCCGGCAGCAATCTCTTTATCTTGAGAGGGCCGGCGGCACTGCGGCTGCCCGAGCTCTGGCTGAGGGTCGAGCAGCAGCGCAAGCGACCCTGGCGGGTCGCCGCCGTGTTCGGTCCGCTGCTGCTGCTCGGCTACCTGCTGCGGTGGTTCACGCTGGACGAGGCGATGGCGCGCATCTCGGCGCGGCTTGGGGTGCGCGTAGCGGCGGTGAAGATGCCGATGGCCGAGGCGGCCATCGACGTCGACAAGGCCGAAGATCTGGCGCTGGTCGAGGAAATTCTAAGCGGTCAGCCTTAAGAGGACTCGGCGGCAGCCAGGGTCTCGTCGCCGTCGGAGGATGCCCAGCCCGCGACCATGCGGCGCGCGGTCTGCACGTCGACCGGATAGTCGACCTCGCACCAGGGGTGGCCGCTGATGGTGACCGCCTGCACGTGGACCTGGGGCGCCAGTGCGGCGATGACGGAGAGATACCACTGGCGGATGGCGGCCGGGTCGAGCATGGCGGCCTCGAGCGCCGCGACGAATCGCCGCGGCCCGTCGCCGCGGAAGTACAGCATACCGATGGACTCGCCCTGCACCCGTTCCGGCGGCAGCTTCTTGCCGATATCGAGCAGGCGGCCGCCGTCGAGCTGCACCTTCATGTCGTCGTCGTCGTAGCGGTCCTTGTGATCGACGGCAAGGCTCACCGGCGCCGCGGGGCTGGCGAGCAGGGCCTGCAGCACCGGCAGGCTGAACAGCGTATCGCTGTTCAGCAACAGGAAATCCCCTTCCATCTCGTGGCGGGCGAGCCAGCAGGTGGCGAGGTTGTCGGCGACCCCGTAGAAGGGGTTGTAGACGGCGCGGAAGCGCCCTGAGGGCCAGCGCCGCGCGAGATGGGCGAGGCTGCGCTCCACCGCCGGCAGGTTGAAGCCGGCGAGGAAAACGATGTCTTCGACCCCGCAGTCGATCAGCGATGTCACCTGCCATTCCAGCAGGGACTTGCCGCCGATGTTGAGGAGGGCCTTGGGTTCCTCTTCGGTGAGCGGGAGCAGGCGCTTGCCTTGCCCGGCGCCGATAATCAGTGCTTTCAACGCGCGTCAGGACCCCTTGGCGAATTAAGGCTTTGACCGAGCCGCGCGTTTTGATCACATGTTCCTCAAGCTTCGTCAACCGTTCAGCGCCGCCCCGGCCCAGGCAACCATGTTCAAGCTCGCGCACATCTCGGATCCCCACCTGGGGCCGCTGCCGCCGGTCCGGGTGGCCGAATTGCTGAACAAAAGGTTTTTCGGCTGGCTGTCGTGGGTGCGCCGGCGCCGCGCCCTGCATCGTCCGGAAGTGCTGGCGGCCCTGGCTGCGGACCTCGCCGGGTTGGCTCCCGACCACCTGGTGGTGACTGGCGACCTCACCAACATCGCGCTGCCCGGCGAATTCGTGCAGGTCGGCCGCTGGCTGGAAGGGCTCGGCGCCCCTGAGGGGGTGACCGTGGTGCCAGGCAACCACGACGCCTACGTGGCGGTGCCCTGGGAGCGCTCGCTCGCCGAGTGGACCGCCTTCATGGCCTGCGAGGAAAGGGCCGCCGCGGCTGAAGGACCAGATGCCTTTCCCTTCGTGCGCTTCCGCGGGCCGGTGGCCATCGTCGGCCTCAGCTCGGCGCAGCCGACGCCGCTGTTCTGCGCCCACGGCACCCTCGGCACCGCCCAGCTCGACCGCCTGGCCGGAATGCTGCGGCGGCTCGGCGAGGCGGGCCACTTCCGCGTGGTGCTGCTGCACCATCCGCCGGGTCCCGGCAAGGTGGCCTGGCGCAAGCGGCTGGTCGATGCCGAGGCGTTCCGCCGCGTCATCGCCGAGGCGGGGGCGGAACTCATTCTGCACGGCCACGACCACACCTTCGGCAGCGAGGTCATCGAGGGCCCGGGCGGGCCGGTCCCGGTCGTCGGCGTGCCCTCGGCCTCGGCCGGCAAGGAAGGCCGGCACCCGGTGTCCCACTACCAGCTCTACGACATTGCCAAGGACGGCAACGGCTGGCGAATCGGGGTGACCGCGCGCGGCTACGACCCTGCCGTGGGTGGTTTCCGCGAGATCCGCAGCTACGCGCTTTGAATAGGTGTTGAAGGAATAATAGCCTCGCCTGCTAATGCAGGTAGAGCATGGCGATGCGCAGGCTGACCGGCGCGTCCTCGACGGCGAAAAGCGTTTCTTCCTGCTTGGGCACGCCGAAGCGGAAGCCCGGGTTCTTCGAGAAGCCGTAGCCTTCGCTGGGGATGCCGAGGAAATCCTTATCGAACTCTTTGTTCCCGTTCTCGTCGTGATAGAGTGCGACCGAATAGCGGCCGGCGGCAGGGGCTTGCAGGCACAGCGTCGTCTCGCCTTCACGGGCATCCACGCGGATGCGGTCGAGGCGGGCGCCTTTCTTCAGGAAAGTCTCGGGGTTGTCGGCATAGAGGACCGCGGTTATCAAGCCCTCGGAGCTGCGCACCTTCTCGACCGTGACCTGGATATTGGCTGGCGCGCTGGCATCGCAACCGTCTTCCGGGGTCTGGGCCTGGCCGATGCCGAGGGTGCCGTAGAGGACGAGGAAAACGGTGAGGGCGGCCGGCGCCGCGATGAAGCGGGCGACAAGACCTCGAGGGTTGTGCCGGGAGAGAAAGTCGAGCATCGCGTTAGCCTTTCTGCCTGCGCCGCAAAACCGGCGCTTGACCGTACCGCAAGACCGTACGACGAAAGGGCCGCGATCATCCCCTTGGCATCGTTCATCGCCGGTCCAGCACAACGTGAGCGAGGTATGAGCGTTCCGTGACATTGTCAAGCAACCGACCCGCCGCGGCGAATCCCACCATGACCAAGTTCGGCTATCCGGAAACCCTGGTGCGCGACTACGCCCATTGGGCGGTGCTGCTGCGCCCGCAGCAGGCCACGCTGGGGGCGCTGGTGCTGGCTTGCAAGGACGCGGCCCATGCTTTCGGCGATATCTCCGCCGAGGCCTTCGCCGAGCTGCAGCAGGTGACCCGCGACATCGAGGCCGGTCTGTCCGCTTTCCGGCCCTACCAGAAGATCAACTACCTGATGCTGATGATGGTCGACCGCGACGTGCATTTTCATGTCTTGCCGCGCTATGCCGAAACGCAGAGCTTCTCAGGGGTCGCCTATCCCGA
>DATCXZ010000019.1:0-7248 GCA_036570545.1 Kiloniellaceae bacterium
AAGTTCATCGGCGACCGCCACAGTCAGGAGCTGCAGGCGCAGCTCGACCGCGGCGGCCTGCTGCTCTGGGTGCGCACCCGCGAGCCGGAGCTGGAGACCCGCGCCCAGGACATCCTCCGCCGCCATTCCGGCCAGGACGTCCACCTCCACGAGCTGCCGGATCCCCAAAGCCCAGCGACCTGAGGCGCAACCGGCCTGCAGCCAGGAGTCCATCGCCTGCCGGCTGCTTGCCTAACCGCCCGCGGGACCGGCGAGCACCGCCTGCCCGTAGACATAGAGAATCCCCAGCAACGCCGTCCCCGCGAGCGTCGGGACCATGCCGGCCTTGAAACGCAGCATGGCGACCAGCGCGCCGATCGTCAGCAGCAGCGAGGCCACGTTCAACGATGCCCAGTCAGGCACCAGGAGGCGAAGCCCGACGATGTGATGCTCCGCCACCTCGGCAAAGACAACATGCACGCCGAACCAGACGGCGAGGTTGAGAATGACGCCGACGACCGCGGCAGTGATCGCCGACAAGGCGGCGGTCAGCAGCCGCTTGCCGCGCAGCGCCTCGATGTAGGGTGCCCCGAGGAAGATCCAGAGGAAACAGGGCACGAAGGTAACCCAGGTGGTCAGCGCGGCGCCGATCACGCCCGCCGTCATCGGGTCGAGCGCGCCGGGATGGCGGAAGGCGCCCATGAAGCCGACGAACTGCAGCACCAGGATCAGCGGGCCCGGCGTCGTCTCGGCCATGCCGAGGCCGTCCAGCATCTCGCCGGGGGCGAGCCACTGGTAAGTCTCGACCGCCTGCTGGGCGACGTAGGCGAGCACCGCGTAGGCCCCGCCGAAGGTGACCACCGCCATCTTGCTGAAGAAGACGCCTTCTTGGGTGAAGACATGCCCGGCGCCGAGCGTCGTCCACAGCGCCACGAGCGGGCCGATCCAGAGGACGAGACAGCTTGCCGTGACGGCAAGCGCGCGGAGCGGCGAGGGGCGCGTATGGGCGAAACGGTCCATATCCAGCACAGCGTCGTCATCGACCGCGCCGCCGTGGCCGGCCTGCGGGAGGAAGAGATCGGGCCGCAGGCGACCGCCGATGAAGCCGACAACCGCCGCCGTGACGACGATGAGCGGAAAGGGCGCCTCGAGGAAGAAGATGGCGATGAAGGCGGCCGCCGCGATGGCGTAGAGGGCGCGGTTCTTCAACGCGCGTCGGCCGATGCGGATCACCGCCTCGATCACCACCGCCAGCACGGCCGCTTTGATGCCGAAGAACAGGGCCTGCACCGCCGTCAGCTCCCTGAACCCCGCGTAGAGCACGCTGAGGAGGAGGATCACCGCCGCGCCCGGCAGCACGAAGAGGATGCCCGCGACGAGGCCGCCGGCAGTGCGGTGCAGCAGCCAGCCGACATAGACCGCGAGTTGCTGGGCCTCCGGCCCCGGCAGCAGCATGCAGTAGTTGAGCGCGTGCAGGAAGCGCGCCTCGCCGATCCATCGCTTCTCCTCCACCAGAATCCGGTGCATCAGCGCGATCTGGCCCGCCGGTCCGCCGAAGCTGAGCAGGCCGATGCGCAGCCAGACACGGAAGGCCTCGCCGAAGCTGACCGGCGCACCGGCGGTGGCCAAGCTGGAACCTGCGTTGTCGGCGATGCCCGTCATGCCCGGTACTCCGGCGCCGCGGCCATCGGCTGCGGCGGGACCGGCCAGTTGTGCGTCTCCTCGGTGGCAAAGCGGCACCAGCCGTAGAGCGCGTCGTAGAGCGTCATGCCGCGCTCCAGCATCGCCTCGTCGCTGTCGTGGATCGCCGAGAGGCCGAGCGACATCGCGAGCAGGCCGGCGGCCTGCGGGGCAAGATCGAGCCGGGCGGTGTCGGCGCCCCGCACGATCTCCGCCAGCCGCAGGAGCGCCGGGTCGCTGAGGCCGAAGCGCGTGATGAAGGCATCGAAGCTGCAGGCCTCGCCGTTGTGCGAGAACTCGACATCCGGGATGTCGAAGGGGATCGCAGCGATCTCCTCCGCCGTCGCGATGACCCAGTCCTTCGGGACGTAATGGATGAGCGCCTCGCGGTCGACGAAGCGCCGGATGAACCAGGGGCAGGCGATGCGGTCGATCTTGGGCCGCTCGCGGGTCACCCATTGGCTGGGTCCCTCGCCCGGCGGGCGCGGCAGCGCCGCCTTGCGGATCGTCGGCCCGCCTGCCGCGCGGTAGGCTTCGATGCCGCCCTCAAGGAAACGGGCATCGAGACCGAGCGAGCGCAGCAGGCAGACCGCACTGAGGCTCACCTGGTGGCCGTGCACGCAGTAGACGACGGTGGGCCGGCCGGGTTGGAGAGCCCTGCCCCAGTCCAGGGCCGCGCGGTGATCGCGCCAGCGGGCGGTGGGCAGGACTGCGGTGTCGGCGTCGTAAACCCCGCGCCGCCGCACGTCGAACACGACAGGAAAATCCGCCGTGCCGACTGATCGGATCAGCGAGTCCGGCGATATGGCCGTCGGTGAATGAAGAACGGAGTTGCCCATGACCCAAGCCCCCTGTCCGGGAAACTTGGCGATGCTTGGGCAGTGACAGTGCCTTGGGAAAGCCGGGAGATCGCGTTACCCCGACCGCACGAATCTAGTCCCGCCGCGCTGTCTTGGCAATAGAGTCGTTGCCGCCACGACAGGAGAGAAAACCCCTCCCCGGCGGGTCCGCCGGGGAGGGGTGCGGCTGCAGCACCAGGCCGGGGGAAGCCTAGGCTGCGCTCGGAGCTAGGCGGCGCTCAGGCCGTGCAGGGCGAACGGCAGGGCGCGGATGCGCCGGCCGGTTGCCTTGTAGACGGCGTTGGCCACCGCCGGGCCGATCGGCGGCACGCCGGGCTCGCCGACGCCGGTCGGCGGCTCCGCCGACTCCACGATGTGCACCTCGACCTGCGGCATTTCGTTGATGCGCAGCGGCAGATAGTCGTGGAAGTTCGACTGGTCGACGCGGCCGTCCGTCAGGGTGACGGCATTGTGCAGCACCGCGCCAAGGCCGTAGCCGATGCCGCCTTCCATCTGCGCCTTCACCTGGTCGGGATTGACCGCGACGCCGCAATCGACGGCGCAAACCACCTTTTCCACCTTGACGGTGCCGTCGTCGGCGACCGAGACCTCGGCCACCTCGGCGACGAAGCTATTGAAGGACTCGTGCACCGCGATGCCCCGCGCGCGCCCGGCCGGCGCCGGCTTGTCCCAGCCCGCCTTCTCCGCCGCCAGCCTGAGCACGCCGGCATGGCGCGGATGTTCGGCCAGGAGATCGAGGCGGAACGCGACCGGGTCCTTGCCCGCCGCCTCGGCCAGCTCGTCGATGAAAGCCTCGGTCGAGTAGGCGGTGTGGGTGCTGCCGACCGCTCGCCACCACAGCACCGGCACGCCGACGTCGGTGGTGTGCAGGTCGACGGCGATGTTCGGCACGTGGTAGGGCAGCGTGGTGGCGCCCTCCACCGAGGTATGGTCGATGCCGTTCTCGATCATACCCGCCGCGAAGGGCGTGCCGCGCGCGATCGACTGCCCGACGATGCGATGCTGCCAGCCGATCAGCCGGCCGTCGGCGTCGAGGCCGGCGCGCAGGCGGTGGAAGTACATCGGGCGGTAGCGGCCGCCCCGGATGTCGTCCTCGCGGGTCCACACCAGCTTTACCGGCGCCCGCCCGCCGATCGCCTTGGCCACGCTGGCCGCCTCCGACACCATGTCGGCATTCGGCGTCGCACGCCGGCCGAAGCTGCCGCCGGCAAAGAGCGTGTGAATGCGCACCTGCTGCGGCTGCAGATCCAGGATGGCCGCGGCGGCACCCTGGTCCACCGTTGGAATCTGCGAGCCGGCCCAGATGTCGCAGCCGTCGTCGCCGAGCTGCACCACGCAGTCGAGCGGCTCCATCGGCGCATGGGCGAGATAGGGAAACTCATAGTCCGCCTCCAGCACCTTGGCCGCGCCGGCGATGGCCGCGGCGGCGTCGCCCTCCTCCCGCGCAACCAGCCCAGGCGTTTCGGCGAGCTTCCTGTACTCGGCCATGAGGTCGGCGCTGCTGCGGGTCTCGCCCGTCGACTCGTCCCACTCGATCTGCAACGCATCGCGGCCTTGCTTGGCCGCCCAGAAGCCCTCGGCCAGCACCGCGACACCGCGCGGCACCTGAACCACGTCGGTGACGCCCTTTACCGCCCGCGCGGCGCTGTCGTCGACGGAGACCAGGGTCGCGCCGAACACCGGCGGACGCGCGATCACTGCGGTCAGCATGCCAGGCAAGGACTTGTCGATGGTATAGACCGCCTCGCCGCGGCTCTTGGCCCGGCTATCGAGGCGCGGTGCTGCCTTGCCGATCAGGGTGAAGTCTTTGGCGTCCTTCAGGGTTACCTCGACCGGCCCCTCGAGGCGCGCCGCCCGCGCGGCGAGGTCGCCGAAGCGCGCCTGGCGGCCGCTGGTGGCGTGCACCGCCACGCCACCGGTGACGGTGATCTCGCCCGCCGGCACATTCCAGGCCTCGGCCGCCGCCTGCACCAGCAGGGCACGGGCGGTGGCGCCGGCGCGGCGTAGCTGGTCGTAGGAGTTGGCAATGCTGGAACTGCCGCCGGTGCCCTGGACGGGGCCCCAGTCCAGATTGTTGTAGAGGCTGGCGTCGGCCGGCGCATGCTCGGCGCGGATCTGGCTCCAGTCGGCATCCATCTCCTCGGCCACCAGCGTGGCGAGGCCGGTGAAGGTGCCCTGGCCCATCTCGATGTGCTTGATCAGCACGGTGACGGTGTTGTCCGGTGCCACGCGAATGAAGGCGTTTGGCGCGAAGCTGCCGTCCGCCGTGGCGGCTGTCGCCGCGGCAGCGATCCGGTTGCCGCCGGCGAAGGCAAAGCCGATGACGAGACCGGCGCCGGCCGCCGCCGAAGCCTTGAGGAACTGCCGCCGGCTTGCAGGCAGGGCCCGCACTGCAAGCGATGCCGGCGCGGTGCTGTGGATGAGATTTGCCCGCATGGGATCAGGCCTCCATGAGTTTGGCCGCCTCGTGGATGGCGGCGCGGATACGAACGTAGGTGGCGCAGCGACAGACGTTGCCGCTCATGGCATCGTCGATGTCCTGATCGCTGGGCATCGGGTTCTCGCTGAGCAGCGCGACGGCCGACATGACCTGGCCCGACTGGCAGTAGCCGCACTGCACCACGTCGAGCTTTTCCCAGGCGGTCTGCACCGCCCCAGCCGCCTTGCCGTCGATCGCCTCGATGGTGGTGACCGCGCTGCCGGCGACGTCGCCGACCGCGGTGACGCAAGAGCGCGTGGCGACGCCGTCCACATGCACGGTGCAAGCACCGCACATCGCCATGCCACAGCCGAATTTGGTGCCGGTCAGCCCGAGCTCGTCGCGGATGACCCAGAGCAGAGGCGTGTCCTCGGCAACGTCGAGATCACGTTCCTCGCCATTGATCTGAAGCTTCACCATGTGAGCCACTCCCTGTTCAGTGGTGGGTTTCAGTGGTGGACGTCCCCATGCGTCCAAGAGGCCGAAGCAACGCGCGACAGCGCGCCCAGCCGGAAGCCCGCGGGGCCGAAGGTAGGTAAACTAACCAGTTTACAGTTGGGACGGTTGTGGCAGCCGGACAAGGCCCGGCCCAAAATTTTTCGGGCCTATAACTCAAAAAAGCGAACGGTGGGGCCTGTCACAGCAGGTAGTAGGTTCGAGTACCTTCGGTGGCGTCACCCGTCCCTGACCCACTTGGTCGCCTGTCCGAACGCGGGATCGATCAGGTGCGGCAGTTTCGCGCCTTCGTGCGGGCGCTGAATCCCGCGCTCGTGGTCACGTCCGATCTCGACCGCACGCGGCAGACGGCGGAACTCATCGGCCATGGCGACAGCCCCGCGGACCCGCGCCTGCGCGAATGGCATATGGGCTGCTGGACCGGCCGCACCAAGCCCGAACTGATCGCCGCCCATGCCGACCTCTATCATGCCTGGCGCGCGGGCGAATACACGCCCGAAGGCGGCGAGACCTGGGAGGCCTTCCGTGCCCGGGTCGCCGAGGGGCTGCGGCACTGGCTGGCGGCGGGTCAGGGGGACCTGCTGGCGGTTGTGCATGGCGGGGTGATCCGCGCGGCGCTTCACGCCTTCGTCGGCCTGCCGCCTGCGCGGGTCATTCCGGTCACACCCGGCACCGGCACGCTGCTGGATTTCAGCCCCGGCTGTTTCGAGACAGCCCGGCTCGAAGGCTACAACATCGGCGCGGTGGTTCCGGACTTGTGGGTGGCCGACTGAGCGGCCGCGACGCGCTTGGAGGCCACGGATCGGGGCGCCGCTCAGGCGGCGAGCGGCGCCGTCGCGGCCTCCAGCCAGGCGCGCGCCGGCCCCTCGAGTTGTGGGCCGATCGCCGCGCGCACCCGCGCGTGGTAAGCGTCGAGCCACTCTGCTTCCTCGGCACCAAGCAGGTTGCGCTCGATCAGCCGGCGGTCGATCGGCGCCAGGGTCAGCGTCTCGAAGACCAGCATCTCGCGCTCTTCGCCCGCCGCCTTCGGGCTTTCGGTCACCGCCGCCAGGTTCTCGATGCGGATGCCGTAGGCGCCGGTCTTGTAGTAGCCGGGCTCGTTGGAGACGATCATGCCCGGCCGCAGCGCCACCGAGTTGGGCAGCTTCGAGATCCGCTGCGGGCCTTCGTGGACGTTCAAGTAGCTGCCGACGCCGTGGCCGGTGCCGTGATCGTAGTCGAGGCCTTCCTGCCAGAGCGCGTAGCGCGCCACGGCGTCGAGCTGGCTGCCGGTCGTGTCCTTGGGAAAGCGCGCGCGCGCCAGCGCGATGTGCCCCTTCAGCACCAGCGTGAAGCGCCGCCGCATCTCGGCGCTCGGCTCGCCGATAGCAATCGTGCGGGTCACATCGGTGGTGCCGTCGGGATACTGGCCGCCGGAATCCAGCAGGAACAGCTCGCCCTGGCCGAGCGTGCGGTTGCTCGCTGCGCTCACCCGGTAGTGCACGATGGCGCCGTTGGGCCCCGCGCCGGCGATGGTGTCGAAGGAGAGATCGCGCAGCTCGCCGGTCTGCTCGCGGAAGGCCGCGAGACGCTCGGCGGCCTCGATCTCGGTGAGCGCATCCTCGCTGCCGCGCTGCGCAGCGGCCTCGTCGAGCCAATGCAGGAAGCGGGGGAAGACGACGTGCGCGGCGCAGGCGTTGGCCGGGGCGAACTGGTTCTGGATGAGGCGGGCAAATCCGCACAGGTCCGGAATCTGAAAGTCATTTGGCGGCAAGTTCCGAAGGTTTCTGGCAACGGTCATTTCTCCCATCGCCT
>DATCXZ010000020.1:0-5219 GCA_036570545.1 Kiloniellaceae bacterium
GGTCGAGGCGCGCGGCAGCTATGAGATGAATTCGCCGTCCGGAGGCGAGACCGGGACCCGCGCGGCGCTTGCGCGAGCCGCACCGCTGCCGCAGGCCGAAGAGGCGCTGCACGAACAGGCGCAGCAGGAGCCGGTCCCGCAGCCGGGCCGCCTCGAGGTGCCGGAGAGCTTCGCGGCGGCGGTCGCGCTGGTGCGCGAGCAGGGCGAGGGCATCCTCGCCAACCATCTGATGGACGACGTGCATCTGGTGCGCTACGAGCCGGGGCGGGTCGAGCTGCGCGTCACCGACGCTGCGCCGGCCAACCTCGCCAGCCGCTTCGGCGCGATCCTCGAGAAGGCCTGCGGCGGACGCTGGGTCATCACCATATCGCAGCAGCAGGGCGATGCGACGCTGCGCCAGCAGGCGAGAACCGACGAGGCGGCCAAGCGCGCTGCGGTCATGCAGCATCCCCTGGTGCAGGCGATCATCGAGACTTTTCCCGAGGCTCGCCTGGTGGCGCGCCGCGACCCGAAGATGCCGCGGCCGTTGGGCGCGCCCAACCTCGGCGATGCTGACGCTAAACCCGACGCCAATACCGATGAGGGAGCCGACGAGCGATGAAGAACCTGGGCCAAATGATGAAGCAGGCGCAGGCGATGCAGGCCAAGATGGCGGAGGTGCAGGAGAAGCTCGGCCAGCTCGAAGTGACCGGCCAGTCCGGCGCCGGGATGGTGAAGGCCACGCTCAACGGCAAATCGGAGCTGCGCGGCCTGAAGATCGACCCTTCGCTGGTCGATCCCAGCGAGGTCGAGGTCATGGAGGATCTCATCGTCGCCGCGGTGAATGACGCCAAGGCCAAGGTGGAGGTGGCCGTCGCCGAGGAGATGAAGAAGGTGACCGGCGGCCTCGACCTGCCGCCTGGCCTGAAGTTGCCGTTCTGATTCCACTCCTCCTTCCGACGGCCACCTATGATCGCTGGCGACCTCGAACGCCTCATCCAGCTTCTCGCCCGCCTGCCGGGGCTCGGCCCGCGCTCGGCGCGGCGCGCGGTGCTGCACCTGATGAAGAAGCGCGAGGCGCTGATGCTGCCCCTGGCCGAGGCCATGGCGCGGGCGGCCGAGACGGTGACTGTCTGCTCGACCTGCGGCAACCTCGATACCCGCGACCCCTGCGGCATCTGCGCCGATCCGACCCGCGACCCGAAGCTGCTCTGCGTGGTGGAGGAGGTGGCCGATCTCTGGGCGCTGGAGCGCTCGGGCGCCTTCAAGGGGCGCTACCAGGTGCTCGGCGGCACCCTGTCGGCGATCGACGGGCGCGGCCCGGACCAGCTCAACATGGGACGGCTGGTGGCGCGTGCAACCGATCCGGGCAGCGAGCCCGGGGGCGGCGTCGAAGAAGTCATCCTCGCGCTCTCGGCCACCGTCGACGGGCAGACCACGGCCCACTACATTTCCGAGCGCCTGGCTGGTAGCGTGGGGGCCGGTAGCGAGGGGGCCGGCAGCGGCGTGAAGGTCTCGCGCCTTGCCCACGGCGTGCCGGTCGGGGGCGAGCTCGACTACCTCGACGACGGCACCCTGACGGCGGCCCTGAAGGCACGTCGCCCCGCCTGATGCCAGTTTGGGCTGATGCCGATTCGGGTCAAAGTCTTGCCCCAATCCGCGTGCAAGGTGATCTGGTAGTCTTCCCGCCATCTTGCTCTTGCTGAGGAACTCCTGGCCTATGTCCGCCCCGTCCCGCCTGCGTCCTGCCCTTCTCCTTGCCGTGCTGGCGTCGGCCGCGCTGTCCCCCCTCACCGTCGGCGCTCAGGAACTGCGGCTGACGGCCGAGAACCGGCGCAGCCTCATCCTCACGGTCTACAACCAGAACCTCGGGCTGGTCAGCGAGACGCGCCGCGTCGAGCTGCCGGCCGGCGAGACGGTGCTGGCGCTCGAAGACGTCAGCAGCCAACTGCAGCCGGAAACCGTCCTGCTCGCCGCGCCCGGGCTGCGCGTCATCGAGCAGAGCCTGGCCGGCGACCTGCTGACCCCCCAGCGTCTGCTGGAGGCCTCGCTGGGCGAGACCGTGCAGATCATTCGCACCCACCCGGAGACTGGCGAGGATGTCGTCGAGGATGCCCGCGTGCTCTCACTTGCCGGCGGGCTGGTGGTGCAGATCGGGAACCGCGTCGAGATCGATCCGCCGGGCCGCATCGCCTTCACCACCCTGCCGCAGGGGCTGCGCAGCGAGCCGGCCCTGCTGGCGCGCGTCTTCCCCGGCCAGGCGGGCGCCAACGACCTGCGCCTCGACTACCTCACGAGCGGCCTCTCCTGGCGCGCCGACTATGTGGCCCGGCTGAACCGCACCTCCGAATACCTCGACCTCCAGGCTCTGGTGACGCTCACCAACGCCACCGACACCGCCTTCGAGGGAGCGGCCCTCCGGCTGGTCGCCGGAGAAGTGAACCAGGGACGGCAGGCATCGAAACGCCAGCAGTCGTATATGCGTGCGGAAGTCGCGGCTTCGATGGCACCGGCCGCCGACATGTCGCAGGCCGTGGCTGCCGCTGACCGCTACGTGTATACCTTGGGCCGGCCGGTTACCCTGCAACGCGGCGAGACGAAGCAGATCCCGCTGATGACTGCCCAGAATGTCCGGGTGGTGCGCGAGTACCGCTTCGAGGGGCTGGTGGCCCCTCATCCGGGGCAGGAGGAGATCGGGCCGGTGAACGCGGCGCTCATCCTGGAGCTGGCGAACGATGCCGACCTCGGCCTCGGCGCGCCGCTGCCGGCCGGCACCCTGCGCGTCTACGGCCCGGGCGGGGAAACAGCCGGCGGCGACGGCGCCGCCCTCTTCCTCGGTGCCGATTCCATCAGCCACACCCCTGAAGGCGAAAAGGCCCGCGTCACCCTCGGCGAGGCTTTCGACGTGACCGCCCGTGCCGAGCGGACGCTGTACGAGAAGCTCAGCGACCGCAGCTACGAGACGGGTCAGCAGATCACGGTGAAGAACGCCAAAGCCGAGGCAGTCGAGGTGGTGATTGCTGGCGACATGCCGCCGGGCTGGAGCCTGCGCGAAGAAAGTGCCTCGCACGAACAGGTCAGCGCCAACCGCATCGCCTGGCGGCTCAGCGTCCCGGCCGGCGGCGAGGCCGTGCTCACCTACCGGGTGAGGGTGGCAAACTAGAAAATTAGGCTAAATTAAGTTAATTTAGAACTCTAGGGCGCTGCAAGCGCCGAGAATGAGCACTGCCCGCCCTATTAACTTAAAATAGATTAATGATTCAGGTTGAGATGCTCAGTGCGTGGCCGTCGCCAGGTGAGGCGGCGGCGGCGCGACCTGCTCGGCCTCGCGCTCCACGGCTTCCAGCTCCAGCTCGCCGATCTTCTCGCCGCGGCTGAGGATCTTGGTCGAGGAGGTGCGGATCTGCTCGATGTCGCGGCGCGCCTGGTCGAAGTGGCTCTCCAGCTTGCCGACCCGCTGGTCGAGGCGCAGCACGTCCTCCATCATCTTGCCGACCTCGGCCTGGATGATCGACGCCTGCTCACGCATGCGCACGTCCTTCAGCACCGCGCGCACGGTGTTCAGGGTCGCCATGAGGGTGGTCGGCGAGACGATCCACACCCGCGCCTTGTAGGACTCCTCCACCACGGCACGGCAGTTGGCGTGCAGCTCGGCATAGACCGCCTCGCTCGGCAGGAACAGCAGGGCGGATTCCGCGGTCTCCCCGGGCACGATGTAGCGCTGGGCGATGTCCTGCACGTGGCGGCGGACGTCCGTGATGAAGGCGCGGCGGGCGGCGGCCACCTGCGCCTCCTCATTGCCGGCGTTACGCAGGGCCTCGTAGCTTTCCAGGGGAAACTTGGAATCGATGGCGATGGCGCCCGGCGGGTTCGGCAACTGCAACAGGCAGTCAGCCCGCCGGCCATTTCCCAGGGTAGCCTGGAACGCATAGGCCGACGGCGGCAGGGTGGCCTCCACCAGGTCGCGGAGCTGGATCTCGCCGAAGGCGCCGCGTGCCTGCTTGTTGGCCAGGATGTCCTGCAGCCCGACCACCTGGGTGGAAAGCTCGGTCAGGTTCTGCTGCGCCTTGTCGATGACGGCCAGGCGCTCGCGCAGGTCGGCCAGCGCCGCCTGGCTCTTGGTGGTGGAGTCGGTGAGCCGCTCGCCGACCAGCTTGGAGAATCCCTGCAGCCGCTCGTCCACCGTCTTGACGACGACACGCTCCTGGGCTTGCAGGCGCTCGATGATGGCGCTCTGCACGGCGTTCTGGCTTTCGGCCATCTGAGCGAGGCGCCCGGCCAGGGCGGCGATCTCCGGGCTCTCCCGCGGGCCCGGCGCGGCGGACCGGCGCAGCAGCAGGCCGAGAAGCGCCCCGACCGCAAGCGCGGCCACGGCAGCGAGGATAACGAGGAGGTCCATGGGCCCACTCCCAGAGAGAACAGAACGCGAATCTAAAAGGTAGCATGGATAGCGGCGGTCGGCCAGCGACCGGGGCGCCGGGCCGCTGATCCTCTTGACCGCAGACAGCTCTGGCCATACCTACACTGGACCATGGCCCTGCTACCGATCATCACCGCCCCCGACCCGCGCCTGAAGAAGGTTTGCGCGCCCGTCGAGGCCGTCGACGACGGCATCCGGCGGCTGATGGACGACATGCTGGAGACCATGTACAACGCCCCCGGCATCGGCCTTGCCGCGCCCCAGGTCGGCGTGCTGAAGCGGGCCATCGTCATCGACATCGCCGGCGAAGACGAGGAAAAGAAGCCGCTGTTCATGGCCAATCCGGAACTGGTCGAGGTCTCCGACGACGATGCGGCCTACGAGGAGGGCTGCCTGTCGTTGCCCGAGCACTACGGCGAGGTGGTGCGGCCGGCGAAGATCCGCGTGCGCTTCCTCGACCGCGAGAACGAAATCCGGGAGATGGACGCCGAGGGCCTGCTGGCCACCTGCATCCAGCATGAGATGGACCACCTCGACGGCATTCTCTTCGTCGACCACCTGACGGCGCTGAAGCGCAACATGATCCTGCGCAAGCTCCTGAAGGCGAAGAAGTCCAGCACCCCGCTCGCCAGCTACGCCACGGTCTGAGGCGCGCCCCGTGACTGCCCGGCTGCGCGTCGCCTGCGCGACATCGAGCTGTGCTTGCGCGCACACCAGACCAAGCTGTTTCACCTGGGGATCCGTGGCCGCGTCGCCCGCAGCACGCTGGCCGATGCCAATGAACGCCGTGACTGGCGGATCCATGCCGATTTCGCGCAGA
>DATCXZ010000021.1:0-9248 GCA_036570545.1 Kiloniellaceae bacterium
GGATCTGCGCCGCCTCGGCCGCGGGGTCCGCCGCCAGGAAGCCGCCATCGGCGCCGGCCACCAGCGGCGAGGGCTCGCTCTCGCGGTAGGCATTGACGCCGACCACGGTCTGCTCGCCGCTTTCGATAGCCTCCAGACGACGGGCCGCGCTCTCGACCAACTGCTCCTTCATGTAGGCATTCTCGACCGCGGCGATGGCGCCGCCCATGGCCTCGATGCGGGCGAGCTCGCCGCGCGCCGCCGCCTTCAGCTCTTCCACCTTGGCGGCGATCACCGTCGAGCCGTCGAAGATGTCGTCGTGCTCCAGGAGGTCGGTCTCGAAGGCGAGAATCTGCTGCAGGCGAAGGCTCCACTGCTGGTCCCAGGGCCGCGGCAGGCCGAGCGCCTCGTTCCACGCCGGAAGCTGCACCGCGCGCGCCCGCGCCGACTTGGACAGAGTGACCGCCAGCATCTCCAGGAGGATGCGGTAGACGTTGTTCTCCGGCTGCTGCTCGGTGAGCCCCAGAGAGTTCACCTGCACGCCGTAGCGGAAGCGGCGGTACTTTTCCTCCGCGATGCCGTAGCGCTCGCGGCAGAGCTCGTCCCACAGTTCGGTGAAGGCGCGCATCTTGCTGAGCTCGGTGACGAAGCGCAGGCCGGCGTTCACGAAGAAGGAGATACGGCCGACCACCTGCGGGAAGTCCTCGGGCGGCACCTGGCCCGAGTCGCGCAGCGAATCGAGCACGGCGACGGCAGTGGCCAGCGCGAAGGCGAGTTCCTGCACCGGCGTCGCGCCCGCCTCCTGTAGGTGGTAGGAGCAGACGTTGGTCGGGTTCCACTGCGGCACCTCGCGGTAGGCGAAGGCGATCACGTCGGTGATCAGCCGGAGCGAGGGCTGCGGCGGGAAGATGTAGGTGCCGCGCGAGAGATATTCCTTGACGATGTCGTTCTGCACCGTGCCGGTGAGCTCGCGACGCGACGCGCCCTGCTTTTCGGCGCAGGCGATGTAGAGCGCCAGCAGCCAGGGCGCCGTGGCGTTGATGGTCATCGAGGTGTTCATCTGCGCCAGCGGGATGCCGGCGAAGAGCTTCTCCATGTCGCCGAGGTGGCTGATCGGCACGCCGACCTTGCCGACCTCGCCCTTGGCGAGCGGGTGGTCGCAGTCGTAGCCGGTCTGCGTCGGCAGGTCGAAGGCGACGGAGAGCCCGGTCTGCCCGCGCGCCAGGTTCTTGCGGTAGAGCGCGTTGGAGGCCTCGGCCGTCGAGTGGCCGGCATAGGTGCGGATCAGCCAGGGCTTGTCGCGCTTGGATGCCGATGCCTGCTTGCGGCTGTCTTCGCTCATCGTTCCACCCTTTTCTCCGCCCATCCTCGTCTTGCACAAGCGTCCGCAGCAATCGCAGCGGCGGCGCCGCCAATTTTTGTCGTCACCCTCGGCCTTGAGCCGAGGGTCCCAAAGTGCATCTGGGGCCAGCACCGGAGTGGTTGCCCTGGATGCTCGGGTCAAGCCCGAGCATGACAGCCGGGAAGATGGCGCCGCCCAAGTGCCCTCCCCATCCGCCTGGCCCGGATGACATCCTGAGCGATCTTGCTGCAACGCACCAGGAAGCGCCCCAAGGCGGTAAGATCACCCGACCCCAGGTTATCTTATTTCCTATGGTCTCGGAATTTGCCAGAAAGTTCCAAAAAAATCATCATTCTCGTTCAAATCTGAGGAATTGTGCATTGCACAAAATGTCTCGAACGTCTAAAAATCAAGAAAAAGCCGCAGTGTGCAAGGATAAGACGGGCGGGGAAGCGCTGAATTCCGCGACCTTTTCGCACCCACCCTACGCAGTTGCGAAGGAACAGGCAGAGGGGCCGCGCGCTTCCAAGAGCGGCGCGGCGTTGAACGGAGGGCTCGAGCGATGGCGAAGGTGCTGACAGGCGCCAAGGAAGCGTCCCCACAGAAGGCCGGCAGCGAGGCGCCGGCGGTGCCGGTGAAGGAACTCTACGAGGTCGGCGAGATCCCGCCGCGGGGCCACGTGCCCGCCAAGATGCATGCCTGGGTGATTCGCCGCGAGCGCCACGGCGAGCCGGAGCAGGCGATGCAGGTCGAGGTGGTCGATACCCCCACCCTCGACAGCCACGACGTGCTCGTCATGGTGATGGCGGCCGGCGTGAATTACAACGGCGTCTGGGCCGGCCTCGGCGTGCCGATCTCGCCCTTCGACGTGCACAAGGCACCCTACCACATCGCTGGCTCAGATGCCGCCGGTGTGGTCTGGGCCGTCGGCTCCCAGGTGAAGCGCTGGAAGGTCGGCGACGAGGTCGTGGTCCACTGCAATCAGGACGACGGCGACGACGAGGAGTGCAACGGCGGCGACCCGATGTTCTCGCCGTCGCAGCGCATCTGGGGCTACGAGACGCCCGACGGCTCCTTCGCCCAGTTCGCCCGTGTGCAGGACCGCCAGATCATGCCGCGGCCGCGCCACCTGACCTGGGAGGAGAGCGGCTGCTACACGCTCACCCTCGCGACCGCCTACCGCATGCTGTTCGGCCACCGCCCGCACATCCTGCGGCCCGGCCACAACGTGCTGGTCTGGGGCGCCTCGGGCGGTTTGGGATCGATGGCGATCCAGCTCATCGCCACCGCCGGCGCCAATCCCATCGGCGTGATCTCCGACGAGGATAAGCGCGACTTCGTCATGTCGCTGGGCGCCAAGGGCGTCATCAACCGCAAGAACTTCGACTGCTGGGGCCAGCTACCGCCGGTGAACAGCGAGGGCTTCGGCGACTACATGCGCCGGGTGCGCGAGTTCGGCAAGGCGATCTGGCAGGTGACCGGCAAGGGCAACGACGTCGACTTCGTGTTCGAGCATCCCGGTGAGCAGACCTTCCCGGTGAGCTGCTTCGTGGTGAAGCGTGGCGGCATGGTGGTGTTCTGCGCCGGCACCACCGGCTACAACATCACCTTCGACGCGCGCTTCGTGTGGATGCGCCAGAAGCGCATCCAAGGCAGCCACTTCGCCAACCTCTTGCAGGCGAGCCAGGCCAACAACCTGGTGGTGGAGCGGCGCATCGACCCCTGCATGTCCGAGGTCTTCGCCTGGCGCGACATCCCGCGCGCGCACACCAAGATGATGAAGAACCAGCACCGGCCCGGCAACATGGCCGTGCTGGTGCAGGCCAAGCGCCCCGGCCTGCGCACCCTGGAAGACGCGGCGGCGGCGGACTGAGGGGGCGGTGAAATCGCCATCGGCAATTCGCCGCCCGGCTCATGGACATGGGCTTACTGCCGCTAGCTGCCTACCCAGACTGTCATCCCGGCCAAGTGAGCGCCAGCGAACGCGAGCCGGGATCTACCGATGGGCCGGGCGCAAAGCCTCACCATGGACCCGGATCGCGCTCGCTGCGCTCGCTTGTCCGGGGTGACAATGGGAGTATGTGGCGCGGCGGGTAGAACCGCCGCGAAGAGATACAGCAGAGTTAAGAAGGTTAGTGAGATGCCCGCCGTGCATGCCAAGGCCCAAAACGAGAGCTTGACCCTGACCGACTTGCTGCCGCTCTGCGCGGAAGCCCTTACGGCCGCCGAGAGCTTCGGCGCGGCAGCGCAGCGTGCGGTGGCGCGGCGGGTCGCGCCTGGCGGCAAGGTCGATGCGGACCTGCTGGAGCGCGAGCAGTTCGCCGCGCATGGTTTCGCCTGGCTCGCCACCTATGTCGCCGCCCTGCGTGAGTTGCTGCACTGGGCCGAGCGCCTGCAGGCGGCAGGGCAGCTCGGCGAACTTGAACGCTTGATGCTGCAAGCGACCTATGGCGAATACCTCAGCCAGCTCACCGGCGGCATCGCGCTCAGCCAGGTCGAGGTGCTGCGGCCCGGCGATCTCGGCATGAGCGATGCCGAGGTCGCGGCGCTGGCAACGCCGGCGGTCCGCAGGCTCACCGGCAACGGCAATGCCTTGCGCATGGCCATCGCCGGACATCTCGCCGAGGGCCGCTTCGGCGAGGCTGGCCTCGCCGACGACACCCTGGAGATGATCCGCGACCAATTCCGCAAGGTCGCCGAGGACCACAAGGAAGCGGCGCACCAGTGGCACCTGAAGGACGAGCTGATCCCGCTGGCGGTGGTCGAGCAGCTTGCCGGCCTCGGTGTCTTCGGCCTGACGGTGCCGGAGGCCTTCGGCGGCGCCGGCCTCGGCAAGCTCGCCATGTGCGTGGTGACCGAGGAGTTGTCGCGCGGCTACATCGGTCTCGGCTCGCTCGGCACCCGCTCGGAGATCGCCGCCGAGTTGATCCGCCTCGGCGGCACCAGGGCGCAGCAGGAGAAGTGGCTGCCGTTGATCGCCTCCGGTGAGATCCTGCCGACTGCCGTCTTCACCGAGCCCAACACCGGCTCCGACCTCGGCAGCCTGCGCACCCGTGCCGTCAGGGACGGCGACGTCTACAGGGTGACCGGCAACAAGACCTGGATCACGCACGCGTCGCGGAGCGACCTCATGACGCTCCTGGCGCGCACCGACCCGGGCGAGGCCAGCTATCGCGGGCTTTCCATGTTTCTCGCCGAGAAGCCGCGCGGCACGGATAACGATCCCTTCCCGGCCGAAGGCATGACCGGCGGCGAGATCAAGGTGCTCGGCTACCGCGGCATGAAGGAATACGAGCTGGGCTTCGACGGATTCGCGGTGAAGGCGGAGAACCTGCTGGGCAGCGTCGAGGGCCAAGGCTTCAAGCAGCTCATGGCGACCTTCGAGTCGGCGCGCATCCAGACCGCGGCGCGCGCCGTCGGCGTCGCGCAGTCGGCACTAGAACTGGGCCTGGCCTACGCGCAGGACCGCAAGCAGTTCGGCAAATCCATCCTCGAGTTCCCACGTGTCGCCGGCAAGCTCGCCTGGATGGCGGTGGAAACCATGGTGGCGCGCCAGCTCACCTACTTCGCCGCGCGCGAGAAGGATTCCGAGCGCCGCTGCGACATCGAGGCCGGCATGGCGAAACTGCTGGGCGCGCGCGTCGCCTGGGCCAACGCCGACAACGCGCTGCAGGTGCACGGCGGCAACGGCTACGCCGAGGAGTACAAGATCTCCCGCGTGCTCTGCGACGCGCGCATCCTCAACATCTTCGAAGGCGCCGCCGAGATCCAGGCGCAGGTCATCGCAAGAGGCCTGTTGTCGGGGCGGAACTGACGGCTTGCCTGTCCGGCCCGACTGAGCCAAGGTCGCCGCGGTCGCCCGCCCCGATCAGAGAGTTGCAGCACCATGGACCAAACGGCTTTCCGTCCGGCGGTGCGGGCGGACGCGCCTGTGCTTACCGAACTGGTGAACCACGCAGGCGAGGGCATCCCGCTCTACCTCTGGGACAAGCTGCGGGAGCCGGGCGAAACCGCCTGGGACGTCGGTCGCCGGCGTGCCGCCCGCGACGAGGGTGCCTTCTCCTACCGCAACGCCGTCATGATCGAGCACAATGGACAGGCCGCCGGCTGTCTCATCGGCTACGCGGTCGCTGAAGCGCCCGCGCCGATCCCCGACGATTTCCCGGCGATGTTCCGCCCGCTGCAGGAGTTGGAGAACCTCGCGCCCGGCACCTGGTACGTGAACGTGCTGGCGGTGCTGCCGGCCTTCCGCAACCTCGGCCTCGGGAGCGGGCTGCTACAGCGGGCGGAGGAGACCGCCCGCGCCGGAAGCCTGCGCGGGCTCAGCATCATCGTCTCCGACTCCAACGGAGGCGCCCGACGGCTCTATGAGCGGGTCGGCTACCGCGAGGCAGCCACCCGCCCGATGGTGAAGGAGGACTGGGTCAACGACGGCCGCAACTGGATCCTGCTCACCAAGCCCTTCTGACGGGCGGCGCTAAGTCGTCAGCTTCAGGCCCGCGATCCCGGCAACGATGAGCCCGATGCAGGTGAGGCGCACAGCGTTCACCGGGTCACCGAACAGCATCATGCCGAGTGCCACCGTCCCCAGCGTGCCGATGCCGGTCCACACCGCGTAGGCCGTGCCGAGGGGCAGCGTGCGCAAGGCGAGGCCCAGCAGACCGAGGCTTACCACCATGGAAAGAATGGTGGCGACCGTCGGCCAGAGGCGGGTGAAGCCCTCGGTATACTTCAGGCCGACGGCCCAGCCGATCTCGAAAAGGCCGGCGAAAAAGAGGATAAGCCAGGGCATGACCCGCTCCTTCGTGAGATGGGGTCGTCCCCGACTGGCCGTGCCTGGATTGGCAGGAAGGCAACGACGCGGTCGTCCGCGCCCGGCGATGTCTTCGACATAGGACAAGCCGACGGCGCGTTCAAGGGAGTAGCCGCCTAGAGCAGATCAGGGTCGGATGGAATCGCCAGCGGCGATCCACCGACCCTGTGAATCTGCTCTACCTTTTTGAAGTAGATCGGATTCACGTTGTCAGGTGGAACCGCGCCGCGGTTCCACCTGACAACGATCCGATCTAGCCCGGCGCCACCAACACCCGCATCGCCGCCGCCGTCTCCGCTTCGGCCGGGAAGAAGGTCTCGATGGTCAGCTCGGCGAGGCTGATGTCGAGGGCGGTGCCGAACACCGTGGTGGTGCTGAGGAAGCGGAGGATGCCGCCATCACCCGCCAGTTCCAGCGGCACCGCAATGCCGCCCAGGGGATGCTCCGCCGCAACCCGGTATGGCCGGGCGCCCGGCGGCACCGGGTAGCCCTTCAGCTCTTCCAGCAGGTCGATGAGCCCCGCATCGGCCGAGGCGTCGATCTGGCGCGCAAGGCGCTCCAGGATGTGCGCGCGCCACTCCCGAAAGTTGGCGATGCGCGACGCAAGGCCCGCCGGGTGCAGGCTGAGACGCAGCACGTTCACCGGCGGCGCGAGGAGAGTCTGGTCGGCGCCGGCCAGGAGCGGCGCCACCGCGCGGTTGGCGGACACCAGGTTCCAGTGGCGATCGACGGCAAGCGCCGGATGCGGCTCGTGGCCGGCGAGGATCAGCTCCACCGCGCGGCGGCCGGCCGCCAGCACCGGATCGTCCAGCTTGCGTTCGGCGTAGACCGGCGCGAAGCCGGCCGCCACCAGCAGCGCGTTGCGCTCGCGCAGGGGAACCGCGAGTTGCTCGGCGAGGCGCAGCACCAGGTCCCGGCTCGGCGCCGCGCGGCCGGATTCGACGAAGCTCAGGTGCCGCTGCGAGACCTCGGCAGCGAGCGCGAGCTCGAGCTGGCTGAGACGGCGGCGACGGCGCCAGCCGCGCAGCATCTCGCCGACAGGCGAGAGAGTGGTCGTGACCATGGTGGACAGACTAGCAGGCGGAAAATCTGTCGGCCAATTACCTGCGAGGTAATCGACCAAGGGCGCAGAGCCCCCGATCTTTGGGCCAGCCGGCGTGCCGGCCGCATAACACTCACAACCAGGAGACCGCCATGACCGCCTATGCCGTCGCCGACCTGCACAGTGTCCGGATGGGACCTGCCATCATCGAGTACCTGGAGAGGATCGATGCCACCCTGGCGCCCTTCGGCGGGCGCTACATCATCCATGGCGGCCGCAAGGCCGTGCTGGAAGGAGACTGGCCCGGCGACCTCATCGTCATCGCCTTCCCCGACCGCGCCGCCGCTGCGGCCTGGTACGATTCGCCAGCTTACCGGGCCATCAAGAATCTGCGCACCGACCACTGCGAGGGCGACGTGGTGCTGGTCGACGGTGTCAACGCCGACCACCGCGCGACTGACATCCTGGCGATCCCCGCGTGACGCCGGTTCATCTCGAAGCACGCACGGCCATTCTCCCTCCCCCGAGCGCGCCCTGGGGGCTCACCCGGCGTCGTGGAAGATGATGCCGAGGGCGTGGCGGCGGCCGGCGCGCACGCGGCTGACGCCGTGGCGAAGGTTCGCGCGGTAGAAGCCACGCGAGCCTTCCACCGGGCGGTGACGCACCGGGAAGACCACCGCATCGCCACGGCCGAGGGGTGCCACCTCGATGCGCGACTGCCGGCGCGGCCGCTGCTCGGTCAGCACGAACTCCCCGCCGGTGAAGTCGCAGCCCGGCTCGGCCAGCAGCACGGTCGCCTGCAGGGGAAACACCTCGTCGCCGTAGAGATCCTGGTGCAGGCAGTTGTAGTCGCCGGCATCGTAGCGCAGCAGCAGCGGCGTCGGCCGCTTCTGTCCGGCGCGATGGCAACGCCGAAGATAACCGGCATGATCCGCCGGAAAGCGCGTCGAGACGCCAAGGGCGGCGTTCCAGCGGTTGGCGACCTCCGCCAGCGGCGGGTAGAGCGTTTCGCGCAGACCCGCGACGATCTCCGGCAGCGGATAGGCGAAGTAGCTGTACTCGCCGCGGCCGAAGCCGTGACGTGCCATGACGATGCGGCTGCGGAACAGCGCGCGATCCTCGTAGCTGCGGACAAGGGCCTTGCAATCCTGCGCGCCGAGGAGGCTCGGCAGGATCGCAAATCCCTCCGCATCTAGCGTTTCGGCGATGCCTCTTTCTTTCACGGCCGCTTCTTTCACTGCGGCTGGCCGGCTGCCTCGCGCGCCAGGAGTGCCTGTTTGCGCTCGACACCCCAGCGGTAGCCCGAGAGGTCGCCGTTGCTGCGCACCACGCGGTGGCAGGGGATCGCGACCGCCAGGCGGTTGGCGCCGCAGGCCTGGGCCACCGCACGCACCGCCTTCGGCTGCCCGATGCTGCGGGCAATGTCGGCATAGCTGACCGTGGTGCCGACGGGGATCTCGCTGAGGGCCCGCCACACGCGCTGCTGGAAGGCGGTGCCGCGCAGGTCGAGCGGCAAATCGAGACCGAGGGTCGGCGCCTCGACGAAGCCGACGATCTTCGCCATCCACTGCTCGAACTCGGCCTCGCCGCCGACAAGCTCTGCCTTGGGGAAGCTGTCCTCGAGCGCGCGCACCAGCGCTTCCGGCTCGTCGCCCAGCAGAATGGCGCAGACTCCCTTGTCGCTGGCGGCAGCAAGGATGGCGCCGTAGGCGCACTGGCCGACCGCGAAGCGGATGCGCAGCCCGGCGCCGCCGGCTCGATAGGCGGTCGGCGTCATGCCGAGCAGCTCGGCGGACTTCGAATAGAAGCGGCTGCTGGAATTGTAGCCGGCGTCGTAGATCGCCTCGGTCACCGTGGCACTGTGCGGCAGCGCAGCGCGCAGCCGGGCGGCCCGCTCGGCCGTGGCGTAGGCCTTCGGCGTGAGGCCGGTCGCTTCCTTGAAGACGCGGTGGAAGTGGAAGCGGCTGAGGCCGGCGGCCTGCGCCAGATCGTCCAGGCTCGGCATCTCCTCGGCCTCGGCAATGAGGCGGCAGGCCTCGGCCACCGCCGCGGCATGGCGGCCGCCGGCGGCA
>DATCXZ010000022.1:0-10491 GCA_036570545.1 Kiloniellaceae bacterium
CCCGCGGCGGCGCCGCCGAGGGTCCCGATGGTCTGCTTGGTGCCGCCGAGGGTGCTGTTCTCGCAGGCCGCGGCAGTGAGCGCGATGGCGATGGCGGCAATAACGACTCGCAACTTCATGGAATAGCCCTTTCTGAAAATCACGGTCCCAGCGCAGCCTGGCCTGCCGAGAGCCCCCAATTTCCGGTCCGCGAACTTTGGGTTCCGAATGGGGCGATCCGATGGCGGTGGCCAAGGCTGCCGGTTTTCCCAACTCTGTCCTACGAACGCACCCGCTCCAGTATCCCCGCAGGCCGCCTCAGGTCCAACAGCCTGTTCCCGGCCGCCTGAGGGCTATATTGTGGCGCCGTGCGCCTGTCAACGCGGGGCACTCCCTGAAGTTGCAGGCTTTTGAGCTCGTTAGAGGCTGGATTGCATGGAAATCAGATCGGATCGACCGGCCGACCCGCTGGACATCTTTGCCGCCTGGTTGGCCGAGGCCGAGGCTACCGAGCCGAACGACCCCACCGCCATGGCTCTGGCGACGGTCGGCGAGGACGGCATGCCTTCGTGCCGGATGGTGCTGCTGAAGGGCTATGACGCCCAGGGCTTCGTGTTCTACACCAACTATGAGAGCCGCAAGGGGCGCCAATTGCTGGCCAGCGGCAAGGCCGCCCTGCTGTTTCACTGGAAGAGCCTGCGCCGCCAGGTACGCGTCGAGGGCGCGGTGGCGCCGGTGGGCGCCGAGGAAGCCGACGCCTACTTCGACAGCAGGCCGCGTCAAAGCCAGATCGGCGCCTGGGCCAGCCAGCAGTCGCGGCCGCTGGAGAGCCGCTTCGAGCTGGAGAAGCGGGTGGCGCTGTTCGCCGCCAAGCACGCCATCGGCAAGGTGCCGCGGCCGCCTTACTGGTCGGGCTTCCGCCTGACCCCGCGGCTCATCGAGTTCTGGCAGGACGGCGCTTTCCGTCTGCACGACCGCCTGGTCTACACGTGCGCGGCGGAGGGCTGGTCGACGGAGCGACTCTACCCTTGAGCGGCTCCGGTCAGGTCGTGAACAGGCTCGCGGGCGACGAGGCGGCGCGGCTGCTGCGCCTGGCCACCACCGCCTCGGTGGTCACGGCCGTGCTGCTGATCCTGGTGAAGCTGGTCGCCTTCCTGCTGACCGATTCAGTCAGCATCCTCTCCACCCTCATCGATTCGCTGCTCGACGGGGCGGCCTCGCTGGTGAATCTCATCGCCGTACGCCACGCCCTGGTGCCCGCCGACCGTGAGCATCGCTTCGGGCACGGCAAGGCCGAGCCGCTGGCGGCGATGGGCCAGGCCGCCTTCATCACCGGCTCGGCCATTTTCCTGGTCATCGAGGCGGTGCCGCGCTTCTTCGCGCCGCACCCGGTCTCGCATAGCGGCATCGGCATGGCCGTCATGGCCTTCTCGATCGTGGCCACCGTGGCGCTGGTGGCGCTGCAGCGCCACGTCATCAGGCGCACCGGCTCGCTGGCGATCAGCGCCGACCGGCTCCACTACATGGGCGACATCCTGGTCAACGGCGCGGTCATCCTGGCGCTCCTCCTCGCGGCGGAATTCGGCTGGCTGCTCGCCGATCCGATCTTCGGCATCGGCATTGCCGCCTTCATCCTCTACAACGCCTGGCAGATCGCCGCCGGCGCCTTCGACATGCTGATGGATCGCGAGCTGCCGGACGACGAGCGCAGCCGCATCGGCGCGACGATCCGGGCGCATCCCGAGGTGCGGGGCATCCACGACCTGCGCACCCGCGCCTCCGGCCCGCAGATCTTCATCCAGTGCCACATCGAGCTGGAGTCGACGCTCACCCTGGTGCAAGCGCATGCGATCGCCGACGCGGTCGAGGCGGATCTGCGGCGCGCGTTCCCCGGCGCCGAAGTGATCATCCACCAGGACCCCTACCCGGCGACAGACGCCACGGCTGCCAGCCGGACGACGCAGGGCTGACCGGCGCGGCGGACATGCGGCCGGACCTTGACCCAGGTCAATGCCGCACGATCATTCTCCTATGAGGTTTAGCTGAGCATCGTTTCTCTTCCCCTGACCTAAGGAGCCAGCCATGGAATGGGCCTCCATACTCGCCGTCACCGACGGGACTGCCGGTAGCGATGCCGCGATGGTTGCCGCCATCGATCTCGGCCAGCGTTTCGGCGCGCGGGTCGACTTTCTGCACGTCGCCAACGACCCGCGCGACTTGATGCCCTATGTCGGGGAAGGCATGTCCGGCATCGCGCTCGAGCAGGTCATGACCTCCGTGGAAGCTGGCAACACCAAGCGTCGCGAGGCGGTGGAGGCCAGCTTCAAGCGGCTGTGCAGCGACGCCGGGCTGCCGCAGGTGGGGCCGGAGGAGTCCGTTCCGGCCGGCCAGTTCGCGGTCTCTCTGATCGTGGTGACGGGCCGCCAGCCGGAAGAGATCGAGCACCGCGGCCGCCTTGCCGACGTCATTGTCATGCCCCACCCGGCGCTGACGGATGCCGACCAGTCGGCCTCGATCGACGCCGCCCTCTTTGGCACCGGGCGTCCGGTGATCGTCGCGCCGGCGGAAGCCAGCAAGGGCTTCGGCAGAAAGGTCGCCGTTGCCTGGAACGGCTCGCGCGAGGCCACGATCGCTGCCAGCGCCGCTTTGCCGCTGCTGCAGGCGGCAGAGGAGGTGGTGCTGGTCACCGCGCGTGAGCGCGATGACGCGATCGAGCCGAGCAGCCTCGCCCGCTACCTCGCCGGCCATGGCATCGACGCCAAGACCTGGGCCTACACGCCGGGCAGCGAGCGCATCGCGGAGGGCTTGCTCGACCAGGCCGGCCGCGCCGGGGCGGAATGCCTGGTGATGGGCGCCTACGGCCACAGCCGCCTGCGCGAGCGCATTCTCGGCGGTGCCACCGAAGGCGTGCTGCGGCATGCCAAGATCCCTGTTCTCATGATGCATTGAGCGCCGCCCGCGCGTCGGGATTCCTGTAGGGTGGCCGGTGCCGGCGGGTTAAGATCGCGCCATGAATGGAAGCAAGGCCGGCAATGGACAACGCCAGCGGGTGGTGCTGACCGGCGCCAGCCGGGGCATCGGCCATGCCACGGTGAAGCGCTTCAGCGACGAGGGCTGGGAGATCATCACCTGCTCGCGCGACGAGGTGCCGGCCGAGTGCCGCCGCGATCCCAATTGGACCCACCATATCACCGCGGATCTCGCCGAGCCGGAGGCGGTGGTGAGGTTCCTCACCGAAGCCAAGGCCCTGATCGGGGACGGGCCGGTGCATGCCCTGGTGAACAATGCCGCGGTGTCGCCGAAAACGGCCTTCAAAGAGCGCCTCGGCTGTCTCAACGGCAGCCTCGACCTCTGGCGCGAGGTCTTCGAGCTGAACTTCTTCACCCCGCTGGCGCTCGGCCGCGGCTTTGCGCCGGCGCTGCGCAAGGGGCAGGGCGCCATCGTGAACATCACCTCGATCGCCGGCCACGGCGTGCATCCCTTCGCGGGCTCTGCCTACTCGACGTCCAAGGCGGCGCTCTCGGCGTTGACGCGCGAGATGGCGGTGGAGTTTGCCGAGCTCAATGTCCGGGTGAACGCGGTTGCGCCGGGCGAGATCGAGACCGAGATGATCGGTGAGGAATACGATGCGCTGATTCCGCGCATCCCACTGCACCGCATGGGCCGCCCCGACGAGGTGGCCTCCACCGTATTTCGGCTCTGCACGCCCGACTTCGGCTACGTGACCGGCACCGAAATCTTCGTCACCGGCGGCCAGCACCTCTACTGAGGGCGAGCGCATTGCTGCATTCGGTGTCGGAAGGTGGCGAGGGTGCGTCTTCTGCCCTCACGCCAACCCATCGCGCAGGCCGGCGAACCAGTCGAGCCGCGCGCGGGTCTGGGCGATCTCGGAGTCGAGCCAGGCGCAGAGATGGCCCGGCTCCTCGCCGTGGTAGGCGCGCAGGTCGATGAGGCGGGCGAGCTCGCGCTCGCAGATCTCGTGCAGCAGCTCGGCCTGGACGCGGCGCTCGGCCGGCTCCATGAGGTGCAGGAAGCGCATCTTCAGGGCGACGATCAGCTTGTTGAGGTCGCTGATCTGCGGGCGCACGTTGGCCGACAGCAGACGGCGCAGCTCGGCCAGGCCTTCCGGCGTGACGGTCAGTTCCCGATCGTCGCTTTCGGGGTCGTCGCTTTCGGGGTCGTCGCCCTCATTGCCGGTGCCCGGCTTGGAAGCGTTGCTGCGGTTCGCCACCAGGCCCTCGACCTTCAGCACCTCCAAGGGCGCGCCCACCAGATCGAGCGAAGGACCCATGATGCGGCCAGTGAAATGGCGCACCTCGCGCGCCAGCTCGGCATAGCTCATCGACCTGGTGGCCAGCAAGCCGAGGGCCAGCAGCCGCACGGCCTCGCTGGGGATCAAGGTGTTGTCGCGATACATGGCGGGGCGGTCCCGGCGCTACGCTCCGCGACGGCGGCGGCCGTCGCTCTGGCAGGAACTATAGACCGGAGCCGGAAGTTTGTCCATCAAGATGCGAATCGCTCGCAACAACTGCCGGCTCGGCCGGGCGTCTACCAGAGGTACTTCTTCAGCCCCGCCAGCCCGCGGCGGGCGAACAGCATGACGAAGACGAGCAGGGCACCGAAGATCACCAGGCGCCACGGCCCGATGCCGCGGAAGTACTCCTGGAAGCCGATCAGCAGGAAGCCCGAGAACAGCGAGCCCCACAAGGTTCCGCGTCCGCCGATGTAGGTGATGCTGAGAATCTCCACCGTGCGGTAGACGCCGAACTCTTCGGGACTCGGCGACAGGATGCCGAGGTAGTGAGCGTAAAAGGCGCCCATCACGCCGGCCAGGAAGCTCGCGATGGTGAAGTTGTAGAGCTTGTATTTGGTGGTGTTGAGCCCGAGGCTCTGGGTGGCGAGCTGGTCCTCGCGCAGCGCCTCGAAGGCGAGGCCGTAGCGCGACTTCACCAGCCACCACATGAAGCCCATGATGACGGCGGTCAGGACCAGCAGCAGGTAATAGTAGGCGTAGAGGTTAGAGCGCCCGAAGTCGATGCCGAAGACGTCGGGGAAAGGGGCCACCGAAAGGCCCAGCATGCCGCGCGTGAATTCGGGCGTGTTGGAGATCGAGAAGCGTATCGCCTCGCCGACGAAGAAGGTCATGAGCGCGACGTAGAGCCCACGCAGCCTCAGCGTGATGACGCCGAGCAGGAATCCCAGGAACGCGCTCAGGACTCCGCCGAAAAAGAGCCCCAGCCAGGGGCTGATCCCGTAGTGAAACTCGCCCAGCGCGGAGGTGTAGGCCCCGACGGCGATGAAGCCGGCGTAGCCGAAGTTCACCAGTCCGGCGTAGCCGATCATCAGGTCGTAGATCGCCGCCATGACGCCGAGCATCATCGCGGAGATGAAGATGCGGGTGACGTAGGGATTGTCGATCAGCGGCGGCACGAAGAGGAGGATGGCGAGGAGCACCGCCACCTTGATGACCCGTGCCGGGGTGCTGCGCAGGAAACCGGCGATGGCCTTGGTTTCGCGGTTCACGGAAGTGTCCGTCGTCATGCCCGATCCACCTTGCTGGACGAGAACAGGCCGCTGGGCCGGAAGATGAGGATGAGCACCACCAGGGCGGGGGTCATCACGTTCTGCCAGCCGCCCGACATGAAGAAGGTCGCGTAGGCCTCGATGATGCCGAGCAGCATGGCGGCTATGATGGCGCCCGGCACATAGCCGAGGCCGCCCAGGATGACGCAGGCGATCGACTTGATGACCGGCTGGAAGCCGACCGTCGGGTGGGCCGGGTAGATCGAGATGAGAAGACCGCCGGCAAGGCCCGCGAGGGCGGCGCCGATGCCGAAGCTGACGGTGTAGATGCGCTGGATGTCGATGCCCAGGGTCTGCGCCGCGTGCGGGTCCTGAGAGGCGGCGCGGATCGCCTTTCCGAGGCTGGTGAAGCGGATGAAGGCCCACAGCGCGAGGCCGGCGGCGGCGGCGACGCCGACGATCATCAGGCGCTCATAGGAGACGAGCAGCGGTCCCAGGACGAAGGTGCCCTCGATGAGGTCGGACACGCCGCGGCGCTCGGTGCCGAAGAAGATCAGCGCCAGGTTCTGCATGATGACGAGCATGCCGATGGTGAGCACGAAGGCATCGAGCTGCCAGTCGCGCCCGGCGCGCCGGCGCAGGGTCTCGATCAGCGTCCGCTCGATCAGCATGCCGACCACCAGCAGCACCAGCGCCGCAGCGGCGACGCCGATCGGCCACGGCAGGTCGAGCACCATGGTCACGTAGAACATCACGTAGCCGCCGAGCATGAAGAGCTCGCCGTGCGAGAAGTTCTTCACCCCCATGATGCCGAAGATCAACGACAGGCCGGAGGCCATCAGCGCGTACATCGCGCCGCGCTCCAGCCCGAGCACCAGTACCTCGCTGAGAATCGCTGGCTCGAGGAGCAGGCTGTAATCCATCAGATCCACTCCTTCACGATCTCGTCGAGCCGCTGGGCGATCTCATCCCGCGGTCCCTCGTAGCGGTTCTCACCGAGCGCCAGGGCATAGACGTAGTCGGCGATGCCGATCGCCTTCTTCACGTTCTGGTCGACGATGAGGATGGTGTAGCGCTCCTCCTTCAGGCGGGCGATCTCCTCGTAGACTTCGTCGACGAGCTTCGGCATGAGCCCGACGGAGGGCTCGTCGAGCAGCAGGGTCTTCGGACCGGTCATGGTCAGCCGGGCAATCTCCAGCATGCGCTGCTCGCCGCCGGACAGCACGCCCGCGGCGAGGCGCCGCTTTTCTTTCAGGCGCGGGTAGCGCGCGTAGAGGCGCTCGAAGGCATCCTTCATGCGCGCCTTGTCGTTGCGCATGATCCAGCCACCCAGCTCCAGGTTCTCCTCGACGGTCATGCGTATGAACACGCTGTGACCCTGGATGAGATAGGCGATGCCCTCGCGCAGCATGTCCTTCGGCTTCAGCCCGACCAGCGACTTGCCGTCGTTCAGGATCTCGCCGGCCTCGGGGCTGAGATAGCCGTAGATGGTCTTGAGCAGGGTGGATTTGCCGGCGCCGTTCGGACCGAGCAGCAGGGTGACCTTGCCGTCGGCGGCGCTGACGCTCATGCCGTTGAGGATCTGCACCTCGCGGGTATAGCCGGCGACGACGCTCCTGATCTCCAGTGCCATCCGTCAGTGTCCCAGATAGGCGTCGATGACGGCCTTGTTCTGGCGCACCTCGGCCGGTGTGCCGCGCGTCACGTTGGTGCCGGCGGCCAGCACCGAGACGGTGCCGCAGAGCTCGCTCACATGCGGCATCTCGTGGCTGATCAGAAGGAAGGTCTTGCCGTCTTTGTTGTGCTTGCGGACCATGGCGATCAGCACCTCGATGAGGGCGGGGTTGATGCCGTTGAACGGCTCATCCAACAGGATCAGCGCAGGGTCGGTCATCATCGTGCGAACGAACTCGAGCAGCTTCTTCTGGCCGCCCGAGATCTCCGCGGCGGGGCTGGACTTCACGCGGTCGAGCGTCGCCGTCTCCAGCAGCGCTTCCGCACGGCGCGTTGCGTCGGCGCGCGACACCGTGAGCGGCACCGTCGGCACCAGCATGTTCTGCAGCACGGTCATCTCGTCGAACACGCGGGCGACCTGGAAGGTCCGTCCGATCCCCATGGCGGCGATGCGATAGACCGGCTTGTTCGCGATGCTGCGGCCGCGGAAGCTGATAGTCCCGCTGCCGGTCGTGTAGATGCCGTTGATGATGTTGAACAGGGTGGACTTGCCGGCGCCGTTCGGCCCGATCACCCCCTGGATTTCGCCTTCCTCGACGTCGAGATCGATTCCGTCGAGCACGACGAGGCTGCCGAAACTCTTCTTCAGCCCCCGAATCTCGAGCAGCCCCACGTGAGCGCTCCCCCCTTACGCTAGCACTGCAACCACAGAGAATGCGGCAGGCGGGGGAAACGGCCGCGCTCTGCGCTTGACCCTTCCCGCACCTGCCGGATCCGCGCTTACAGCCAGGGCGGCGCCTGGAATTCCGCCTGGGCGTGTTTCAGCGGCCAGAGGATCTTCGCCTCGCCGTTCATGAGCTGGACGAGCGGGAAGAAGAACCCTTCCTCGAAGCCTCCGACCTGCACCTCGCCCGGGCAGAGCGCGTTCTCGCCCTTCTCCTCGGCGAAGTTGATGTGCTGCCAGATGCCCTGGTGGTCGATGGCGCGCGCCGTCTCAACGAGCTTCTCGTAGTCCAGCGAGCCCGCCTCCTGCAGCACCTTGAGGCCGACGGTCATGTAGTCGTAGCCTTGCTGGCCGGCCGGGGCCAGCGAGGGCTCCTCGCCGAACATCTTCTCGTAGCGCTCGACCCATTCCTGCTGGTAGGGCGCGATGACCCGCGGCGAGTCCATGGTCAGCACATAGTCGGAAGCCTCGCCGGTCAGCTCGTGCCACTCGCTGAACCAGGTCAGACCGTGGCCGATCAGCAGCGCCGGCATGCGCCGGTCGCGGAACTGCTTCACGAAATTGGACGCGCTGACGTTGCCGGTCACGGTCATGCCGACGATCGATACGCCCTGGGCGTTATACTTGGCCAGCAGCGGCGTGAACTCGGTCTCGTCGAGCGGGATGACGTCATAGGGCAGCACGTCGAAGCCGATCTTCTTCAGCGAGTTCAGCAGCGCGTCGCCCCAGCCGCGGCCGTAGTCGGTATCCTCGACCACCACGGCGGCCTTCATCGACTTCGGCTTCCACAGCCCCTGTTCCATCAGGTGCTTCAGCGGATCGCCGTAAAGGCCGGCGAAAATCGGCGGCGAGGCCCAGCCCTTGAACCAGTGGCGGTATTTCTCGGGATCTTTATTGATCTTCTCGCAGATGTACTGCGATTCGCCGCCGTGGCCGATGTGCACGATGTTCATGCCTGATTCGGCCTCGGAGACGGCCATCGCGACCGACGAGTGCCAGCCCGAAACCATGAACTGCACGCCCTGGCGGTTCACCGCGTCGCTCACCGCCTTCACGGCCTTCTCGGGGCTCGACTCGCTGTTGACGTAGACGATCTCGATGTCGCGCTGCTGGCCGTCGATGGTCAGTGGCAGCAGGCCGTTCTCGCGGGCGTCCGCGACGGCCATCTGGGCGCCCTTCTGGATCGCCTCGCCGGTGCGGCCGGCCGGGCCGGTGAAGGGGCCCATGACGCCGATCTTGACTGGCCCCGACTGCGCCCGCGCCACGCCGGGCACGGCCAGCAAGGCGGCACCGAGGCCGATGCTGCTGGCGGTTTCCATGAACCGGCGGCGCGTCACGCCGGGCCGGTGGTTCCCAAAAGAATCGCTCTGCTTTTCGCTCACCGATTGCACTCCCTGTTTGCGGTTCTTTACTCCGCTCCCTGGTGCCCCTCGCTTAGCCGGGCGGTGTCGGCACCACGTATTGGCGGAATGGCCCGTGTATGATGAACCTTATGCGGCAGAAGCGTACAATAGGCCCGATAGCGGTGCAAACCTTCAGACACCGAGGCCCGGCAGGCAGGCTCAGCGCGACAGCCAGGCGTTGAATCGCTCGACCAGGGCGGGGCCGCGATCGCGCCAGAACAGTGCGTCGTTGCGCAGGGCCGTTTCGAAATTCGCTTCCGCGGTCGGCAGATAGCGCGCCATCTCGACGTCGGCATGGACATAGTCGCCGACCAGCGCGAGCGACGAGCGTCGCACCGGACCGTAGGAAATCCAGCGGGTCTGGCGCGCCAGCGCTTCGGTGCTGGTGGCGAAGCGGACGAATGCCAGGGCCGCGTCGCGGTTCTCGGTGATCGCCGGCACTGCCCAGAAATCGAGGTCCCACACCTGGCGGTCCCAGATCATCGCAAAGGGCTGCTCGCGCACCACGATGGCGTTGAACATCGGTGCGTTGAAGGTGGAGGTCATGACCACGCGGCCTTCCTCGAGCAGGCGAGCCGGCTCGGTGGCGTCCTCCCACCACACGATGTCGTCACGGATGGTAGCGAGCTTGGCGAAGGCCCGCGCCACACCGGCCTCGGTGCGCAACAGGCTGTAGACCTTGTCGCCGGGCACGCCGTCGGCCAGCAGCGCCCACTCCAGGTTCGTCATCGGCGTGCGCCGGAGGCCGCGTGGGCCGGGAAAGCGCTCGAGATCGAAAAAGTCCTGGAGGCTGGAGGGCTTGATGTCGTCGGCGCGGATCTCGCCGGTGCTGTCGCTGAAGGCGATCGCCATCGACCAGGCGAGGGAGCCGACGGCGCAGGGCTGCAGCGCGCCGGGCAGGAAGTCGTTTTCCGCCGGGGTGCCGTCGGGCGCCGTTGGCAAATTGAGCAGGTCGCGGCCGAGCTCCATGAGCAGGCCTTCCTTGCAGCCTTCCTCGGCGTCGACCGGCTCGACGTCCACCACGTCCCAGATGCCGCTCCGGCTGGCAACCTGGCCGCGGAGGTCGTCGAGGCCGCCGGCGTAGACCTTGCGGGTGATCTCGATGCCGGTCGCGCGGGTGAAGGCGTGATAGACGGCTTCTTCCTGGCTTTGCGAATAGACGCCGCCCCAGGAGGCGATCAGCAGCTT
>DATCXZ010000023.1:0-7922 GCA_036570545.1 Kiloniellaceae bacterium
CAGCGGGCGGCGCGCGCGACGAGCCGGCGCGCGGGCCGCAGCGCAGCGACGTCTTCACCGACGACGACCTCGGCTTTCATCCGCAGGGCCTCGACCGCTTCGCGCGTGCCGTCCATCTGATGGACAGCTTCATCCTGCACGACAAGGCGCGCCGTGAGGAGGCGCTGCGTGCGGCGCAGGCGCGCGGCCTCGACGCCGAGGAGCTGCGCAAGGCGGTGACCGCCTCGGTCACCCAGGCGCGGGTTAATCGCCGACGCATGAATCCCGACCGCCATGCCGCCAAGCTGCTGCGCGAGACTTCGCTGTCGTTCGACGAGATCGCGAACATCACCGGCCTCGATATCTATTCCGTGGTCGGCCTGAAGCTGAAGCTGCGCGCTGTCGGATAGCGCCGTCCCGCATTTGTCGAGAATGGCCGGCATTATCGCGATGGATACGGGCGGAACGGTCGCCTTTTTCTTTCGGCAATTCGCTTCAAAGCCCAACCGTCTGTGACAAAGCCGGAGCCTTGCGGCGCGGGTAAGATTTGCGAAAGCCTGACTCTCCCACACTGGTCGCAACAAGAGATGCCGGAACGGGCCTGCCAAAGGGCCCCAGGCACTGCGATGTCGCGGTTTCAGGCGAGGTTAGGGCAATGTTGAACAAGAAGAAGAGGCGATTCAGCCGCAAGGTCGGCCACAGGGGCGGTTTCAGAAAGCGCGCCTTTGGGGCCGTGGTGGCGATTGCCGCGATCGGCACGTCGGTCGGCGCCGCGCATTCTCTGGTGATGCCGATGCTGATCGACGGCAGCATCGAGGACCGGGCGGCGTCGGTCTTCACCTATCAGAACCAGGTATCGGCGTCGCTGGCGGCGGCGATCGTCGAAGCGGACACCCGCGGCCTGCCGCTGCTCGATGCGCTTTACACCGTGGAGGAGCAGCTCAACGAGGCTTGCGGGCCGCTTCAGGAGGCTGGCCGACGCACCATCGAGGGCGAGGAACTCGGCAGCCTGCTGCAATTCGCCGTCTTCAACGCGATGGAAATCTGCGCGGCCAAGAGCGAAGAGGTCGCCTATTATGTGCGGCTGGCGCGCTCCTACTCCTCGCCGGCGGTCGCGGCGCCGAAAACGACGGTGAAGACAGCCTGGGACTGATGTCCCCGAGGCCGTCGCGGCACTGTCGCTGACGCGGCGCTGGCCAAGCGAACGGCGAGGGCCTACCCTCCACAGCGTTGCTGCATCGTCCCTTCACTTTGGGGCGGACGGCGGCTGTTGATCGCAGGGCTGCGTTTCGCGCCCCTCGTCGGACCTGTGGAGGCGATGGACAAGACAGAGACACTGCCGCTCGGCGTGGTGCTCGAGTGGCGCCGCGTGGACCACCCTTGGAAAGACCATGACTGGCGTCCGGTGGCGGTGATTCCCGGCGCGCCGCCGCTCGATCCGCGCGGGCCGTGGACGCTGCTGCGCGAGGGCGAAGCCGTGCGCCAGTACCACGCGGGAACCCTTCCGCTGGAGCTGTTCCGCTCCGATACCCTCGGCTACAAGGACAATCTCTTGCAACAACCGCCGCGCATCTTCGTCGTGCTGCGGCAAAACGCGGATCCTGCCGTCGAGCACGAGGTGATCCCCTATCTGGTGACGGCCGACGCCTACGAAGGGGAGCACTACGGACAGGCTGGAGACGAGATCGTCGACGCGGTGAGCATGCCGCCCGAAGTCATGGCGCTGGTCGCTGACTTCGTGAAGGTCCACCACGTGGAAGAGGTCTTCGTGAAGCGAAAGCGCAAGAAGGCGAAGAATGCCGAGGACGAGTCGTTCAGTCGCCGCCCACCGGTCGAGCGGCCGCGCAGAGCCCCGCCGGGCGCCATCGCCCGCGAGGAGGATTGACCATGGCGGCACGCGGACGCGACGACGACAAGCCGTTCCTGTCCCGCTGGTCGCAGCGCAAGCGGCAGGCGGTGGAAGAAGACGCCGCGGCCGCGGCGCAGGCTGATGCCGAAACCGCGGCCGAGCCGACTGTCGCGCCTGAGGCGGTGGACCCGGCCACGCTGCCGGACATCGACGCCCTCGATGTCGGCGCGGACTTCACCGTGTTCATGCGCGAGGGCGTGCCTAATGCGCTGAAGCAGCGCGCGCTGCGTCGTCTCTGGCAGGTCGATCCGGCGTTCCGGCACATCTGCATGCTGGACGACTACAATCTCGACTACACCGATGCGGCCACTGTGGTGCCGAATCTGAAGACGCTCTTCCAGGTCGGCCGCGGCATGGTGCTGCCCGGCGAGGACGTGGAAGAGGCGCCCACCACGGAGGCCGCGGGCCCGGCCCTGCCGGCAGCCGAGTCGAAGGCGACGGCGACGGCGCTGCCGAACGATGGCGGGCCGACGGCCGAGCGGGCCTCTCAGCGGGCCTCTCTGCGGGCCGCTGCGGACACCGGCGGGGAGCCGCTTGCCATCGAGGTCGGTTCGGCCGAGTCGGCGGTAGAGACGGAAAATCGCGACCCGGACGGTGCCCCTCGCCACGGCCGGGGTGGCACCGGGTCGGCCCGGCGGCGGCGGTGGGGAGATCCAGGCGCCTAGTTGCGCGCTGCGATTGCAAATCGCTAGCTGGCTCCCTGCAGATTTTAGTGTTATTTCCGCAATGCCGGAAAATACACAGGTGCATCGCAGCATGCGATTTTGTTGACACTTCATTGATGTAGCGGTCTAATTCGAAACGTTCTAGCAAACAAAAACCCTGGGAAAATCAGGGATATAACAGAGGCCGAGGTAGCTGCGGCGCGGGCGTACCGATCGGTACAGCGTCCCAAGGTTGCGGCAAGCCCCGGCACGAGGTTAGGAGAGAGTCGCGCGTGGGTAGTGTTGCTGCGCAAGCTCAGGTTTCTGAGGAAGACCGTCTGCGCGCAGGCTGGTATGCCCTGCTGGCACAGCTTTTGTCGCGCGAGCCCGGTGACCGGCTCCTGGAGATGCTGCGCGGGCTGGAGGGCGACGACTCGGAACTGGGCAAGGGCATTCAGGCTCTGGCCGCCGCGGCGCGCGGCACCACCGTCGAGTCGGCGCGCGAGGAGCATTTCAACCTCTTCACCGGCGTCGGGCAGGGCGAGTTGCTGCCCTACACTTCCTACTATCTCACCGGCTTTCTGAACGAGAAGCCGCTGGCGCGGCTGCGCGGCGACATGGCGCGCCTGCGCATTGCGCGCGCCGACGACGTGAAAGAGCCGGAAGATCATATCGCCGCGCTCTGCGAGATGATGGCCGGCCTCATCACCGGCAGCTTCGGCGCACCGGCGGACCTTGCCGAGCAGCGCCACTTCTTCGACACCCACATCGGCTGCTGGGCGCCGCGGTTCTTCGAGGACCTGCAGGCCGCGCAGTCGGCGGTGCTCTACATGCCTGTCGGCACCATCGGCCGCCTCTTCCTGGCGGTCGAGGCCGAGGCTTTCGACATGGCGGCCTAGCGCCATCGGTCCTTCCCGGATCGGAGATCGCCGAATCGGAGATCGCCGGATGGGAGATCGGGAGTAGCAGTGAAGCGGCGGGGTCTAGGGTCGGCCCGACGCGAAGTCCAAGGTCACCACGTGAAAAGGAGGGTCGGCCGTGAGCAATAAGAAGGAAGAGATCAATGCAGGTCGTCGCGACTTCTTCAAGAAGGCGGGACTCGGTGCCGGGGCAGCCGCGGTTTCGATGACAGCCGCCAAGGCGGTAGCCGTCGAAGCCACGCCGTCCAAGAAGTCCGGCTACACCGAAACAGACCACGTGCGGAAGTATTACGAGTTGGCACGGTTCTAGGCTCGTAGCGCTCGGTGCACTTCCGGGGCCTGCGGGCCCTCCGTACAACCACTCTAAGGGGAGAGGTCAATGCTTACGAAGAGGACGAATGGAGCGGCTGGGAGCCCCCGTTTGTCGAAGGCGATCGCCAGCATCGCGGGCAGCGCCATTGACCGCCGTTCCTTCCTGAAGCGTTCCGGACTGGCCGCCGGCGGCATCGCCGCGGCATCGGTTCCGCTCGGGATGGTCAAGCAGGCCGAGGCGGCCTCGACGGCGACCGGCGACATCAAGATCGTGAAGTCGGTGTGCACGCACTGCGCAACCGGCTGCACGGTGATGGCCGAGGTGCAGAACGGCGTCTGGATCGGACAGGAGCCCGGCTGGGACAGCCCGATCAACCTCGGCGCCCATTGCGCCAAGGGCGCGTCGATCCGCGAGCATGCGCACGGTGAGCGCCGCCTGAAGCATCCGACCAAGCTGGTGGACGGCAAGTGGACGAAGGTCTCCTGGGAGCAGGCGATCGACGAGATCGGCGGCAAGATGCTGGAGATCTACGACAGCTCCGGCCCCGATTCCGTCTACTGGCTGGGCTCGGCGAAGCACAGCAACGAGCAGGCTTACCTGTTCCGCAAGTTCTATGCCTTCTGGGGCACCAACAACGGTGACCACCAGGCGCGAATCTGTCACTCGACCACGGTCGCGGGTGTTGCCAACACCTGGGGCTACGGCGCGATGACGAACAGCTTCAACGACATGCACAATTCGCGCGCCATCTTCGTGATCGGCGCCAATCCGGCGGAGGCGCACCCGGTCGGGCTGCAGCACTTGCTGAAGGCCAAGGAACAGAACAACGCGGCCCTCATCGTCTGCGACCCGCGCTTCACGCGCACGGCCGCCCACGCCGACGAGTACGTGCGGTTCCGCCCGGGCACCGACGTGGCGGTGATCTGGGGCATCCTCTGGCATATCTTCGAGAACGGCTGGGAGGACAAGGAGTACATCCGCCAGCGCGTCTACGGCATGGACCAGGTCAAGGCCGAGGTCGCCAAGTGGAACCCCGAGGAGACCGAGCGGGTGACCGGCGTGCCGGGATCGCAGATGGAGCGCGTCGCGCGAACGCTGGCCAACAACCGTCCGTTCGCCATCTGCTGGTGCATGGGCTCGACCCAGCACCACATCGGCAGCAGCAACACGCGCGCTTACTGCATCCTCGGCCTCGCGATGGGCATGATCGGCGTGTCCGGCGGCGGCGCCAACATCTTCCGCGGCCACGACAACGTGCAGGGCGCCACCGACATCGGCCCCCTGAACGACACCCTCCCGGCCTACTATGGCCTGACCGAGGGCGCGTGGCAGCACTGGGCCCGTGTATGGGATGTCGACTACGACTACCTGTTGAAGCGCTTCGCCAGCAAGGAGCTGATGGAAGCGACCGGCGTGCCGGTCTCACGCTGGTTCGACCTGGTGCTGGAATCCAAGGACAACATCGACCAGCCCGACAACCTCCGCGCCATGGTCTTCTGGGGGCATGCGGCGAACTCGCAGACCCGCCTGGCCGACATGAAGAAGGCGATGGAGAAGCTCGACCTGCTGGTCATCATCGATCCCTATCCGACGGTGGCGGCGGTGATGAACGACCGTCAGAACGGTACCTATCTGCTGCCGGCGGCGACGCAGTTGGAAACCGTGGGGTCGGCGACGGCGTCGAACCGCTCGCTGCAGTGGCGTGAGAAGGTCTTCGATCCGCTCTTCGAGTCGAAGACCGACCACGAGATCATGTATCTCCTCGCCAAGAAGCTCGGTTTCGCCGACGAGATGTTCAAGCACATCCAGGTGAACGGCACCGAGCCGCTCGTCGAGGACATCACCCGCGAATTCAATCACGGGTGCTGGACGATCGGCTACACCGGCCAGTCGCCGGAGCGCCTGAGGCTCCACATGGCCAACCAGCACACCTTCGACAGGACCACTCTGCGCGCGCATGGCGGTCCTTGCGACGGCGAAACCTATGGCCTGCCGTGGCCGTGCTGGGGCACCCCGGAGATGGGACACCCAGGCACGCCGATCCTGTGGAACCCGTCAATGCCGGTGGCGGAGGGCGGCATTCCCTTCCGTGCCCGCTTTGGTGTGGAGCGCGACGGCGTGAACCTGCTGGCCGAGGGCTCCTTCCCGCCCGGCTCGGAGATCGAGGACGGCTATCCCGAGTTCACCATGGAGATGCTCCAGAAGCTCGGCTGGGACAAGGATCTCACCGACGAGGAGCGCAAGGCGATCGATGCGGTGGCCGGCCCGAAGACCAACTGGAAGACCGACCTCTCCGGCGGTATCCAGCGGGTCGCCATCAAGCATGGTTGCGCGCCCTTCGGCAACGCCAAGGCGCGCTGCGTGGTGTGGACCTTCCCGGACCCGGTGCCGCTGCACCGCGAGCCGATCTACACGCCGCGGCGTGACCTGCTGGACAAGTACGCCACCTACGACGACCGCCAGACCTACCGCCTGCCGGTCCTTTTCAAGACGATCCAGCAGCAGGACTTCTCTGCGGACTTCCCGATCATCCTCACCTCCGGCCGACTGGTGGAATACGAGGGTGGCGGCGATGAGACGCGATCCAATCCGTGGCTCGCCGAGCTCCAGCAGAACATGTTCGTCGAGATCAATCCGGTGGACGCCAACAACAACGGCGTGCGCGACGGCGAGATGGTCTGGGTGCACAGCCCGGAAGGCAGCAAGGTGAAGGTCATGGCGATGGTGACCGAGCGGGTCGGCAGGGGCGTGGCTTTCATGCCCTTCCACTTCGGCGGCCATTGGCAAGGGGAGGATCTCCGTCACAAGTATCCGACGGGCGCCGATCCCTATGTCTTGGGTGAGTCCAGCAACACGGCGGGCACCTACGGCTACGACGTGGTGACCGGCATGCAGGAAAGCAAAACCACACTTTGCCGCGTAGAGCCGGCGTAAGGGGAGGAGCTGAAAAATGGCACGAATGAAATTCCTCTGCGACGCCGAGCGCTGCATCGAGTGCAACGCCTGCGTCACGGCCTGCAAGAACGAGCACGAGATTCCCTGGGGCGTTAACCGGCGCCGCGTCGTCACCATCAATGACGGCAAGCCCGGCGAGCGCTCGATCTCGGTCGCCTGCATGCACTGCTCCGACGCACCCTGCATGGCGGTCTGTCCGGTGGACTGCTTCTACCAGACCGCCGACGGCGTGGTGCTGCATTCCAAGGATCTCTGCATCGGCTGCGGCTACTGCTTCTATGCCTGCCCGTTCGGCGCGCCGCAGTACCCACAGGCGGGCAACTTCGGCAGCCGCGGCAAGATGGACAAGTGCACCTTCTGCGCCGGCGGTCCGGAAACGGATCACTCTGCTGCCGAGTTCCAGAAGTACGGCCGCAACCGTCTGGCCGAGGGCAAGCTGCCGCTCTGTGCGGAGATGTGCTCGACCAAGGCCCTGCTCGGCGGCGACGGCGACATGGTGTCCGACATCTACCGCGAGCGCGTCGTCGCCCGCGGCTTCGGATCCGGCGCCTGGGGCTGGGGAACGGCCTACGAGCAGAAGTCGGGATCTTGATCCCGACCCTGTTCGAGGCGAGGGCAGTGTTCTGTGTGGTTCGGGGGCGGCGCTCAGCGCCGCCCTCTTCCCATGTGCAGGATTTTCCAGGATCGGAACTCCCGGAACGGCAAGCTGCCGGCAGGCGCAATCCGTCTGGCATCCCCCCTGTAAGAATTTATTAACCTAAACGCGCTGGGCTTGGTCGCTCGATTGGAATCGGAAGAAATTACGATGGCATTGCAGAAGCTGATACCTGTTGTCGCCGCTGCCGGGATGCTGCTGGCATTGGCGGCCTGTGACGAAGCCGAGCAGGGGCGCATCCTGCACTACGAGAAGGGCACCTACATGGGCGAGACCGACACCGGCCTCACCGATGCGCAGCGCCAGGAGCTGCGCGCCCGTGGCACGCTGCAGGGCGGCTGAGCGCGGAAGCGCGAACACGATGAGCGAGCGCGGGAGCGCTGATACGATGAAAAGAAGCTCGCAGAGAGGAACTGCTATGACTGCCTCCGTCATGCGCCTGCGGCGCGACGCTTTTTCCTATCTCCTCGGACTGGGCCTGCTGCTCGCGGCGGCCCTCATGGTGTGCGGCAGCCTCGCGGCGCCGGCCTGGGGCCAGGGCACCGAT
>DATCXZ010000024.1:0-9785 GCA_036570545.1 Kiloniellaceae bacterium
ATGGAGGGCAAGATCAACATCGACGACCTCATCACCCACACCCTGCCGCTCAACGACATCAACAAGGGCTTCGACCTCATGCACGAGGGCAAGTCCATCCGCTCGGTCGTGGTGTACTGACGCGGCCGGTCGGCGCGCCACAGTCCTGAGTATCACTACAATCTAGAGGCGGTTATGGATCTGACAGTCAACAGCCAGCAGCGCTGCTTCGAGGGGACACAGGGCTTCTACAGCCACGAGTCCGAGGTTTGCGGGGGCACGATGAACTTCGCCGTGTTCCAGCCGCCGCAGGCCAAGGGCGGCAAGAAGGTGCCGCTGGTCACCTTCCTCTCCGGCCTTACCTGCACGGAGGAGAACTTCACCGTGAAGGCCGGCGCGCAGCGCGTCGCCGCCGAGCTCGGCCTCATGCTGCTGATGCCGGACACCTCGCCGCGCGGCGCCGGCTATCCGGGCGAGGACGATGCTTACGACTTCGGCAGCGGCGCCGGCTTTTATCTCGATGCGACGCAGCGGCCGTGGTCGCAGCGCTACAACATGTACAGCTACGTGACCAGGGAGCTGCCCGCGCTGCTGGCCGAGCATTTCCCCGCCGACATGGGCCGCCAGGGCATCATGGGCCACTCGATGGGCGGGCACGGCGCCATCACCATCCACCTGAAGAATCCCGGCGCCTACAAGTCGGTATCGGCCTTCGCGCCGATCTGCGCGCCGACCCTCTGCCCCTGGGGCCAGAAAGCCTTCCTCGGCTACCTCGGCAAGGACGAGGAGCACTGGCGCGAATACGATAGCTGCGCCCTCATCCGCAAGCAGCCGTCCGACGCCCTGCTGTTCATCGACCAGGGCGTCGAGGACCCCTTCCTCAGCGAGCAGCTCCTGCCCGATCAGCTCGTCGAGGCCTGCGAGGAGGCCGGCCAGCGTTTTGAATTACGCATGCAGGCCGACTACGATCACAGCTATTATTTCATCCAGACCTTCATCGAGGATCATCTGCGCCACCACGCGAAGCTGTTGCACGCCTGACGGAGGACCATGCAGCACGCCACCGTCTTCCCTGTCCGCCCGGCCGTCCCCAAGGCCGAGTTGAGAGCGCTGGCGGCGCGCAGCGACCGCAAGGGCCTCGTCCAATTCGGCGGACACCTGGCGCTGCTCGCCGTTACCGGCAGCGCGGTGCTGTGGGCCGAGGGTAGCTGGGGGGATAGCTGGGCGCTGGCGCCGGCCCTGCTCGCGCACGGCATCGTCCTGGTCTTCCTCTTCGCGCCGCTGCACGAGACGATCCACCGCACGGCGTTCCGCCGGCGCGCGCTGAACGACGCCGTGGCGCGCGTCGCCGGCTTCCTGCTGGTGCTGCCGGCCGACTACTTCCGCGCCTTCCACCTGCAGCACCACCGCTTCACCCAGGACCGCCGGCGCGACCCGGAGCTGGCCGCGCCGCCGCTCGCCGGACGCCGCGCCTACCTCTGGCATGTCTCCGGCATCCCGTACTGGCGCGACCGCTTCGCCGCCACTGGCCGGCATGCGCTCGGCCGGGTGACCGAGGACTTCGTTCCCGCCGCCCTGCGTCCGGCCATCGTGCGCGAGGCGCGCCTGCATCTTGCCGGCTACGCCCTGCTCGCCCTCGCCAGCCTCGCGGCCGGCAGCGGCCTGCTGCTCTGGCTGTGGGTGGTGCCGGTCCTTCTCGGCCAGCCGTTCCTGCGGCTCTACCTGCTGGCCGAGCACAGCGGCTGCCCGGAGGTGCCGGACATGCTGGCCAACAGCCGCACCACGTTGACCAACCCGCTGCTGCGGGCGCTGTGCTGGAACATGAACCTGCACTCGGCGCACCACGCCAATCCGGCCGTTCCGTTCCACGCGCTGCCCGCCGCCGACGCCCTGCTGGCGCCGCAGATCGTCACGCGCAGCCGCGGCTACGTCACGGTACAGCGGGAAATCTGGCAGCGCCTCGCGGGATAGCAGGCTGCCGCACATGGTTCGAGACGCCCGCTGACGCGGGCTCCTCACCATGAGGTGTCAGTATTGCCTCACCCTGAGGAGCCTTGCGCAGCAAGGCGTCTCGAAGGGCGAGGCAAATTGCTCCGGACAGCCCACCAGCATCAGCGCGTCGCGGCGCCTTCCAGCACGCGCTCGGCTGCGGGCTTGTTGGCCGGCTTCGTTGCCCGCCGCGCCGGCGCCTCCGCCAGCAGGTCGATGTCGCCGCTCACGCGGCCGCCCTGCTCGACGCGCAGCTCGCCGTAGCGCAGGGTGCCCGAGACACGGCCGCCCGCCGCAACCGTCAAGAGGCCGCTCACCGTCAGTTCGCCGCTGAAGCTGCCGGCGATGCGCGCGGTGTCGACCAGCGCGGTGCCGGCATAGTGGCCGCTGTCGCGAACCGCCAGCTCCACTGCCTCCAGCGAGGCCTCGACCTTGCCTTCGACGATGAGGGTGGTGCAGGACTGGATCTCGCCCTTCACCTGGATGCCCTCGCCGACGATGAGGGTTCCTTCCGAGTGGGACTCCTCCTGGGGGACCTTCGGCTCGGCCTTCGAGAGACCGAGGACGCCCGCGCCGGGGCGCACACCGAGGCCCAGCTCGGATGCCGGCACGAGACGACGGGGGTGGTTGGTGGTGGTCATGGCCGCCTTCGTTCTCCCAATTCCGGACGGTCGTTGCCGCCCTCACCGATGTGACGCTTGTGCTGTCGCGACGCCTTGCGGACGCAAGGCAAGCACAGGCGAAGCTAGCGGACAAGACTGGCCTGATTGTGCGGCAAAATTAGGGCTGTCGCGCGTCGGCCCAGGGGGACCACGGGGAGACCACGGGGAAACGACGCCGCGGGCGGGAAGCGACTAGAATCCCATCGGCGGGTCGCCCGCGGCGCGCGCGTAGGACCAGGGGCCCGCCGATTCGCTGGCATGGTCGCCGAGGCGGAAGATGGCGCCGCCGATGAGCACGTCGATGACGCGTCCGTCGCTGGCAAGCGGCAGCAGCAGGCGATGGGTGCTCAGGTGGTCGCGGCCCGCCACCAGCACGCTGCCTTCCCGGTAGCGTGGGCCGCCGCCGCGGGCGACCTCGATGTGCTGGGCGACGGGGATCGGCATTCCGGCGGCCTTGTGGATCTCGGCGATGGAGCGCCCGCGCAGCGACATCGAGAAGGCCTCTTCGACCCGCGAGCCGGCCAGCCGGAACACGAAGTCCTCGGCATCTCCGATGACATCGAGCAGAAAGAGGTTGGGCAGCAGGTCGGGAATGTCAAGCGGGTCGATGTCGCGTCGCGACGGTAGCGCCCCGCCTTGGCAGCGCGAGCACCAGTACTCGTATAGGCGGCGCAGCTTGGTGTCCGGCAGTTGCGCCGGATTGAAGGCCATAGTCATGGCCTGCCCCCTGATATACCCCCAATTAACCAGGAGCATACCAGATATAGTAGCCAAGGCGAGCCGTTTCTTTCAGCTCCCGCTTAGGATGACCGCTTGCCCGCTGCGGAGGCTAGATCGGATCGTGGTCAGATGGAACCGCGCCGCGATTCCGTCTGACCACGTGAATCCGATCTACTTCAAAAGGGTAGAGCAGATCAGGGTCGGTGGATCGCCTCGGGCGATTCCATCCGACCCTGATCTGCTCTAGGACGAGGTGCCGGCGGCGCGGCGCGGCTCCAGGGCGACGGGTCCCGTGAGCACGCGGTGGCGCGGGATGAGGATCGTGATCTTCGTCCCCTCGCCCCTGGTGCTCTCCACGGTCAACTCGCCCTCGTGGAGATCGACGAGATGGCGCGTCAATGGCAGGCCGAGGCCGGTGCCTTCGTACTTGCGGCTGAGCGAGGAGTCCACCTGGCCGAAGGGCGCCATCGCCTTGATGATGTCGGCCTCGGCCATGCCGATGCCGGTATCCTCCACTTGCAGCACCAGCGCGCCGTCCTGGTCCACTGTGCCGTGGATGGTCACGCGCCCGCCGGGGTCGGTGAACTTCACCGCATTGGACAGCAGGTTGAGCAGGATCTGCTTCACCGCGCGCGGGTCGGCCTTGATCTTGGGAAGCTGGACCGGGAAGCGGTGCTCCAGCACGACGACGCCGCCCTCGGCGCGGTCGCGCATGACGCGGAAGCACGACTTCGTTGCCGTCTCGAGATCGATCGCCTCCTCGTGCAGCTCGAACTTGCCGGCCTCGATCTTCGACAGGTCGAGGATGTCGTTGATCAGGCTCAGCAGGTGCGTGCCGCTGTCGTGGATGTCGATGGCGTACTCGCGGTACCGCTGATTGCCCATCGGGCCGAACAACTGGTCCTTGATGATCTCGGAGAACCCGATGATGGCGTTCAGCGGCGTGCGCAGCTCGTGGCTCACGTTGGCAAGGAAGTCGGACTTGGCGCGACTGGCCAGCTCGGCTTCCTCCTTCGCGAAGCGGAGCTGTCGTTCGGCGCTGTAGCTGCCGGTCACGTCGTCATAGGTCGCCAGCGAGCCGCCGCCGGGCATCGGGCGGTGGACCATGCTGATGACTCGGCCGTTCGACAGGAAGTCCTGCAGGGTCGCCTCTTCCCCGCTGGCAGCGGTGGCGAGGCGGCGCTGGCGCAGCGTCTTCGCCTGCTCCGGCAACAGCTTCTCGACGCGCGCGGTGTGGTCGAGGATGTCGGTCAGCTCGGTGCCCGGCTGCGCCATGACGGCCGGCAGGTTGTAGAGATCGAGGAACCGCTGGTTGCAGATGATCAGGCGCTGGTTCACGTCGAACATGGCGAGGCCCTGGGCCATGTTGTCGAGGGCGGCGTCGAGCAGCACGTTCTTGTGGCGCAGCTCCTCGCCGATGCTGCGCAGCTCGGACTCGCGCCGTCGCAGCTCGGTGATGTTGGTACCGATGACGACGAAGCCGCCGTTGGCGGTGCGGCGCTGGGCGACGCGGAACCAGGTGCCGTCGCGCAGCTCGATCTCGAACGGGCGCTCCGGGTTGCGGAAGTTCTGCAACTGCCTGCGGATCCAAGCCTCGGCGTCGTCGGCGGCCTCCGGGAAGTTGCCGGAGCGCGCCACCGCCGTCACCAGTTCCTCGAAGCGCCTGCCGGGAACCAGCATGTCGCGCACACCGGCGTAGAGATCGCCGTAGCGTCGATTGCACAGCACCAGCTTTTCGTTGGCGTCGAAGAGCGCGAAGCCGCCGGCCAGCGATTCGATCGACTCACGCAGCCGCTGCTGCGCCGCCGCCGCCGCCATCTCGGAGCGCCGCTCGCGGAAGATGAAGGCGACCAGCACCACGGTCAGCGAAGCCACCACGATGAGCACGAGGATGAGCGCGCCGCGGAAGCGCTCCAGTCCCGTCGCCTCCTGCTGCAACATGGTCAGGGCGCTGGCGTTGGCTTCGCCGAACTGCTTGACGACCTGCAGGCGCACCGTCGAAACGTGCTTGGCCGCGAGGTCGAGCAGCGCCGGGGAATCCGGCCCCAGCCCTTGCACACCGTCGACCAGCCACCGCTTGAGATCGGCAGCCACCGGGCGCAGCGTCGCATGAATCGAGGCGATGCCGATCTGATCGCTGAACGAGTAGGTCTCGCCCATGTCGTGCACGCGTCGCTCGAACAGGTCGATACGGTCGATGATCGCCTGGCGGCGCTCGGCGGTGGGCTCGGCGCGCGCCTCGCGGATCGCCTGCTGCAGGGCGACGAGGTCGTCGATCATGAAGACGACGTCGCGCTCCTGGCGCAGCACCTCCACGGGCAGCACCTGCTTCAGCTTCGAGACGCTGGCCTCGACATAGAGCACGAGCGCGGTCGTGCCGATGAGCACCGCGGCAATGAAAGCCGCAGGCCAGCGTGACAAGAGCGGACGCTTCAGACTGTCGCCAGCGTTCATCCTCGTTCCAAACCGCATCCCGAACTGCACCGCAGAGCGCGAGAAAAGCCGCCGGAGAGGTGCCGTTCCGAGCCGTCTGCCGCGCCCCTTCCAGCGGCCGGCGCCGGAGGGGCAGAGAGAAAAGTTAATCTATCTTCATCCCCGCCTGCCACCCGCTGCCGGGGGCCTTGCCGTGCGCGGGCTTGGGCCGCGCCAGGGAGATGCGATAGCTTTATATTTGATTTCAATTACTTAATGCAGACGTATTCGCGAGCGCGAAGGGCCGTCCTAACGCTTTATTAATAGGGCGGCGGCGTTAACAATTGGTAAAGAGACAGACCCGCCGGCCGGGGCAATCCTGCGGCACGGACCGCTGCCTCGCCTGGCCCTGCGCTGCAGAGGGAGACACTTGTGGACATCAGCAAAATCCCGGTCGGCATGAATCCGCCCTGGGACGTGAACGCCATCGTCGAGGTGCCGCTCGGGGCGCACCCGGTGAAGTACGAGATGGACAAGGACTCCGGGGCGATCTTCGTCGACCGCTTCCTGCACACCTCGATGCAGTATCCGCTGAACTACGGCTTCATCCCCCACACCCTGGCCAACGACGGCGACCCGGTGGATGTGCTGATCGCCAACAACATCCCGGTGATCCCGGGGGCGGTGGTGAGGGTGCGGCCGATCGGCATGCTGGTCATGGAGGACGAGGCCGGCGAGGACGAGAAGGTGCTGTCGGTGCCGGTCGACGCGCTGCATCCCTACTATTCGAACGTGTCCTCCTACCGCGGCCTGCCGCAGATCCTGCTCGACCAGATCGCGCACTTCTTCGCCCACTACAAAGACCTGGAGCGCAACAAGTGGGTGGAGATCAAGCACTGGGCCGAGGCCGACGAGGCCTGCCGCATGATCGAGGCGGCGATACGCGCGGCGACGGCCGGCACCAAAGGAAAGTAAGTCCCAGGATGAACGATCTGTCCCGCGCGCTGTCCGCGATAACGCGGCGCCCCCTCGCCCATCTCCCCACGCCCCTGGAAGAACTGCCGCGGCTGACCGCGGCGCTGAGGGGGCCGCGCCTGCTGGTCAAGCGTGACGACTGCACCGGGCTCGGCCTCGGCGGCAACAAGACGCGCAAGCTGGAGTTCCTGCTCGCAGATGCCCTGCAGCACGGCGCCGACACCGTCATCACCACCGGCGGGGTGCAGTCGAACCACGTGCGCCAGACTGCCGCGGCAGCCGCCAGGCTGGGCCTCGCCTGCGAGCTGGTGCTGACCCGCGTGGTGCCCTGGGGCGGGCCGGACTACGAGGAGAGCGGCAACATCCAGCTCGACCGCCTGTTCGGCGCCCGCATCCACCTGCACGATGGCGACACCGACCGCACCGCCGCCATGGAGGCGCTCGGCGAGTCGCTGCGGCGCGGCGGCCGGGTGCCCTACCTGATTCCGACCGGCGGCTCCAACGGGACCGGCGCGCTCGGCTACGCGGCCGCAGCGGCGGAGCTCGCCGGGCAGGCCGCGGTGCAGGGCGTGAAGATCGCCGCGGTGGTGCACGCCTCCTCCAGCGGCGGCACCCAGGCCGGGCTCACCGCCGGCTTCGCCGCCCTCGATCCCGCGGTGCGGATCGTCGGCATCGATGTCGACGCGCATCCGCAGGACGTCGCCGCCGAGGTGCGGCGCCTTGCCGGCGAGGTCTGGACGAAGCTGGCGCTGCCGGGTGCCTTCCCCGCCGACAAGGTGATCCTGGAGCCGGGCTATGCCGGCGCGGCCTATGGCCTGCCGACGACGGCGATGAAGGACGCCGTGCAGCGCACGGCGCAGCTCGAAGGCCTGCTGCTCGACCCGGTCTATAGCGGCAAGGCCATGGCGGGACTCATGGGCCTCATCGAGGCCGGCGCCTTCAAGTCCGACGACACCGTCGTCTTCCTGCACACCGGCGGCACCCCCGCCCTCTTCCCCTACCGCGCGGCGTTGGAGAGCTGAGACGCTGGCACAACCGCGTTCCGCGGGCCGGCAAATCCTGCTAGCCTGCGGCGGGAGCAAAAGGGAGAGCCGGAAAATGGGTTCGAGCGTGCCGCGGCGTCTGGCAACCGCAGCGATGCTGTGCGCCCTTGTCGCGCCGCTCTGGGCGGCGCCGCCCGCAGCCGCGCAAAGAGGCTATGACGAGGCGGAGATCCGCGCGCTCTTCGACGGTCTGCGCAACGGCACCATGCCTTCGGGCCTTGCCGGCGAGGAGTGCCGGCGCGGCATGGCGGCGACCGAGGACGCCGAGCAACTGGCGCAGGTGTTCTCGGCTTATCTCGACGTGCCCGAGGAAGCCGCTCTCGGCGCTACCTGCCAGGCCCTTGTCCGCGCCATCAAGGCGGGGGACGTAAGCCTCGACACCCTTCTCCTGTTCACGCAACCCGTGACCGACAGTGGCGAGCTTTTCGAAGCCGGCCGGCTGCTGCGCGCGATCTTCTTCGCTCACCGCCTGACGACGTCCGCGTCCGCCGAGGGAGAAACGCAGCCATGAGGCAGGGTTCTCGCTTTGCGGCTGTTGCCTTCGCCCTGCTGCTGGCCGGCTGCGCCTCGTCGGGCGGACGCAGCGGCGACCGCGCCGCCGTTCTGGATGACGCGCGGGCCCATCCGGAGAATCGTCTCGCCGATGCGGTGGCCTGCGAGCTGACGCTGGCCTCCCGAAGCGGCGAATTTCCCTTCGCGCCTTTCTTCGCCGGGCTGCTCGACGTTCCCGAAGCGGAAGGCAGCCGCAAGTTCTGCGCCGCGCTGATCGAGGCGGTCATCGCCGGCGATTTCAGCCAAGCGGATCAGAACGCATTTCAGACTCCGAGCGACGTCCGCGGCCGGGGGCCGGTGGGAGCATTGCTGCGCACCGTGCTGATCGCCCACGAGCGGCTGGGGGCGCAGCAGGCCGAGAGGCCGCCGCAGGCACAGTCCTGCGGCTGCGGCCAGTGAGGGCAGCGGCGCTTGCCTGATCGATGTCTTCCTCTAGCTGGAGAGCCGCCGTGCGTGCTTCGAGACGCCCGCTTCGCGGGCTCCTCAGCATGAGGTTCATTCTTTCTGCCATTAAAATTCTCCCTCATCCTGAGGGCATGGCCACACCAAGGCTGTCGTCCCGGGGCTTGTCCCCGGGACCCAATGCCCTGGCTGCTCAATCGGTCATCGACAGAGGATTTTCCCCGCCTGCGGCTGGCGGCGATGCAAGCATCGCACCGCAACGCCACGCGCTGACGCCAATGGGCCCCGGGGACAGGCCCCGGGGCGACAGGGGCAGAGGTGGCGCTAGCGAGAAGGTCGATCTCAAAGCGCTCGGCGGCCGATCATGCTCTGGGACCTCCTGACCGGCGCCGCGGTGCCGGCAGCGACGCTCGCCGTGCTGCTGCTGGCCATGGCGGTCGACCTCGTGGCGGGCGATCCGGCCTGGCTCTATCGGGTCGTGCCGCATCCGGTGGTCCTGCTCGGCCGCGCGGTCGGCAGCCTCGAGCGCCTGCTGAATCGCCAGCACCTGCCGCGCAGCAGGCGCATCCTGCTGGGTGGCCTCTTCACGCTGGCCGTGGTGGGCGGCGCGGGCGCGCTGGGCGCCCTGCTGCACGCCCTGCTCGCCGGCGCTCCCTTCGGCTGGCTCGTCGAAGGCGTCCTCGCCAGCACGCTGCTGGCCTTTCGCGGACTCTACGACGCGGTGAAGGCGGTCGCCCGCGGCCTCGGCGAAAGCCTGCAAGGCGGGCGCTTGGCGGTCAGCCGCATCGTCGGGCGCGACCCGGCGAGCCTCGATGCCGCCGGCGTCGCCCGCGCCGCCGCAGAGTCCGCCGCCGAGAACTTTTCCGACGGCTTCGTGGCGCCGGTGTTCTGGTTCCTGCTGCTCGGCCTGCCGGGCCTTCTCGCCTACAAGGCGGTGAACACCCTCGACAGCATGATCGGCCACCGCAACGCGCGCTTCGAGGCTTTCGGCAAGGTGGCGGCGCGGCTCGACGACGCGGCCAACTTCCTGCCCGCGCGCCTCGCCGGGCTG
>DATCXZ010000025.1:0-21445 GCA_036570545.1 Kiloniellaceae bacterium
CTGCAGCGCCGGCGTCTCCCGCGCCGTCTCTGGGACCGCCGTCTCCGGGGCCGCCATCTCCGGGGCCGCGGCACCGGCGGCGAAGGCAGGTGTCGGCGCGCCCAGGCCCTGCCAGAGGTCGCTCAGCTTGACGCCGGTGCCCAGCACGGCCACCGCGATGAAGAGCGGCAGGAAGCGAAAACGCATACGATCAGTCCTATTGCGGCAATCCTGTTGCGGCCCGCGGCTCAACGCATCGCCTGCAGGGTGCGCATCAGCTCGCTGTCGGCGCCGGAGAGCTTGCGCTTGGCCAGTCGCGCGATACCGCGCGCAGCCGCTGCAGCGTCCGCCTCCGAGGTCGTCTGCGTCCGTGCCGGCTCGCGGGCCAGGCGCTCGGCTGTAGCGGCTGGCGCCGGGGCCTGTGGCAGCGGCACCGCCGCTGCGACCGAGGCATGGTTTGCCAGGGGATTGGCCAGGGGGCTGACCTTGCGTGAGGCGCTGATCGCCGTCTCCAGGCGGTCAGCGATCTCGTTGCCCTTCTTCACCAGGAAGGCCATCTCGTCGGCCAGGCGACAGGCGTCGCTGACGTTGCGGGCGAGCGCCTGCGCAGCATCGCCGCTGCCCTGCTTCAGCGCCTGCAGGCCGCCTTCGGCCTGGCCGGTAGCGGCGGCGAAGTCGGCAAACAGCTTCTCCAGCTCGCCGCGCGTGGAACGCAGGGCGGCGAGCTTGCGATTCAGCGCCACGGCATAACCGATAGCGGTCATCAGCAGAAGGCAGAGCACCGCATCGGAAACAAGGCCGTAGTCCGGCAGCCAAGACATCAGGATTCTCCCTCCCGCACGATTTTGTCCGAGACCTGCACCGCGATATGCCCGCCGCGTCGGCCCATGCGGCCGCGGAACATCGGCACGTCGCCGCAGCGCAGCTCGATCTTGGAATTGGGCGTGGCGTTCAGCTCGAGCTGGCTGCCCTCGATCCACTCCAGCACCTTGCCGAGCGGCATCTCGACCTGGTCGAGCACGGCATCGATGGAGATGTCGGTCTGCCACAGCTCGGCGGTCAGGTGGCCTTCCCAGATCGAGTCGCGGCCGAACTTCTCGCCCATGAACATCTGCAGCAGCAGCTCGCGCACCGGCTCCAGCGTGGCGTAGGGGATCAGCAGCTCGATGAGGCCGCCGCGATCCTCCATGTCGACGCGCAGGGTGACCACGATGACCGCGTTGGCCGGCCGCGCGATGGTGGCAAAGCGCGGGTTGGTCTCCAGGCGGTCGAAGCGGAAGGTGACCGGCGACAGCGGGTCGAAGGCGGCCGAGAGGTCGGCCAGCACCACATGCACCATGCGCTCGACCAGGTTGCGCTCGATGGTGGTATAGGGCCGGCCCTCGATGCGCATGGCGGCGGTGCCGCGGCGCCCGCCGAGCAGCACGTCGACGATGGAATAGATCAGCGCGCTGTCGACCGTCATCAGGCCGTAGTTGTCCCACTCCTCGGCCTTGAAGACCGAAAGCATCGCCGGCAGCGGGATCGAGTTCATGTGGTCGCCGAAGCGCGCCGAGGTGATGTTGTCGAGGCTGACCTCGACATTGTCCGACGTGAAGTTGCGCAGCGAGGTCGACATCATGCGCACCAGGCGGTCGAACACCACCTCCAGCATCGGCAGGCGCTCGTAGGAGACCAACGCCGAGTTGAGGATGGCCTGGATGCCGGATTCGTCGCCCTCCTCGCTGCCCGCGCTGGCGACGCCGAGCAGGCTGTCGATCTCGCTCTGGTCGAGCACGCGGGTCGAGCCGCCGGCGCGGTCGGGCGGCGGGGCATCGTCCTCGGACGCGCCTTCCTCGGCCATCGCCTCCCACTCCGCCATCATCGCTTCTTCGTCGGCCATGTCAGCCAAAAATCCTATGATCGCAAATACTTGCCGGGCAGCGCCGCGGCGGCACTATTGGACCAACATCTCCTTGAACAGCACATCGCGCACCTGGATGGGGTACACCGCTTTGTTGACCCGCAGCAGCAACTCCTCGCGCAGGCGCTGCACGCCGGCGGAACCGCGCAGATCCTCGACCCTCAACTCACGCAGGTAGACCTGGAAGTTGTCGACCACCCGCGGCAGCAGGTTCTGCAGCGCGACGCTGTCTTCCTGGCTGGTCAACTCCAGGCTGATGGCGATCTTGAGATAGTTCCTGTTCTTACCGCCGGTGTTCAGGTTCACCAGCATCTGCGGCAGGTCGAAGAACACCGTCTGCGGAACCGGGACATGCTGCTCGGCCGCCGGCGCGCGCTCGCCGCCGAGCAGGGGATCGAGCAGACCGGCGAAGTACGCGCCGCCGAAGCCGCTGAGCAGCAGCAGCAACGGCAGAATGATGAACAGAACGAGCTTCTTGCCATTGAGGCCACCTCTCGGGGTGACCTCGATCTCAACGTCGCCGAGGTCTTGAGTCACTGCCTGATCGGCCATACCGCGTCTACCTGTTTGTGCTGAATTTTCGACCGGTTAGAGCCTAGTGGCGGTTGGTTAAGACTTGGTTGAGTTGGGCGCAGATCGGGCGAGATTCTCCACCCCGCCGGGCCGGCGGCAAGAACTGCCGGGCAAGCTCTGCCAGCACGCCGCCGCCGGGGCCGCCCTGCCCGAGCGCAAGCCCTCGGAAACCGCGGCTTCCGGCGCTGGCACGGGGCTTGCGTAGGAGAGGGCGCCGGGCAGGCAGTCCGGCACTGCCCAAACGAGGAACCGTTCAGACCATGGAAAACGCCGGTTACATCGCGCTGTCGCGCCAGATGGTCCTGCGCCGGGAAATGGATGTCATCGCCAACAACATGGCGAATCTCAACACCCCGGCCTTCAAGGGCCAGTCCATGCTGTTCGTCGAGTACCTGGAAACCACCGATTCCGGGGAGAAGATGAGCTTCGTGCAAGACATCTCGCTGGTCCGCAACCTGACCGAAGGCCAGATGACCTCGACCGAGAACCCGCTCGACGTGGCCCTCTCCGGCGACGGCTACTTCGAGGTCGAAACGCCGGTCGGCCCGCGCTACACCCGCAACGGCGTGTTCCAGCTCAATGCCGACCGCCAGCTCGTCACCTCCACCGGCCTGCCGGTGCTGGGCGAAGGCGGCACCCCGATCACCCTGCCGCCCAACAGCGCCGACGTGACCATCACCCGCGACGGCACCATCTCCACCGACCAGGGGCCGGCCGGGCGCCTGCGCGTGGTCCGCTTCGAGAATGAGCAGGCGATGGTGAAGCTCGCCGACGGCCTCTACGACGTCGACGGCCAGGACCCGCTGCCGGCCGAGGAGGCCGAGGTCGTGCAGGGCATGGTCGAGGGCTCCAACGTCCAGGGCATCATCGAGCTGACCCGCATGATCGAGACGGTGCGCAGCTATTCAAAGACCGGCAAGCTGGTCAACGACGAACATGAACGCCTGCGCCGCGCGATCCAGTCGCTCGGCGGCACGCAGCAAGCCTAAGCGAGGTTACGGATATGCGCTCTCTCAATATCGGCGCGACGGGCATGCTGGCCCAGCAGCTCAACGTCGAGGTCATCTCGAACAACATCGCCAACATGAACACCACGGGCTTCAAGCGCCACCGCGCGGAGTTCCAGGACCTGCTGTACCAGAACCTGCGGCGCGTCGGCTCGGCCTCGTCGGATGCCGGCACCATCGTGCCGACCGGCGTGCAGCTTGGCCTCGGCGTGAAGTCGGCGGCGATCTACCGCATCTCCGGCCAAGGCAACATCATGCAGACCGAGAACCCGCTCGACCTGGCGATCAACGGGCGCGGCTTCCTGATGGTGGAGCTGCCGACCGGCGAGACCGCCTACACCCGCGCCGGCAGCCTGCAGCTCAGCCCCGACGGCGACATCGTGACCAGCGACGGCTACATCGTGCAACCCGGCATCACGGTGCCGAACGATGCCGTCTCCATCACGGTGAACGAGAGCGGCGAGGTCTACGTCGACCTCGACGGCCAGGTGGCGCCGGTGCGCGTCGGCCAGCTCGAGCTGGCCAATTTCGCCAACGAGGCGGGCCTCGACGCCATCGGCCAGAACCTGCTTCTCGAGACCGCGGCCTCGGGCCAGGCCTCGGTGGCGACGCCCGGCTCGGCCGGCTTCGGCCGCATCGTCCAGGGCGCGCTCGAGACATCGAACGTGAACATGGTCTCCGAGATCACCAACCTGATCACCGCCCAGCGCGCCTACGAGATGAACTCGAAGGTCATCGAGTCTTCCGACGAGATGATGCGCACGGTGACGCAGCTACGCTAAGCCGGGGAAACCTCCATGCACAGCTTCCTGCACAAGACGGCCGGCCTCGGCGCCGTCGTCCTCGCTCTCGCGCTGCTGCTCGGCGCGGGACCGGCGGCGGCCGAGGGACTGGTCACCCTGCGCGACGCGGCGGTGGTCGAGGACGAGGTGGTCCGCCTCTCCGACCTCTTCGACGGCATCGGCGATCCGGCGCTGGCCGGGACCCCGGTCGCCCAGGCGCCGGAGCCCGGCGTCTCGGTCGACGTCGGCGCGCGCTGGCTCTATGCGGTGGCACAGGCCCACGCGCTGGAGTGGGAGCCACGCTCGCGCTACGAACGGCTCACCCTTCGCCGAGCCAGCCAGGACGTGCCGACCGAAGCGATCGAAGCCGCGCTGCGCGAGGCGCTGGCTGACCAGGGCATCGACGGCGAGGTGCAACTGGTGCTCGACAATCCCGACCCGCGCCTGCGCCTGCCGAGCAGCAGCGCCGGAGGCCTGCGCATCGCCCGCCTGACGCTCGATCCCAGCAACGGCCGCTTCGTGGCCCAGGCCGTCGCGCCCGCCGTCGGCGAGCCGCAGGCCCGCCTGGCGATCACCGGCCGCGCCCTGGCGCTGACCGAGGTGCCGGTGCTGAGGAATGACGTGAAGCCGGGCGAAGTCATCCGCGGGCACGACATCGAGTGGATGAGCGTGCCGGCCAACCGCCTCACCCGCACCACGGTAACGGACGCTGCGACCCTCATCGGCATGACCCCGCGCCGGCCGATTCGTGCCCAGCAGGTCATCCGCAGCACCGAGCTGCAGACGCCGGTGATGGTCGCCAAGAACAGCCTGGTCGTCATCAGGCTGAACACCGACCGCATGCAGCTCACCGTCCAGGGCCGCGCCCTGGAGGACGGTGCCGCAGGCGACGTCGTGCGTGTCATGAACACCCAGTCCAACGCCGCCATCAGCGCCGTCGTCGTCGACAGCGGCGCCGTCGAGGTGGTGCCGGCGCGCATCACCGCCCAGCGCTGAAGGGAATCAGGAAGATGACCCAGATCCGAACCGAAAAGCGCGCCGCCAGGCTGGCGCTGAACACCACCCTCATCCTGCTGGCGGGCCTCACGCTCAGCGCCTGCAATATGATGAACCGCCTCGCCAATGTCGGTGCGGAGCCGCAGCTCAGCACCATCGACAGTCCTGCGCCGCTGGCTGCGCCACAGGCGGTCTCCCTGCCGATGCCGGCGCCGCACGTCATCGAGCGGCAGCCCAACTCGCTGTGGCGGCCGGGCTCACGGGCCTTTCTCAAGGACCAGCGCGCCAGCAACGTCGGCGACATCCTGACCGTCATCATCGAGATTTCCGACAACGCGGCGATCACCAACTCCACCACGCGCAGCCGGGCCGCCGCCGAGAATTCCTCGGCCAGCGCCCTGCTCGGCTACGAGCAGAGCCTGGGGGCGATCCTGCCGGAGGCGGTCAATCCGACCAACCTGATCGACCTCGACAGCGACTCCTCGACTGCCGGCGCCGGCGCCGTGAACCGCAACGAGTCGATCAACCTGCGCGTCGCCGCGCTGGTCATCCAGGTGCTGCCGAACGGCAACCTGGTGCTGGCCGGCCGCCAGGAGGTGCGGGTGAACTATGAGAAGCGCGAGCTGCAGGTCGCCGGCATCATCCGCCCGGCGGACATCACCTCGCAGAACACCATCGACTACGACCAGATTGCCGAGGCGCGCATCGCCTACGGCGGCCAGGGCCAGATCTCCGACCTGCAGCAGCCGCGCTACGGCCAGCAGGTGTTCGATATCATCTGGCCGTTCTGACCAGCCTCCCCTGCCGCTCCTCCTTCGCACACAAAGGTAGGCAGGAAAGGAAAGGGCCGCGTCCGGCGACGCGGCCCTTTCGCATGCTGCCCTGCCGGCAGGTCTCAGTCGTCGCGGTGGGTGCGCTCCATGCGCTCGTGCCGCTCCTGGGATTCGATGGAGAGGGTGGCGATCGGCCGCGCCTCGAGGCGGCGCAGCGAGATCGGCTCGCCGGTTTCCTCGCAGTAGCCGTACGAATTTTCCTCGATGCGCCGGAGCGCGGCGTCGATCTTGGAGATCAGCTTGCGCTCCCGGTCACGGGTCCTCAGTTCTAGGGAGCGGTCGGTCTCGAGGGAGGCACGGTCGGCGATATCGGGCTCCTGCAGGGAAACCTCTTGCAGGTGCTGCAACGTCTCACCCGATTCGCGCTGGAGATCGGCCTTCCACTGCAGCAGCTTCAGGCGGAAATACTCCCGCATCACCGGGTTCATGAACTCCTCGTCCTCACTCGGACGGTAGTCCTTAGGCAACTTTACAGTCATCCCTGGTCCCGCAAATGAGTGCAAAAACGCGCCGGGAGTATATGAAATTTGCCTTGCCCGGCAAGCCCTTGGAATCTTCGCTGGACCAGGGCGATCAGCGAGCGGGAAAGGCCGTCTCAGCGACCGCGCTTGGCCAGCTCGACCGCGGCCCGGATCTCGATTTCGTTAATGATTTGAGCCAGTTCAGGGTCACCGGCATCCTGGCGCTGGCTCAAGACACGGGCCAGGTCCTCGAGCTGGCCGAGCGGCACCTCGCCCAGCGCGATGGCCAGGCGCAGTTCCTCGAGGCGGTCGAGCAGGTCCTCGGCACGCTTGCGCGCACGGCGGCGCCCTCCGGTGGAGTCGCCAACCTCCTGCAGGGCGAGCAGCGCGTTCAGGGCGTGGACCGGGCCAGCGCCGGCCGGCGCTGCCGACTGGGACGGCCCGTCATCCAGGGCGCGGGCAAAGCCCCCGCCCCCTGCCGAGGCACTCTGGCCGCTACGGCGGGTCGCGGCGGACTTCGGCCCGGAAAAGCGCTCGATCTTCATGGAAATCCCTGCAACGGCGATAATTGAGGACACTGCGCCAGCGCGGTTAACAACGCGTTAAACCTTTGGAAAACCGGCAAGATTTTCCCATCTCCGGGAGCCGCTTTTGCCGCGGCGGCCGCACCGCGCGGCGCGGTGCGCAGGCGCCGCCGCGGAAATCCGCCCTTTTCTCCCCCGCCAAGGCCGCCCGGACTTGGCACGGCTTTCGCATTGCCGATGACGAGTCGAACCCTCTGGGACCATTGTCGATGCCCCTCGTCCATTGCCATACTGCCTGCCGTCTCCTTGCCGGCCTTGCCCTTGCCGCCACGCTCGGCCTTGCCGCCGGCGCTGGGGAAGCGGCCGCGCAGAGCCAGTCGCGCATCAAGGACGTCGCGGACTTCGAGGGCGTGCGCGATAACCTGCTGGTCGGCTACGGCCTGGTGGTCGGCCTCAACGGCACCGGCGACGACCTCGACAGCGCGGTGTTCACGCGCGAGAGCCTCATCGGCATGCTGCAGCGCCTGGGCATCAACGCGCGTAGCGAGGATCTCGACAGCGACAACGTGGCCGCGGTGATGGTCACCGCCGACCTGCCGCCGTTCTCCCGCCAGGGCACGCGCATCGACGTCCAGGTTTCCGCCCTCGGCGATGCCGAGAGCCTGCTCGGCGGCACCCTGCTGGTGACCCCGCTCATGGGCGCCGACGGCGAGGTCTATGCCGTGTCGCAGGGCCAGGTGGCGGTCGCCGGCTTCAGCGCCTCCGGCAATGCCTCGACGGTGGTGAAGGGTGTGCCGACCTCCGGGCGCATCGCCAACGGCGCGATCATCGAGCGCGAGCTCGGCTTCGAGCTGGAGCAGCTCCGTAGCGTGAAGCTGGCGCTGCGCAATCCCGACCTGACCACCGCGCGGCGCATCGCCGAGGCTATCAATGCCTTCACCGGCGAGGGTTCGGCCCGCTCGCTCGATCCAACCACGGTGCAGATCAGCCTGCCGGCCCGCTACAACGGCAACGCCGTCGCCCTGATGACCGACATCGAGCAGCTCCGGGTGCGCACCGACCAGCCGGCCCGGGTGGTGATCGACGAGGCGTCGGGCATCATCGTCATGGGCGAGAACGTGCGTATCAGCACGGTCGCCATCGCCCAGGGCAATCTCACCATCCGGATCACCGAGACGCCGCAGGTCAGCCAGCCCAACGCCTTCTCCAACACCGGCAACACCGTCGTGGTGCCGCGCACGGACATCGAGGTCGAAGAGGACGGCGACAAGCGCCTGGCGGTGGTGCCTTCGGGCGTGAGCCTGCAGGAGCTGGTGAACGGCCTCAACGCGCTCGGTATTGGGCCGCGCGACATGATCTCCATCCTTCAGGCGATCAAGGCGGCCGGAGCCCTGCAAGCCGAGATCGAGGTCCTCTGAACATGAGCGAGATCCCAGTGTCCACTGGCGCTGCCACCACCCTCGCCCGCCTGCAGGCCGCGGCCAAGCCGGCCGCCGGCGCCGGCCCGGAAACCGCGCGGCGCGTGGCGGAGGAGTTCGAGGCCCTCTTCCTCTCCGAGATGCTGGCGCCGGTGTTCGAGAGCACCGAAACCGACGGCCTGTTCGGCGGCGGCGAGGGCGAAAAGATCTTCCGTTCCATGATGGTCCAGGAATACGGCAAGGCGATCGCCCGGTCGGGCGGCGTCGGCATCGCGGATGCGGTGCAGCGCGAGATCCTGAAAATGCAGGAGAACCAGCAATGAGCGACCTTCAGACCGAAGCCGCGGTCCCCACCGCGGCCGAGCTGCGCCAGGTCATCCACATCGTCGAGGATCTGACCGCGGTGATGAGCCGCGAGGTGGAGCTGCTGCGCGCCATGCGGGTGCGCGACTTCGGCGAGTTGCAGGACCACAAGCTGGGCCTGGTCCAGGCCTACGAGAAGCAGACCGAGCACCTGCGCGCCAATCCGGCCTTCGCCGCGGCGATCGACCCGGTGCTGCGCGAGGAACTGACCGACGTGATGGAGCGGATGCACGCGGTGATGGCAGAGAACGAGCAGGCGATCAACGCCGCCCGCAGCGCCAACCAGCGCATCGCCACCGCCATCGTGAACGCGGTGCAGGCGCACCAGTCGGAGAGTGCCGGCTATTCTGCCAAAGGCCGGTCCGGCAAGGATAGCACCCGACCGCCGGTCTCGGTGCAGATCGACCAGCATCTCTAGGGCGACGCCCCGAGCACTAACGCGGAACCAAACCCATGTCGCTCAGCATCGCGCTCTTCAATGCCCTCAGCGGCCTGCAGGTCAACCAGACCGCGCTGCAGGTTACCTCGGGCAACGTCGCCAACGTCAACACGCCCAACTATGCGCGCAAGGTCCACGACCAGCAGAACCGCGTGCTGGGCGGCATCGGCGTCGGCGTCGAGACGGCGCAGATCGTGCGCCGCATCGACGAGTTCCTGCGCCGGGACCTGATCCAGGAGACGACGGTCCTGGGCAGCACCGAGGTACGTGCCGACTACCTCAATCGCATGCAGGCGATGTTCGGCTCGCTCGGCAACAACAATGCCCTCGGCAACTCGATCAGCGACCTCGCCTCCGCCATCGAGAACGTGGCCAACAGCCCAGAGGTCGCAGCGCACCGCTTCGACGCCGTCAACGAGGCGGTCGAAATGGCGCAGTACTTCAACGACATGGGCACCCAGGTGCAGCAGTTCCGCACCCAGGCCGACGCGGAGATCGGCGCCGCCGTCGACATCATCAATTCGGAGCTGGAGGTGATCGCGGAGCTGAACGCACAGATCGCCAACAACCTGGTCCAGGGGCTGCCGGTCGGCGACCTGCAGGATCGCCGCGACGTCGCGGTGAAGACGATCGCGGAATATATGGACCTGCAGGAGTTCACCGACACCAGCGGCCAGATCCGCCTGTTCACGGAGTCCGGCCGCTCGCTGGTCTCCGGCACCTCGGTCAGCGCACTGTCCTACACCACGACGCCCTACATGACCGCCAACGAGACCTATCCGGGCTCGATCAGCGGCATCACCCTTAACGGCGCCACGAACGACATCACCGCCGATATCACCACCGGCAAGCTGGGCGCGCTGATCGAGATGCGCGACAAGCAGCTACCGGCGATGACCGCCCAGCTCGACCAGCTCGTCGCCCAGCTCCGCGACGAAGTGAACCGCGTCCACAACCGCGGCGCCAACACGCCCTTCGGCCAGGGCACCGGCGCCACCGACCCGGCAGCGATGTACGGCTCGCGCAGCATCACCACGCCAACCGACCCGCTGACGCTGGGCTCCGACGTCACCTTCGCCATACTCGACGCCGACGGCAATTCAGTAACCGGGCCAATGACCCTCGCCGCCGGCGCTACTACCCCCGACGCCATCCTCACCGCCATCAACGGCTATCTGACGACGGCACCTGGCTACGGCACCGCGGCCTGGAACAATGACCGCATGGAGATCAAGCTGGAGGGCGGCTACCGTCTCGCCATCCTCGACAACGGGCCGGCCGCCGACCAAGGCGACGCCACCATCACCTTCGATTCGGATGGCGACGGGACCACCGAGGATTATCTCGGCTTCTCCAACTTCTTCGGCCTCAACGACCTCTTCGAGACGCCGTCGCTCACCGGCGGCGTGATGGCGGTGGAAAACCAGGGCAGCGACCTCGGCATCTCCAACACCATTCGGGTGCGCGAGTCGATCGTCGCCGACCCCTCCTACCTCTCGCGCGGCGCGCTGCGAGGCGCCCCGCCCGACCTGACGCTCGGCGTCGGCGACAACGAAATCGCTCAGCAGCTCGCCGACGCCTTCGGCCAAAACTTCGACTATACCAGCGTCGCCAACGGTCCTTCAGCGGTCAGCACGACCTTCTCCGGCTATGCCGGCGTCATCCTGTCCTTCAACGCCTCGCAGACCGCGGCGGCCGACAGCGCGCTCAACTACCAGACCTTCTTCTTCGAGGACCTGCAGGCCCGATTCCAGTCCGAAGCCGGCGTGAATCTCGACGAGGAGCTGGCCAACATGACCATCTTCCAGAACGCGTACAACGCCTCGGCCCGCCTGGTCCAGGCAGTCGACGAGATGTTCGACACCCTGATGAGTCTGACCTGAGGCCCAGGAGAAGCACCATGTTCCGAGTCGCCAATTTCGCTCAGCACCAGCTAACCATGTCCTACGCGATGCGCACCCAGAGCAACTGGGCCGATCGGCAGATCCAGATCGCCAGCGGCAAGCAGGGCCAGCTCTATTCCAGCATTGCGACCAAGGCCAGCGAGCTGGTGAACGTGGAGCGGTCGGTCGGCCGCACCGAGCAGTTCAGCCGCAACATCGACCAGGCTCTGACCCGGCTCGGCATCATGGAATCGGCCGTCGGGACCATGGTGGATCGCGCCACGGAGGTGCTGTCCATCATCAGCTCGGCGATGTCGGGAGAGAATATCCAGGACGTGCCGCTCGACACCTTCTCGGCGACCTTCCTGGCCGAGATCGAATCGCTGCTGAACACCCAGCACGAGGATCGCTACCTCTTCGCCGGCTCGCAGACCAACACGCGGGCGGTCGACCTGTCGGATGCGGCCTACACGCCGCAGGCCGGCCTGCCGGGCACCTTCACGGCAGACCTCGACTATTACCAGGGCGACACCCTGCAGCTTTCGGTGCGCAGCGCCGAGACCTTCGAGACCACCTACGGCATCACCGCCGACGAGCCGGCCTTCGAGGAGCTGCTGCGGGCGCTCTCCTACATGGGTTACGCCGGCACCAACCAGGACGCGGCGGTGCTCGAGCAGTCCTTCACCATGATGAAGTCGGCGGTCGATGGTCTCAGCGACATCCGCGGGCGCATCGGCGCCAGCTCCAAGGTGCTGGGGTCCGCCAAATCCGGCCACGAGGACTACCTGACCTACGCGACCAACCTGGTCTCGACCCTGGAAGACGTCGATGTGGCCGTGGCCACGACGCGCCTTGCCCAAGACGAGGTGCAGCTCCAGGCCTCCTACCTGGCGCTGTCGCGGATCGGCGAGATGAGCCTCCTCAGCTACCTGCGCTAGCACCGCCTACTAGCGATTTCGTAACCACATTGCGGCGATAATGAGCCGGTCAAGAGTAAGGAGTTAACCATGCCCCGCGAGACACAGGCAGCCAGGATGGCAGCTCCCGCAGCCCATCACGCCTCGGCGCCTCCGTCCGGTGGCGATCACACGACGACAGTGAAGACCCGCTTCGGCGTCATCGAGTTCGACCTTAATCAGGCCTTAACCTTCCCGAAGGCCATCCCCGGCTTCGTCGGCTACCAGACCTTCGGCCTGGCGATGATTCCCAGCGAGACGCAGTCCAGCTTCATGCTGCTGCAGGCGCTGGATCCGGACGACCTCTCCTTCATCGTTCTGCCTTACGATCCGGCCGCCGGGCTGATTGAGGCGCAGGACATCGCCGCCGCTCAGCAGCACCTGGGGATCGCGCCGGCGGACTGCGCTGTCATGCTGATCGCCACCTTCCGGCGCATGGGCAACAGCTTCGAGACCTCGGTCAACATGCGCGCGCCGCTGTTCGTCGACACCGCCAACCGCCTGGCCTGGCAGTATATCCTGCCGAACGACCGCTACGAGGTCCGCCACACCCTCTGAGCCAGGTCGCCGGTCCGAGAGACGGAGGCTATCAGCGCCTAACGCACTCCGCGGTGAGAAGAAGCCGCCCATCTTCCCCGCTCCACGGCTGACTGCGTCCAGGCCGATGCCTTTCAGGGACACGTGGCTCAGCGGCCTCAGGGTTGGCGAGTGTGCCTCAGCGGGTGCATCCCAACCGATGCACCGTGCCCCCGCAAGCGAGGACAGTCTCCCGCCGCTGCGCCGCTATCCGGACGCCTGTCCGCAGAACTGCGGATGCGGCCGGCCCAGAAAAATAGCGTCCGATTTCTTGAGCGCCGGAATGCCGCGAATGATGGGAAATGCGCTGCCCGCCCCGCAATCGTAATAGAAGCCAGTTTCTTTCCCCAGCCGCGTGCCGGAGACCGGTGACGCGTAGGAAAAAGTGGTTGGTTCTACCTGCTTCTTTTCTGCGACCAGCAATGATGCAGGATTCAGGGAATTGACGTCGATTTCGAGGCTCCGATAGAGCTGGATTTCTATGTCCTCGCGTTTCAATAGATGCGGAAATATATTCGTCGCATAGCCTAGCCGCTGCATGCGCTCACGTTGCGTGTCCGTTGCTTGCGAAAAGTCCGGCTCCATGACGATGAGATAGCGGCTGGACACGCGCACAAGCTCGTCAATGATGCGCTCTTCCATACCACCATTCGGCTCGATAGCATGCATCGTGACGACGCAACCGCCACCGTTGCTGGTCACCGGAATGTCGTGCAGATCGGCAGAGAAAAGCGCATAGCTGACACCCAACGACGTCAAATTTGCATCGGCATAGGACAGCCGTGAGAGGCTGACATCGAAACCCCTGACCATCTCTACAGCGTCTCGTCCTTGTCTCAACCAGCTCGTCGCCTCTCCAATACCGCAGTCCAAAACCTCATCAACATTAAGATTCGAGAGAATCTCCGCGAATACCTCCTTCATGTAAAGATGGTATTCGGATTGCGAGTTCGCAGCATACGCGCTGGTGTAGCTGCCAGACTGCAGATCGTATACCGCTTCGATCAGCAGGCGCTTCTGGTCCGGTGTCACCTTGTCCCGCAGGGCGGTACTGACGTTCTCTCCGGCCTCGAATAGATTTTTTGTCTCCACGTACATCTGCCACTTGTCCATCTTCGGCCTTCCGCAGATCTCAAATGCCGGTTTAGCGATTGGAGTGGTCGCGGAGCCAAGGCAAATCGGCCTTGCCTGACCACCGCTTTTAGATTTTGCAGACGGGCGCAGGCTGGCACGGCTTTCGTACTTGCGGCCAGTCTATTTTGTTATCCCCGGAGGCGGGCTTCCAGCGCTAGCGCCATGCGCTCCATCAGCACCGACCAAGGCTCCGTCCAGTGGCGCTGCCAATGGAGGTGGTGGGGCATACCGTACTCGCCCGTCGGCGGCTGGTTGAGACGGCTGCCGGCGGCCGACATCAGCCAAACTTCCTTGCCCACGGCCTCCGCGATGCGTTGCGGCGAGGTAGAAGTCGACATCACCATGTCGACCTGGGTGGTCAGCGCAAAGGCCGCCTCCATGTCGTTCTTCAGGTCGATATCGTCCCAGCGGTGGATCCCGATGCCGAAGCGCTGCTCCGCCTCGGCGATCTCCTCCTCGCACTTCTCATAGAAGAGGTTCACGAAGACGAGGCCCGGGATGCGGAAGATCGGCTCCCACATCTCGAGCTGCGTGTAGTGGATATCACGGTCGCGGTGGGAGAACTGGCTGCGCCAGCAGATACCGACCTTGAAGCCCGCCGGCAGCGCCGAAAGACGCTGCGCCATCTGCTCGACCAGGACCGGGTCCGGCGTCAGGTATCCCTTGGCGTGCCTGCTGCGCTCGCCGCAGGCAAAGGCCGCCTCGATATCGTCCTCCGGGTACTTCTTGAGCGCCACCTCTTCCTCGGTCAGGGGGAAGTACTGCAGCAGGTTGCCGGCCGGCAGGTGCAGGTCGCAATCCTGGCGCTCCGAGTCAGCCTTGGCGTCGAGCTTTTCCGGCAGGAACTGCGCCTGCGAAAAAGTGCGCGCGAAGAGCGGCAACAGGCGCTTGTCGGCCTCGATGACCGTCTGCCCGGCGGCAGCGATAATCTGTGGGTAACGCCGGCTGAAATCGATCTCGTCACCGACGCCCTGCTCGCGCCACACCAGAATCCGCTTATCGGAGATATCCTCGCCCTGCCAGCGCGGCTGCCTGAACCGGCGGTTCGGCTTGCGCAGGTTGGCAACGAGGCCCGCATCGAAGTAGTTCCAGGACTCCTCGAAGCGCCCGTTGCGCCACAGCGACTTTGCCAAGGAGAACTGCAGGGGGATCTCGCGCGGAGCCAGCTTCACGGCCTCGCGGAAGCGCTCCAGCGCCTCCGCATTGCGCCCCTGCTCCTGATAGACCAGGCCCTGGTTGTGCACATACTCGCCGCGATCGGGGTCCAGCTTGATCGCCTTGTCGTAGTGGGTATTGGCTCTGTCGAGATCATGCAGCAGGCGCAGCGCGTTGGCGCAGTTGAAGTAGCTGCTGGAGAAGCTGGGCTGGAACTCCATCGCCTTGCGGAAGCAAGCCAGCGCCTCCTGGTAGCGGTGCAAGTCCATATAGGTGTTGCCTAGGTTCGAGTGACCGCCACCGCTCAGCGGATCGAGCTCGACACCCTTCTTGCCGTAGCGGATGGACTCGTCAAACTGGCCTTGCAGGCGCTTAAGCATGCAGAGGTTGACGTAGGGATGGGCGATCGCCGGATCGGCTTCGATTGCCTTGAGGCAGGCTTTCTCGCCCAGTTCGTACTTTTTGTGGTCAATGGCGATCTTGCCGAGGTTGATATGCGCCTCCGCGTAGGCCGGCTTGATGGCCACGGCCATGCTGTAGGCGTCGATCGCCTCCGCGTCCTGACCTTGCAGCTTCTTGATCAGGCCGAGATGGTAGAATGCCTTTGCGTCCTTCGGGTTCAGCTTTATCGCCATGATCAGCGCCTCGGTTGCCTGGTCGAGGACGCGGGCGTCAATCAGCAGAACCGCCAGCTCGCGATAGATATCGCCGTTCTGCGGCTCCAGCTCCAGGGCGCGGCTGTAGGCATTCACCGCGCCGTCCATCCGGCCCAGGCCGTGCAGCAGCTTGGCGTAAACCGTCTGCACTTCGGCGCTCATCGGCGCCGTCTCCAGCGCCCGATTCATCAGCTTCTCGCCCTCGGCAAATCGGCGCTGGCGCATGTAGCAGAGCGAAAGCCATGCCATGGCGGCAGCGTTCCCACGATCGCCGTTCAAAGCGCGCTTGAACAGCCCGATCGCACCCTTCAGGCGCCCGGTTTCGTACTTCTCGCGCGCGGCGGTCATCAGCTTGGTGACGTCGCGCTGCCGGCCCTCGCCCCGCTGCCGTCCCCTGGCGCCGCGCTTCGGCTCGCTCGCGGCGTTCTCGGTGTCCGGTGCTGGCTGCTGATAGCTCATGCGATCCTGCTCAATCGGCTGAAGGAATGGCGCGGGTCGGCCGCGCCCGACTCGCCTGGCGGCGACTCCTGCCAAGTTAAGCGATCATTTACTAAAAGAACCTTTCCGCGCGGCGAGCGGAGCGGCGAATTCCGCCTGCCGAGGCGGGTGGCGACGCCAGAGGAGCCCGCCGCAACGCGGCGGCCGGCCTAGATGGAGAGCGTGAGGGAGCCGGCTTCCGGCCGGTCCGCGGCCTGCGCCGACTTCGGCTCCGCAGCGGCGCTCTCGGGCGCCCCCGTGCGCCGCTCGTTCTCGGCAAGTTGAGCCCAACTCGCCCTCACTTCGGCCAAGGCCCCGACAATCTCGTCGCAGAGGGCGGCCGAATTCTTCATGTTCACCTGCTGCAGGTCGCGGAAGATGGTGTGATAGAACTGGTCGAGCATGAGCGAGATGTCGCCCCCCTTCTCGAAGTCGAGGTGCGACTGCAGACCGAGCAGAACCTTGCACGCCTTCTGGGTGGCGTTGAAGCGATCCTCGATGCGGCCCTCCTGGATCGCCGCCTTGGCCTTGCCGACTTCCTTGATCATGCCGTCGTAGAGCAGGACCACCGCGCCCAGCGAGGTCGTCATTTTCGAGGCGGCCGCGTAGGCGGAAAGGGCATTGTAGGCTTGCGTCACGTCGAAGACCTCGGTGCTTCAGGCGAGCTGCGGGGATGGCGCGCGGCTAGTCGTCGCCGCTCTTAAGGAAGGCCTCGAGCTGATCGGCGACGGCCTGGGCCTGTGCGATCGCCCGTTCCATGGCTGCGTACTTCTCGATCAGCGTGTTCTGGTAGATCACCAGGCGCGCCTCGAGGGTGGCGATCTTGTCGGTGGTATCGAGGTTCTGGGCCGAAAGCCGATTGATTTCCTCGGTGATGAGACCGTCGCCCGCGTTGCCGTAGTTTTCGAGACGCTGGTAAAGCCGCTCGGCGATGCCCAGGGTCGTCGTGATCGTAATGTCCTTGGCAGCCGCGCCGGCGTCGGAGGTGTCGCGGCCGTAGGCCAGCGTCATGCCTTCGTAGATGGTGCCGGCCAGGCCCTTTAGGGTGCTGCCCTGCACGCTGAAGGCGTCCACGCCGTCTACCTGCAGGTTGGTGCCGTCGATCGCACCGCCGGGATCCGTGATGGTGAAAGTGCCGACGTCGAGGAGCTGGGTGCGCCCCACCAGCCGCACGTCAGGCGAGCTGGTCTCGAAGCCGTACTCGAAGACGGAGCGCACCTGGTCCAGCTTGTCGACCAGGTTGGCATCCAGTTTGCCGCTGTCAATGGTCAGCAGGCCATCCCCGGTGAGCTCGATGCCGACTCCCCGCAGGGTCGCCAGATTGCCCGAATTCACACCCACCATCTGGGTCAGGTCGTTGCCGAGATCGCGCCCCAGCGAGCGCAACAGATTGTCGCCGAAGAGGATGGCGGAGGCATCTATCTCGCCGTCCTCCGACACCGTCTGCTGCGACAGCAGGAACGACTTCACGTCGTTATAGGCGGTGACGAAGCCATCGATCTGCGTCCGCGCGGCCGAGAGATCGTTCTCGATCTCCAGCGTGATCGTCGTCCCCGCCTCGGCCTTGTAAAGGTCGAGGGTGACGTCGTCGATCAGGTCGTCGATCTCGTTGGTATCGCGCTCGATGACGGTGATGATGCCGTCAAGGTAAAGCCGCGCCGGCTGGTGGGGCTGCAGCTCGGTGCTGAAGGTGGCGCCGTTGTCGGCGGAGACATTCAGCGCGGCCAGGGTGGCGCCGCTGTCTCCAGTGATCTGGATCGCCTTGTTGGTTTCCTCGGCCGTGAAGACAATCCGGTAGTCGCCGTCGGCGACCTTCACCGCCGAGGCGCGCGCGCCGGTCGTCGAGGAGACGGCATTGATCGCGTAGACCACGTCCGAGGCGCTCATATCGGCGGTGACGTCGACCGTTGCGGTGGTGCCGCCGTCAAGCCCGATGGTGAGGGTTTCGGTGAGGCCGAGGTCCGTCGAGATGTCGGCCAGCGCCGTGCCCGAGACTTTGTGCGCCTGGGCGAGCTGTTCCACGATGATCTCGTATTTGCCGGCCTGGGCGTTGTTGGTCGCCGTCGCGCCCAGAATTTCGGTCGCCGCGGTGGAGGAGTTCGACGAGACGAAGGCCGATTTCTGCTCGAAGACGTTGCTGAGAACACCCGTCAAGCCCGGCGGACTGCGCAGGCCGTTCACCGCCGACTGCAGAGTGCTCAGCAGCGCCTTGAATTCGTTGAAGGCCGCGATGCGCGTGTCGGTCTGGGAAATCTTGTTCTCGAGCCGGTCGATCGGAATGCGCTTGACCGCCAGCGAAGCCTCGATGATGGCAGCCGTGTCCAGGCCGGAAAACGAGCCGGTCAGCAGCGGCGAGTTTCCAAGAAAGGAAACTGTGCCTTGTGTTCCCGAGAGCGCCATCTTTTTCTCCTCAAGCCCCCAAGACTACCGCGCGATTCGCTTAAAACTCGTTAAGATTTCTTCGTTATCAAAGAGTTAAGCCTTAGGCCAAGAAGCTCTTTTTGGACCTGGCGGCGGCTCTTTCGGGATCCACCGCAGGCCGGAAGGCCTTTTCCGGCGGAAACTCGACCAGCACATCGCCGCTCTCTCGGTCGTACACCCGGACGATGAGCCGGCCGCTGTCCTGGTCCTTGTAGGTGGTGAGCGCGGAGTTGGGCGCCGCTGGCGTCAATGCCGGCTTCTGCGCCGTGTCGACGGCCGGCACAGCCTGCACGGTATCGACTTTCTCAGGGGCCGCCGCCTTGGCATCGACCGGCGCCGCCGGCCGCTGTGCCTCGGCGGCGCGGTGCGCCACCGTCTGGCCGGCGGGGTGGTTGACTTTGGTGTCCATGACTCGAAGCCCTCCTTGAGCGGGCTTGCCCGGTCCCCCACCCCTGGCGGGGGCGGACCCGAGGGCCCGCCCCTTCCAGAAGCCTCAGGCTTACTGCAGCACCCGCAGCAGCGACTGCGGGATCTGGTTGGCCTGGGAGACCGCCGAGACGGCTGCCTGGACCAGCACTTGGCTGGAGACCAGCTTGCTCTGCTCGGCCGCCAGGTCGACGTCCATGATGGACGACTTGGCCGCGTCGATGTTCTCCAGCGAGGTCGCGATCTGCTGACCACGGAACTCGAAACGGGAGATCAGCGCACCGGCCGTCGCACGCGCCTCGGAGATGATGTCGATCGCGTCATCGACCAACGCCATGGCGGCGCTGGCGCCGCCCGCCGAAGCAACACCAATGGCCGTGGTGAAGCCAAGACCGGCCGCACCGAAACCAGCGGTGGCCGCCGTCGCCAGCGTGCCGAAGCTGACATCGATGGTGTCGCTCACGTCGGTGCCGACGAAGTACGAAGCCGTGGCTTCCGCCGCGGTGCTGCCGTCCAGCAGGGACTGGCCGTTGAAGCGGGTCGTCGACGCCATGTCGGTGATTTCCGACTTCAACTGCTGGAACTCGGCATCGATGAAGCCGCGCTCGGTGTCGGTCGGGACGCCCGACAGCGACTGGGCCGCGAGGGCCTTCATACGCTGGAGAACGTCGCCGATACGGGCGAGACCGCCGTCGGCCACCTGCACCACCGAGGCACCCTGGGAGGCGTTGATGCCCGCCTGGGTAAGCGCGGTGACGTCGGCCTTCAGACGGGTGCCGATGGCAAGGCCAGCGGCATCGTCCGAAGCCTTCACGATGCGCGAGCCGGAAGCCAGCTTGCCCACCGAGCTCGAGGCCATGGACGAGTTGTAGTTCAGAAAGCGAAGGGCGGAGTTCGCCGCCGTATTGGTAGCAACAACAGGCATAGTACGATTCCTTCTACTTGAAGCGGTGGTGTCCCCCGCCCGAGGCGGGGGACAGGTCCTGCCGGCCTACTTGGCCAGCCCTAGTCTTACTGCAGCACCCGCAGCAGCGACTGCGGGATCTGGTTGGCCTGGGAGACCGCCGAGACGGCCGCCTGGACCAGCACCTGGTTGGACACCAACTTGCTCTGCTCGGCCGCCAGGTCGACGTCCATGATCGACGACTTGGCCGCGTCGATGTTCTCCAGCGAGGTCGCGATCTGCTGACCGCGGAACTCGAAACGGGAGATCAGCGCACCGGCCGTCGCACGCGCCTCGGAGATGTTGTCGATCGCGTTATCGACCGCCGCCATCGCGCCCTGCGCAGCCGTCACCGTGGCGACATCAGCGGCGCCCGTGGCGGTAAGGCCCAGGGCGGTCGAAGTGTAGCTTGCGATGCCGGACAGGGTGCCGAAATCGACGTTGATGACGTCATTGACGTCGGTGCCGACGAAGTAGTCGGCGGCCGGCATCGCGGCGGTGCTGCCATCGAGCAGCGAGGCGCCGTTGAAGCGGGTGGTCGTCGCCATGTCGTCGATTTCCGCGATCAACTGCTGATACTCGGCATCGATGAAGCCGCGCTCGGTATCGGTCGGCACGCCCGACAGCGACTGGGCCGCGAGGGCCTTCATGCGCTGGAGAACGTCGCCGATGCGGGCGAGGCCACCGTCGGCCACCTGCACCACCGAGGCACCTTGGGAGGCGTTGATGCCCGACTGGGTAAGCGCGGTGACGTCGGCCTTCAGGCGGGTGCCGATGGCAAGGCCGGCGGCATCGTCCGAGGCCTTCACGATGCGCGAGCCGGAAGCCAGCTTGCTCACCGAGCTCGCGGCCTGGGACGTGTTGTAGTTCAGAAAGCGAAGGGCGGAGTTCGCCGCCGTATTGGTAGCAACAACAGGCATGATGTGTTCCTTCTACTTGAAGGGCCCCCGCCACGTCCTGTGGCGGAGTGCCGTCAGACAGCCTACTTGGCCGCCGTTGGACAAGCGCCGGAGTATCCCGGACGCAGAAATCCAGTCCCTCCTACGCAAGCATGATGCCAAGCAGGAAGGTTTTCCCCAGTTTACATTACTTTCAGCAGCTTGAAGGAGATTGCTCAGACCCCGCATCGGCTCGATCGAGCGTCCATCCGGCAAGAACTGCCGGATCGGCTAGGCAAAATTTTCCCGCTGGAAGCCTATTGAGGCAAAAACTGCCGGGCGGCGCGCTGTTTGCGCCACCGCCCAGCCATGACTTTGACCGAGGCCGACCGGCCTTATCGGTCCCACATTACTGCAGCAGCTTCAGGAGCGCCTGCGGGAGCTGATTGGCCTGCGAGAGCGCGGAGACCGCGGCCTGGACGAGCACCTGGCTCGATACCAGCTTGCTTTGCTCGGCCGCGAGGTCGACGTCCATGATGGAGGACTTCGCCGCCTCGATGTTCTCCAGCGAGGTGGCGAGCTGCTGGCCGCGGAACTCGAAGCGCGAGACCAGGCCGCCGAGCGAGGCGCGCGCCTCGGAGATGACGTCGATGGCGCCGTCG
>DATCXZ010000026.1:0-2595 GCA_036570545.1 Kiloniellaceae bacterium
GCGCCGGAGGCGCAGACCCTGGCGCTCCTGGAAGGCAGCGCCATTGAAGCGGCGCCGGGCGCAGCCGAGCCGCCCAGGCCGGCCGTCGCCAAGCAGTCGCCGCGCCCGCACGGCCAGCCCAGCCTCGTGGTGATGCCCTTCGACGACCTCGGCGGCGACAACGACGACTTCTTCGCCGATGGCGTGGTGGAGGAGATCACCGCCGCCCTCTCACGCATCAAAGACTTCTTCGTCATCGCGCGGCAGTCCGCCTACACCTACAAGGGCCGCTTCGTCGACGTCCGCGAAGTCGGCCACGACCTCGGCGTCGCCTATGCCGTCGAGGGCACCGTGCGGCGCGGTGGCGGGCGGGTGCGCATCACCGTGCAACTGGTCGACACCGAGACCGGGCGCCAGCTTTGGTCCGATCGCTTCGAGGACGCCAGCAGCGGCCTCTTCGAGCTGCAGGACCGCATTGCCTCGCGCGTCGCCGGCGCCATCAACCCCCGAATCCGCGCCTCCGAGATCGAGCGCGCCCGGCGGCACACGCCGGAGAACCTGCAGGCCTATGACCTCGTGCTGCGCGCCCTGCCGCACTTCTGGGCCCACCGCAAGGAAGACAACGAAAAGGCGCTGGTGCTGTTCGACGAGGCGCTGGCAAGGGACCCGGACTACGGCGTCGCCCTCGCTTTCAAGGCCTGGTGCCACGCGCAGCAGACCACCTATCTCTGGGCGGAGGATATTGCCGCCGAGCGCGCAAAGGCGATCGCGGCCGCCGACCGCGCGGCCCTGCTGGTTCACGACCACGCGACGGCGCTGTCCGCCATCGGCGCCGCCTACAGCCTCTGCACCACCGACCAGGCGCGCGCCGCCAGCTTCATCGAACGCGCGCTTGCCCTCGACCCCAACAACGCCTGGGCCTGGATGCGCGCGGGCTGGATGAAGACCATGTTCGGCCAGCCTGACGATGCCTTCGGTTGCTTCGAGCGCGCCCTGGCGCTCAGCCCCTACGACCCCTTCACCTTCAACGTCTACTTTGGCATGGCCGCCGCGCACGGTGAGCGCCACGAGTATCGCGAGGCGAGCGCGCTGGTGGAGAAGGGCCTGCGCGCCGGCCCGGGCGTCACCTGGGCCTACCGCATGCTGGCCTCCTTCTACGCTCAGGCCGGCGAGGTGGAGAAGGCCACCGCGGCGCTGGCCGAGTTCAAGCGGCACAACCCCGGTATCACCATCGAGAAGCTGCGCCAAGGCATGCCGCCGTCGATGCTGATCAGCCAGCCGCATTACCTCGACGGCATGCGCAAGGCCGGCATTCCGGAGCGCTGAGCGGCTTGGCCCGCGCCCTCGACTAGATCGGATCGTCGTCAGGTGGAACCGCGCCGCGGCTCCACCTGACGACGTGAATCCGATCTACTTCAAAGAGTAGAGCAGATTCACAGGGTCGATGGATCGCCTTTGGCGATTCCATCGACCCTGATCTGCTCTAGGCGCCCGGCTTGCCCCCTGTTCCCGGCGTTTCCTTGCCGGCCGGAAGCGCGAGATTAAAGCCGGCGCCGCGCGCCGGGTCGAGCGGTGCCAGGGTGGCGATGAGACCGCGGCGCTTCAGGTCCAGCAGATGGCGGCCGAGGCGGCCGAACAGCGTCTCGCCGCTCTCCGGCGTCGCCGGGTCGATGCGCACCACGACGCTGCGCCCGACATCGCGGAAGCGCTGGCGCTCCACCATGCGATCGATCGAGGCGATGCTATGGGCGAGGTCGAGGCCGGTGAGGTCGAGCTCGTAGTCGGCCTCGCCATGACGGTCGAGAAGGCGCTTCAGGCGCCGGCCCTCGTAGTCGCTGAGACCGTCCCCGCCCATCGCCGCCTTACATGCCGATCAGCAGGCGCTGAGGATCCTCGATGGCCTCCTTCACGCGCACCAGGAAGGTGACCGCCTCACGGCCGTCGATGATGCGGTGGTCGTAGGAGAGCGCCAGGTACATCATCGGGCGAATCTCCACCTTGCCGGCCACCGCGACGGGCCGCTCCTGAATCTTGTGCAGGCCCAGGATCGCCGACTGCGGCATGTTGAGGATCGGCGTCGACATCAAGGAGCCGAACACGCCACCGTTGGTGATGGTGAAAGTGCCGCCACTCATCTCCTCCAGAGAAAGCTTGCCGTCGCGGCCCTTGGCGGCGAGATCGCTCAGCGTCTTCTCGATTTCGGCGAAGGACTTCTTGTCGCAATCGCGCATCACCGGGACCATGAGCCCGTTGGGCGTGGATAGCGCCATGCCGATGTCGTAGTAGCGGGCGTAGACGATCTCCTCCCCGTCGATGCGCGCGTTCACCGTCGGCAGCTCCTGCAGCGCGCTCACGGCGGCCTTGGTGAAGAACGACGAGAAGCCGAGCTTCACGCCGTGCTTCTTCTCGAAGGCCTCCTTGTACTGCTGCCGCAGGGCCATCACCGCGCTCATGTCGCACTCGTTGAAGGTGGTGAGCATGGCCGCGGTGTTCTGCGCCTCCTTCAGGCGCCGCGCGATGGTCTGGCGCAGCCTGGACATGCGCACGCGCTCTTCGCGCTGAGCGCCGGCGGCGGGCGCCGTGGGTGCGGGTGCCGTGGGGGCGGCGGGCGCTTTC
>DATCXZ010000027.1:0-11353 GCA_036570545.1 Kiloniellaceae bacterium
TCAGCCGGGCGAGGGCGGCCAGACCGTCGGACGTGGCCTGCTCGGCCGCCTGGACCAGGGCGCCCTGACCCGACCAGTCGTGCAGCACCACGGAGGCGCCGCGCCGCAGCTCCGCGAGCGCCCGCTCCACCGCCTGGAGAACGGCGGCATCCGGCGACTTCGGCTGGGGCCTCTGGCTGTTGGCGCTCTGCGGCATCTGGACTGTCGGGTGATGATCGGTCACTTTAACCGGCCGGGCGACATCGCGGCGGCGCCCGTGCTTTGCAACAGATAAGGCTGCCCGGCCGAAAAGACCAGCCTTTCGCAGCGCAGCATCGGGTGGCTCCGGGGGCGCCGACGAGAACGGGAAGGGGGAGCCGCGCCATGGCGAATGCGGGGGCCGATAAGCCGGCCAGGATCTTCCGCGACTATGACCAGGCGGCCCTCGACCGCGAGCTGAACCTGCGCGGCCGGTGGCCGGAGCACGGACGGTTCTTCGAGCGCTGGGCCCGCGACAGCGCCGCGGTGCGCGAGCGCCTCCCGGCGCGGCTCGATCTTGCCTACGGGGACACGCCGGCCGAGGCGCTCGATCTCTTTCCGGTCCCCGGCACGACCGCCGCCCCTCTGCTGGCCTTCATCCACGGCGGCTACTGGCAGGGCCTCGACAAGGGCGACTACAGCTACATGGCCCCTGCCTTCGTCGAGGCCGGCATCGCCTTTGCCAGCCTCAACTACCTGTTGGCGCCGGCCGGCAGCATCGGCGCCATGATCGATCAGGTGCGCCGTGCGCTCGCCTGGCTCTACCGCCACGCCGCCGAGCTCGGCATCGACAGCGGCCGCATCGTGGTGGCCGGCCACTCCGCCGGCGGCCATCTCGTCGCCATGGCGCTGGCGACCGACTGGCCCGCGCTGGCAGACGACCTGCCGAACGACCTGCTGGCCGGCGGCTGCGCGATCTCCGGCGTCTACGACCTCGAGCCGATCCGGCTCAGCTATCACAACAAGGTGCTGAACGTCGCCCCGCAGGACGTGGTGCCGTGGAGCCCGCTGCACGCCCTGCCGCGGCAGGCGCCCCCGATGGTCCTCGCCGTCGGCGCCGAGGAAACGCAGGAATTCCTGCGCCAGCACGCCGAGTACGCCGCCGGCTGGCAGGGCCGCGGCCTGCGCCTCGCGGAGGTCGACATGGCCGGGCTGCACCACTTTAGCGCGGTGGACGCCCTGGCCGATCGCGGCCACGGTCTCCATGCTGCGGTCCGGCAGTTGCTTGCCGGGAGGTCTGCTTGAACGCTCGTAGCAGCGGTGGTATCTGAGAAATCTACAGTATTCCCCGCGGTTTTGTTTGGATGGGCTTTTCGGGATGAGCGTTGCGAGCGGCAAGAAGATCCTCCTGGTCGACGACGATGAGGCCTTGCGCCAGTCGCTCAGCGAGCAGCTTCATCTGCACGAGGAGTTCGACACCGCCGAGGCGGCAACGGGCGCCGACGGGATCGAGAAGGCCAAGGCGGACTACTACGATCTCATTCTGCTCGACGTCGGCCTGCCGGACATGGACGGCCGCGAGGTATGCCGATTGATGCGCCGGGGCGGCGTCAAATCGCCGATCATCATGCTGACGGCGGCGGAATCCGATGCCGACACCATCCTCGCCCTCGATGCCGGCGCCAACGACTACGTCACCAAGCCGTTCCGCCTCGGCGTGCTGCTGGCGCGCATGCGCGCCCAGCTTCGTCAGCACGAGCAGAGCGAGGATGCCGTCTTCACCATCGGACCCTACACCTTCCGCCCCAGCGCAAAGCTGCTGACCCACGGCGAGTCGAAGAAGAAGGTGCGGCTGACCGAGAAGGAGACTTCGATCCTCAAGTATCTCTACCGCAGCGGCGATGCCGTGGTCGGCCGCGAGAAGCTGCTCGGCGAGGTCTGGGGCTACAATGCCGGCGTCACCACGCACACGCTGGAGACCCACGTCTACCGCCTGCGCCAGAAGATCGAGGAAGATCCTTCGGCTGCCGCGATCCTGGTCACTGAGCCGGGCGGCTATCGCCTGGTCCCCTGAGCCTCCGCGTTTTGGTGCGCCTCGACGCGCGTCACCATGCCGAGGAGCAGGGCCGCCAAGCCGGCGGCGCCGGTGGTGAGGGCGGCGAACAACAGGCTGCCGGCCAGCCAGCCGCCGCTCGCCTCCACCGCCAGGGCCAGCAGCAACGGCCCGCCCAGAACGCCGAGGTTGCGCCCGGTCATGGTGACGCCGAAGGCGCGTGCCGTCTCGCCGGGACTCGCCACGAGTTGGGCGGAGAGGGCAAAGAGGCAGGTCGGCGCGATGCCGGCGGTGATGCCGTAGACCGCCAGGGAGACCAGCCCGCCAAGCGCGCCGCCGGTCACCGGCAGCAGCCACCAGACCGCTGCCTGCACACAGACCGCGCCGAACAGCAGGCGCTGCGCGCGCCAACCGCGCTGCAGCAGGAAGCCGGTGACGAGATTGAAGATGCCAACCAGGACAACCGGAATGAGGTAGCCACCGATGGCCGTCTCCACGGCCAGGCCCTGCTCCTCCACCAGGTAGAGCGGCAGCCAGGTCATGTAGGCCAGATACTGGCCGCTCCACAGCATGAAGACGCCGCCGGTCAGCAGCAGGGCGATCCACTGCACGCGGCTCCAGCGCGGCGCCGGGTCGGCAGCCACCGCCTTGAGCGCGGCGCCGTGGGGGCTGCGGCGCAGAGTGTAGAGGGCCCAGCCGGCAAGCAGACCCGCCAGCAGCAGCGATGCGATCCAGAGCGCCTGCCAGCCGCTGGTCCTGAGTGCGAGCGGACCGACCAGCGCGGCGAGGATCTGGCCACAGGGCACCCAGGCGGAAACCAGCCCGATCACCAGGCTGCGGTGGCGCGGCGCCGCGTTGGCGGTGGCGAGGGCCGTGCCGGCCACCGCCAGGATGGCGAAGGCGGCGCCTTCGAGGCCGCGGCCGGCCAGCATGAGGGCGCCGGACTGCGGGGCAAGGAGGCAGAGCGTCGTCCCCAGCCCCATGACCGGCAGCGCCACCATTACCAGGGCAAGAAAGCCGCGGCGCGCCACCGCGCGGCCGATCGGCACCGACAGCAGGATCCCGAACACCGCGAAGATCGACATGAACCCGCCGGCCAGCACGCGGTCATAGCCGTAGTCCTCAAGCAGGATCGGCAGCACGACCGGCAGCTTGAACTGGCTGAAGGCGGCAAAGACCACCAACGCAAGCCCGAGCGCCACCGCGGCGGTGCGGGTCTGCCGCGGCCCGCTCATGGCCGGCCTATAACGGTGCGTGGCCGCCGGAACACCGCGGCGGCACAGCTAAATTTCGTTGGGGCGTGGTCGGGCGAGGGGCTAGAGTACCGCAATTGTCGCCAAGGCATTTTTAGGGCCGCCGGATCTGCAGGCCTGAATAATGGGTGTGAGACCGAAGGGATACTGCAACTTGCAGAAGGGCTCAGATTTTTTTGTCCGTTTTTGGGGAACCCGTGGCTCGATCCCCTGTCCAGGCGAAAGTTACACGCGGTATGGCGGCAACACTTCCTGCATCGAGGTGCGTTGCGGCGACAAGCTGCTGATCTTCGACGCCGGAACGGGCCTGCGGCCGCTCGGCAAGCAGCTCTGCCAGAACGGCGCCCTCGAGGCTGACATCTTCCTCACCCACACCCATCACGACCACATCGTCGGCCTGCCGTTCTTCGCCCCGCTTTTCGACAAGCGCAACCGCATCCGCCTGTGGGCGGGCCATCTGGTTCCCGAGCTGACGCTGCACGACGTCCTGGTGCAGTTCATGAACGCCCCCCTCTTTCCGGTGCCGCCGAAGATCTTCGCGGCCAACGTCTCCTTCCACGACTTCACGGCCGGCGACGTGCTGGAGCCCAAGCTCGGCGTGCGGCTGATCACCGCGCCGCTCAACCATCCCAACGGTGCCACCGGCTACCGCGTCGACTTCGACGGCCGCGCGCTCTGCTACGTCACCGACACGGAGCATGAAGAGGGGCGCTTGGATCGCAACGTGCTGGAGCTCATCGACGGCGCCGACCTGGTGATCTACGACAGCACCTACACCGACGACGAGTTCGCGAAGTATCGTGGCTGGGGCCACTCCACCTGGCAGGAAGGCGTGCGGCTGTGCGACAAGGCGGCCGTCCGCAAGCTGGTGCTGTTCCACCACGATCCCAGCCACGACGACGCCTTCATGGATCGAGTCGCGCGCGAGGCCGAGTCCGCGCGCCCGGGCACGGTGGTTGCCCGCGAGGGGCTCCTGCTGGAGCTCTGACGCGCGGCTGCTCGCTGTCGCCCGCGCTCAGTTATAGGGATCCGCCGCGTCGCGCAGCCCATCGCCCAGGAAGTTGAAGGCCAGCACCACCAGGAACAGCGGGATCACCGGCAGCAGCAGCCAGGGGTAGACCGCGATCACGTTGATGTCCTGCGCCTCGTTCAGCACCACGCCCCAGGAGGTCACCGGCGGGCGCAGACCGATGCCGAGGAATGACAACGCCGTCTCGCCGAGGATCGCCATCGGAATCGAAACCGTCACCGAGGCGATCAGGTGGCTGACGAAGCTGGGCAGCAGGTGGCGGCCGATGATGCGTGCCGGCGAGGCGCCCATCAGCTGCGCGGCGGTGGTGAAATCCTCCTCGCGCAGCGACAGGAACTTGGCGCGCACCGCCCGGGCCAGCCCCGGCCATTCGAGCAGGCCGATGATGATGCAGATGCCGGCGAAGACGCCGACCGGACTCCAGGTCACCGGCAGCAGCGCAGAGAGCGTCATGAACAGCGGGATCTCCGGAAACGAGCGGATGATCTCGATGGTGCGCAGGGTCAGCGCATCGATGAAGCCGCCGAAGTAGCCCGCGACCCCGCCGATGACGACGCCGAGCACGAAGGAGATGCCCACGGCGATCAGCGCGACGGTGAGCGAGATGCGCGCGCCATAGATGACGCGGCTCAGCATGTCGCGGCCGAGGCGATCGGTGCCGAGCAGGAAGGCCGTGCCGCCCTCCGCCGGACAGAACAGGTGCAGGTCGGCACTGAACTGGCCCCAGAACGAGTAGGGATCGCCGCCGCAGAAGAATCGCAGCGGCTGCACTTTGTCCGGGTTGGGCGTGTAGACGCGCGACAGCGTCTCCATGTCCAGCTTGTGGTCGAAGCCGTAGACGAAGGGGCCGATGAACTCGCCCTCGTGAAACAGGTGCAGCGCCTGCGGCGGCGCATAGATGTGCTGGATGTTGCGGGTGTGGAGTTCGTAGGGCGCCAGGAACTCGGCAATGACGATGGCGAGATACATGGCGAGCAGGAAAGCGCCCGACCAGACGGCAACGCGGTGGCGGCGGAACCGCCACCACACAATCCGCCACTCTGCCGCCTGGTAATAGCGTTCCTGCTGCGGCGTCAGCTTTTCGACCGCGTAGGGGTCGAAAGGCCCCTCCTTCACGTAGTGCGGCAGCCGCTCGCCCGGCATCAGATCGCGGTCGCTCATTTGGTGGCGCCTCCGCCAAGGCGGATGCGCGGGTCGAGCATCGCCAGCAGCACGTCGGAGACGAAGACGCCGATCACCACCAGCACCGCCTCGAACATCAGGAAGGCGCCGGCGAGATACATGTCCTGGCTCTGCAGCGAACGCAGCAACAGCGGACCGTTGGTCGGCAGGTCCATCACGATGGCAACGAGGGCGGAGCCGGAGATCATTGCCGGCAGGATCATCCCGATATCGGCGATCGCGTGATTGAGCGACAGGCGCAGCGGGTATTTCAGAATGGTCTTCAGCGGCGACAGGCCCTTGGCGCGCGCCGTCACCACGTACTGCTTCTGCATCTCATCCAGCATGTTGGCGCGCAGGCGGCGGATCATCGCCGCCGTGCCGGCGGTGCCGATGACGAACATCGGGATCCACAGGTGGTTGATCACCGAGAGCACCTTTCCAAGGGACCACGGTGCGTCGATGTACTGCGGGTCCATCAGGCCGCCGATGGACAGGCCGAACCACTTGTTGGCGTAGTACAGCAGGATGAGCGCAAGGAGGAAGTTCGGCATCGCCAGCCCGAAGTAGCCGAACAGGGTGGCGCCATAGTCGCCGAGGGAGTACGGCCGCACCGCCGAGTAGATGCCGATGGGGAAGGCGATGACGTAGGTCAGCAGCGTGGTCGAAAGCGCCAGGACCGCGGTAAACCAGAACCGGCTGCCGATGACGTCGGCGACCGGCAGCTCGAACTCGAAGGAATAGCCAAGGTCGCCTTGCAGCAGGCCGACCAGCCACAGCCAGTATTGCTCGATGAGCGGCCGGTCCAGGCCATACTGCCGGCGCAGGAATTCGATGCGCGCAGGATCGACGTTCTCGCCCTGCGCACGCAGCTCGCTGATCATGGTCTCCAGGTAGTCGCCGGGCGGTAGCTGGATGATGACGAAGACAACAAGGCTGATGACCAGCAGCGTCGGGATCATCACCAGGATGCGGCGGACAAAATAGCTCAACATCGATCAGATCTTCACGGTCTCTGGAAGCTCCGCGTCCGTGGTGCACGGCGACGACCGGTCGTACCATTGGCGCAGCCGCTCGACGCCGGACTCGGCGGCGCGGACCCAATGGCCGTTGCCGAGCTCGACCATGGTGAGGCGGCTCCCGGTGCCGATGCGGAAGGGTTCGGGCCAGGCCGACGGCTCGGAGGCACGCCCCTCCATCAGCGCCGTGAGGTCGAGGCGGCTGTCGAGGCTGGGCTCCGGCACCGCTGCCAGCAGCGCCTGGGTGTAGGGATGCACGGGCGTGCGGAAAAGCTGGGCCCGCGGCGCCACCTCGACAAGGCGGCCGCGGCACATGACGGCGATACGGTTGGCGATGTAGTCGACCACGGCGAGGTTGTGGCTGATGAAGATGTAGGTCAGGCCAAGGTCACGCTGCAGGTCCTTCAGGAGGTTCAGCACCTGCGCCTGGATCGACACGTCGAGCGCGGAGACCGGCTCGTCGCAGATCAGGAGTTGGGGCCGAAGCGCGAGCGCGCGGGCGATGCCGATGCGCTGGCGCTGCCCGCCGGAGAAGCTATGCGGGTAGCGCCTGATGTGCTGGCGGTCGAGGCCGACCAAGCCCATCAGCTCCTCGACGATACGCTTGCGCTCGCCGGGCGTGCCGATGCCGTGGATGGTCAGCGGCTCGGCCAGAATTTCACCGACGGTCATGCGCGGGTTCAGCGAGGAGAAGGGATCCTGGAAAACGAATTGAATCTTCTTGCGGAACTCCATCAGCGCATCGCCGCCCAGCGCCAGCACGTCGATCTCCTCGCCGGGCCCTTCCTTGTCCCCCGCGCTGGTGTAGTCGGTGAAGGTGATGCTGCCGCTGTCGGGCCGCAGGGCGCGCAGCAGCATCTTGGACAGGGTGGTCTTGCCGCAGCCGCTCTCGCCGACGAGGCCCAGGCACTCGCCGCGTTTCACCGTGAAGCTCACGTCGTCGACGGCCAGCACGGTGCCGGAGGTGTCGCCGCCGAGCAGTCCTGCCTTGCGGATCGAGAACGACTTGCTGACGTGCTCCACCTTCAGCAACGGGCCACCGCCTGAGGTGTCGTGCACGGTGGCTTTGCCGAAGAAAGAGCTGTCGCCCTGCTGCCTGATCTCGCGGATCGGAACCAGACGTTCGCCCGGCCTCATGTAGAAGCGCGGCACGGCGCGCAGCAGCGCCTTGAGGTAGGGGTGTTGCGGAGTCTGAAAGATATCCTCCGCGGCGCCGCTCTCCACGATCTCGCCATGGTACATCACCACCACCTCGTCGGCCACGTTGGCGACCACGCCGAGATCGTGGGTGATGATCAGCACCGCCATGCCGAGCTCGGCCTGCAGGTCCTTGAGCAGCTTCAGGATCTGCGCCTGGATGGTGACGTCGAGCGCCGTCGTCGGCTCGTCGGCGATGAGCAGCGCCGGGCGGCAGACCAGCGCCATGGCGATCACGGCGCGCTGGCGCAGGCCGCCGGACAGCTCGAAGGGATAGGTCTTCATCGCCTTGGCAGGATCGGGGAAGCCGACCAGATGCAGCATCTCGCGCACCAGCGACTCGCCCTCGGCGCGACTGACCTTGCGGTGCAGATGCAGCGCCTCGCTGATCTGATTGCCGACGGTATGAACCGGCGACAGAGACGTCATCGGCTCCTGGAAGACGATGGAGATGCGCGCGCCGCGGATGGCGCGCATCTGGGGGCTGTCGGGCGCCAGGCCGGCGATGTCGATCATGGTCTCGGCACGATCGGCGGCCAGCACCGGGTCGTGAAACAGGATGCGCCCGGCGTCGATGCGCGCGGTGCGTGGCAGGATGCCCATGATCGCCTGGCTGACGACGGACTTTCCGGAGCCCGACTCGCCCACCAGCGCGACCGTCTTGCCGGCGGGGACGCGAAAGCTGACGCCGCGGACGGCTTCGAGCCTGCCTTCCGGCAGCACGAAGCTGATCCGCAGATCCCTTATGCGCAGCAGATCCCGCACGTTTGCTACCTCTGGCCCCTGATTTCTGTCTGAAGTCGTTCTGTCGGCAGCGTTTATAGGATGTTTGAGGGTGAACCGCACCCGTCAGTTGGGGTTCCGGCCCCGGGGCCGGGATCGTCCGGATCGATGCCCAGCTCGATAAGGTTGCTGGCGGTGGCTGGATCCAGCTCCAGGCCCCGCGCCCGCATCGCGGCGGCCGCCCGTCCCGCCAGCCAGTCGAAGCCCTCGATGGAGGACTCGAAGGTCATGGCGTGGCCGGCGCCCCTCACCGTGAGTTGCATGAAGCCGCTGCCGGCCGGCCGCCATTTGCTGCGCCGCGACCCGAAATAGCGCAACTTCAGGACGCTGAGCTCGTGCCATGGAATGATCTTGGTGGCGGCACCGCGGCACGCGATGGCCTCGTCGCTCACCGCCACCCGCAGGCTGTGGCGATGCAGCGTGCGTAGGCCGAAGATGGCAAAGAGGACGGTGAGCGGCCCGAAGATGACGACGATGAACAGGCTCGGCGGCACCGCCAGCAGCACCCCGAGGCCGACCGCGATGCCGGCGGCGCTGCGCAGGTAGTCGCCGTACAGCGCGCGGGCGGGGTAGCGGAGCTGTCTCATGCCTGAAGCTCCCGAACGGGCGGCGCGGCGAAGACGGCGGTTGCCGGCAGCAGGCGCACGGCCGGATGTCGCGTCAGTCGCTCCAGCACTTCGGCGAGGAAGTGCCAGGCCGCCTCGTCGTGCGCCCGGTGATGGCTGAGGATGCCGCTGGGCTCGGTTGCATCGGCTGTCCCGCGGCGCTTGGCGGCGAGGTGGGCCGTCAGCAGCCCGAGCGAAGCCTCTGTCCCGAGAAATCGTCTCTCCGGCTTCCACCGCAGGATATCGAGGTGGCAATTTGTCTGCACAAGTCCCGGCGCCGCTGTTGCCGTCGTGCGTGCCTGGTAGGTGGACAAGGCCGCGAAGCCGAGGCCAGGAAGCCGCTCCGCCAAGGCCGCATCGATGCGGTTCCATGGCGGCACCATCACGGGCAGCGAACGCGGACCGAACAGCGCCGCCAGCCGCTCGCGGCCGCGGGCAAGCTCGTCGAGCACGGCCGGCCGCAATGCCGGATCGACCAGTTCGCACTTCTGCGCGCCGGCGGGCGCGTGGTTGGTGTGGGCATAGCCATGCTGCAGCACGACCGGGTCGGCGGGATGCGCCGCCAAGGTTGCAGCCAGGTTGGCCTCCGCGCGCTCCGGAATCACGGCGAGGGCAAGCGGCGCCCGGCAGGCGGCGGCGCAGTCGAGCAGCCGTTCCAGCGCCGGGCAGGGCTGCCCTGCGTCGTCGTCGCGCCACCACATCTCCGCCGCGCGGCCGGCGGCGGTCCAGACATCGAGTTCCTGGTCGAGGTCGCGCCAGGCGGCGGTCTCGGCGTTCATGCGGCGGCGGCTTCCATGCGGGCGATCAGGTGCCGGGTGGTCTCTTCGGCGCCGTCCAGGCGGAACGGTGCCCTGCCGTGAGAGCCGCCCTGCGCCAGAGCCCTCACGATGCCGTCGGCAAGGCGCGCCGGGTCGAGGCCGTCTTCGGGCACCACGGTGAGGAGATCCTGGGCGGCGAGCGCCCGGGCGCGCTGGGTCTGCTCGGTTTCGCTGCCGCCGGCGAAGGGCACCACCACGCCGGGCACCCCCGTTGCCAGGACCTCCATGAGGGTGTTGTAGCCACCCTGGCTGATCGACAGGCGGGCGCGACACAACAGTTCCACGAAGTCGCTGCGCGCGCGCTCGACGGTGATTCCGGGGGCAGCCGTCGCGGCGATGGCGCGGAACTCCTCCTCCGGCACGTTGGGGCCGATCAGCAGGCGCCAGGGCGTCTCTGCCAGGGGCGATAGCGGCCGTGCAGCCAGGGCGCAGCGCAGGAGGGCCGCGCCGACCGCGCCGCCGCCGGCGGAGACGATGACCTCCCCACTGCCAGGCGCCCCGTGGCGCCCGTTGCTCCGGGCGGCCGACACCGCGGCCTCGGCCTCGGTCACGAAGCCGGTGTAGTGCAGCCGCCCGTCCAGGGCGGCGAACTCCGGGAAGCTGTCCTCCAGGCGGAACAGGCGCGGGTCGCCATGCACGTAGAGCAGGTCGTAGAGCCGCATGAAGCGGTCCACCATCCAGGCCGCCTTCTCGGCGCGCTCCGGCCGGTTGACGATGTCGCGCAGCGAGCACGCGACGAGCGCAGGCGGGTCGTCGCCGCGTGCAGCCTCCAGCAGCGGGTCCAGCTCGAAACGCATCTTGCGGCGACCGAAGGGATACAGCTCGGTCATCACCACACGCGGCCGGCTGCGGCGATAGGTTGCCAGCAGCAGGTCCCGCCGGCGCGCCTTCCAGGCGGCGTCGACCGGCCGGTCCGCCTCGTCGAGGATGACAGCGAAGGTCTCGTCCGCGCTGCGTGCCGGCGGCAACTGCACCACCTCCACGCCGTCGAGCGCGAGGCCGCGGACGGGAAACCCGCCGGTCACGAAGACGACCTTCAGGCCGGCCCGGTGAAAGGCACGGGCCAGGACCGCGGCGCGGCGGATGTGGCCGATGCCGAGCAGGTGCTGGACGTAGAGCAGGACGTCGGCGCGCGCGCTCATCACGACAGTCCCGCGGCACGGCTCGGAGCGCCGGTCAGAGGGATGTTGAGGCGCTCGACCCGGGGCACGCCGCCGGCTTCGAGCGTGAACGCCTGGGCGCAGGCGTCCGCCAGCTTCGTAGCAGGCTTGCCCCGCATGTCCCAGCCGGAGGCGAGAGCATAGAGCGCGCGCAGCACGCCCTTGTGGCTCACCGCGACAACGTCCTCGCCGGCGTCGGCGAGTTCCGCGAGCAGGGGGCGCAGGCGGTCCTGCACGTCGCGCGGGCTTTCGCCGCCGGGCGGCCGGAAGTCGAGGCCGCGGGCTTCGTTGGCTGCCATGCCGGCCCCCAGATCGG
>DATCXZ010000028.1:0-19822 GCA_036570545.1 Kiloniellaceae bacterium
GGGCAGCAGGTGGGCATAGCGCGGCGCGCGGAAGCCGGGCGCCAGCTCGTAGCCGGCGGCGGCGCCTCCCAGCTCCTCGTTCTTCTCCATCACCAGCACGCGGCGGCCGGCGCGGGCGAGCATCACCGCCGCAACCAGGCCGTTGTGTCCGGCACCGATGACGATGGCGTCGTAGCCGCTCATGCGGCGCGCTCCCGCGCTTTCATGCCGAGATCGCGGAGCACTTCGCGCGCTGCGTTGGCACCAGGCGCCGCCATCACGCCGCCGCCGGGGTGGCTGGAGGAGCCGCAGAGGTAGAGCCCCCTGATCGGCGTGCGGTAGTCGGCGTAGCCGGGCACCGGGCGATTGAAGAACATCTGGTCGAAGGTCAGCTCGCCCTGGAAGATGTTGCCTTCGGTGAGGCCGACCTCGCGCTCGATATCCCAGGGCGTGCGCACCTCCTTGTGCAGGATGAGGTCGCGGAAGTCGGGGCTGTGGCGGGCGATCTTGGCGATGACGGTCTCCGCCAGAGCCTCGCGCGCCGGCCCATCCCAAGGCTCGCCGGAGGCCAGCTCGTAGGGCGCGTACTGCACGAAGACCGTCATCATGTGCTTGCCGGGCGGTGCCATGGTGGGATCGATGGCGGTGGGGATCAGCATGTCGAAGTAGGGCTCGGCCGACCACCGCCCGGCCTTCCAGTCGTCGTAGGCGCGCTCCAGCTCGGCCAGCGACTCCGAGGCGTGCAGGTCGCCTTTGAGGAAAGGCGCGTCATCGGGCGCGGCAGGGAAGGTGGGAAAGCCGTCGAGCGCGATGTTCAGCTTCGCCGAGGAACCGCGGATCTTGAAGCGCTTCACCGCCTTCACGAAATCGCCGGGCAGCTCGGCGGCATCGACGTGCCGCAGGAAGGTGCGGCGGACATCCATGTTGGAGATCACCGTCGGCGCTTCCAGCTCGTCGCCGTTCTCCAGCACCACGCCCTTGACCTTGCCGTTGCTGCTGAGGATGCGCTCGACTGCGGCGCCACTGCGGATCTCGCCGCCGGCCTCGCGGAGCGCCCGCGCCATCGCCTGGGTGACGCCGCCCATGCCGCCACGCGTGAAGCCCCAGGCGCCAATGGTGCCGTCGACCTCGCCCATGTAGTGATGCAGCAGCACATAGGCGGTGCCCGGCGAGTAGACCCCGAGCCCGGTCCCGATGATGCCGGAGCCGGCGAAATGGGCCTTCACCACCTCGGTCTCGAAGTACTGGTCGAGGAATTCGCCGATCGACATGGTCCAGAAGCGGATCGTCTCGGCCATCTCGCGCTCGCCGAGGTCGTGAAAGCGCTTGCCGAGATACAGCAGTTCGGCGAGGTCGCGTGGCCGGTTGCTTACCGGGTCGGGCGCGGTGCGGAGCAGCAAGGGCTTGATGAAGCGGCACTGCCGCATCACCGCGCGGGCGTAGCGCTCGTAGTTGTCGGCGTCGCGGCGGGAGAAGCGGGCGAGCTCGCGGCGCAGCGCGTGGTGGTCCGAGTAGTAGGCGAAGTAGCCGCCATCGCTGGTGAAGGTGGCGCCGCTCTCGTAGGGGATGACCTGCAGCCCGTGGCGCGGCAGGTCGAGGTCGCGCACTACCTCCGGCCGCAGCAGGCTGCAGACGTAGGAGCAGTTGGAGTAGGTCCAGCCGGGATAGAGCTCGCGGCTGGTCGCGGCGCCGCCGATGTGGTCGCTGCGCTCCAGCGCCAGGGTCTTGAGGCCGCTTCTCGCCAGGTAGCAGGCAGTGGTGAGGCCGTTGTGGCCGGCACCCACGACAATAACGTCATAGCGCGACATGCCTCTGCCTCCCCTGTGCTCTCACGAGCTTGGACGGAGCTTAGACAAGGGCCTGCTGCGGGTCTATATTTTTTTTGAGCGCTTAAATAAAATTATGCGCTGGAAAGGCACCGGCGCTTGTTCTAACCATGGCCTGCGCTAACACGGCCAGCGCTGACAATGGTGGTTCAGGCGGCGGCTCGGCCGCGAAGGAGGGGGACGGAATGGCAGCCAAGGCAGCGGCCGGCAGGCCGCGGCGTGAGCGCACCGAGAATGCGGCCAAGCGGCGGCGGCAGCTCATCGAGGCGACCATCGATTCCATTGTCGAGCATGGCCTCTCGGCGACCACCCTGGCCACGGTCTCCGATGGAGCGGGCCTCTCCCAGGGCGTTGCCGTCTTCTACTTCCAGAACAAGCAGGCCCTGCTGGCCGAGACCCTGAAGTACCACTACGAGGAGTACAACAAGGTCTGGCGGTCCGCCTTGGCGGAGGCGCCCGACGATCCGGTCGAGAAGATCCTTGCCCTGGTCGGCGCCGACCTCGACGAGCGGATCTGCAACCGCCGCCACCTCGCGCTGTGGAACTCCTTCTGGGGCGAAGCCAAGGCGCGGCCGACCTTCGCCGAAATCTGCGAGATCTACGACCAGGAGCACACCGAGGTGCTGCTGGCGCTCTGCAAGCAGGCCGAGGATCTCATCGTCGACCCGGCCTGGTCGGCCGAGGCTCTTGCGGAGGCGCTCGACACCATCACCGACGGCATGTGGATCCGCATGCACGTGACGCCGGACGCCATGGACAAGGCGGCCGGCCGCCGCCTGGTCGGCCGCTTTCTCGCTACCCTGCTGCCGTCGCGCCGCGACCTCATCATGAAGCGCATGGCCGGGGCCGCCAACGCCAACTGACGGGTCGCTTCCGTAGGCGCCGGGCGCCTTTTGCCAGCTCATGTGTCGCAGTTTGCGCTGCGACAAACTATCTTCTGGCGAAGAAGGCCATGATCCACCTTGCCCGCAAAACAAGGTATTCGCCGACATGCCTGCTACCCGCACCGCCGTTCCCCGCTACCGCAGCCATGCCGGTCCGGCGCTGTTCCGCCAGGGGTTCCGGCCTTTCTTCCTGGCGGCCGGCCTGTGGGCAGCCGTTGCGGTGCCGTTGTGGCTGACGGTGTTCCACGGCGGGCTCACGGTGCCTACCGCCTTCGATCCCGTCGCCTGGCACGGCCACGAGATGATCTTCGGCTTCGGCTGCGCCGTGGTCGCCGGCTTTCTGCTGACGGCCATTCCCAATTGGACCGGGCGGCTGCCGCTGCAGGGTCTGCCTCTGGCGGGTCTGTTCGCGGCCTGGATCGCCGGGCGTGTCGCGGTCGCCGCGTCCGGGGCCATCGGCATCTGGCCGGCGGCCGTCATCGATATCGCTTTCGTCGTGCTCCTGATGGCGGCCGCTCTGCGCGAGATTGTCGCCGGGCGCAACTGGCGCAATCTGCCGCTGATGCTGGCGCTGCTGCTGCTCATCGGCGCCAATGTCCTGATGCACCTCGAGGTCGCCGGGCTAGCGGACACGGCGGCGACAGGCGAGCGTCTCGGCATCGCCGTGCTCGCCATGCTGATCGGCCTCATCGGCGGGCGCGTCATCCCGAGCTTTACCCGGAACTGGCTGGTCAAGCGTGGCGCCTCGGCCCTGCCGGCCGCCTTCGGTCTCTACGACAAGCTCTGCCTGCTGGCGAGCCTGGTCGGGCTGGCGGCCTGGGTCGGCGCGCCGGATCATGCCCTCACCGGCGCCGCCCTGTTGGCTGCGGGCGCCCTGCAGCTCGCCCGCCTTGCCCGCTGGCAGGGCCAGCAGACTCTCTCCGAGCCTCTGGTGTGGTCCCTCCACCTCGGCTTTCTCTGGCTGCCGCTCGGCCTCCTGCTGCTGGGCCTGGGCGTGCTGCTGCCGATGCTGCTGACGCAGACGGCAGGCCTGCACGCTTTGACCGCCGGGGCCGTCGGAGGGATGACCCTCGCCGTGATGACGCGGGCGACCCTCGGGCATACCGGGCGCGCCCTGAAAGCCGACGCTGCCACGGCAGTGATCTATCTGTCAGTCGCCGCGTCCGCCGCCATTCGGGTGGCCGCTACCGCGCTGCCGGAGTTCTACACCGCCCTGCTGTGGGGCTCCGGGCTGCTCTGGGTCCTCGCCTTCGGGCTCTTCGTGCTGCGCTACGGCCCGCTGCACCTCTCCCCCGGCCCCGGCGCGGGCTGAGGCGCGGTCGCCGGCCTTTCCCGCCACGGGCGCGCCTGACCGCCATGGCAAGGTCCAGGCCACGGCGGTGTTTTTCTCACCAGCCGTTGCGAAGCGCTCACGTGCGCACGTCGGGGGCATCACGCCCGAGCCGCTCGGTGATGCCGGCGATCTCGCCGGCGGCAGCGATCACCGCGGCCAGGTTCTGCTGTGGATCTCCCTCCAGGCGCGCGGGGTCGTCCTCGAAGCGTTCCAGGTAGATGCGCAGGGTGGCGCCCACGGTGCCGGTGCCGGACAGGCGGAAGACCGCGCGGGCGTTTTCCGCGAAGAGGATACGCACGCCCTGGGCCGTCGCGGTCGAGCCATCGACCGGGTCGGTATAGGCGAAGTCGTCGGCCTCGCTCACCGTGAGGCCGGCGAAACGCTGGCCAGGCAGCCTGGCCAGCCGCGCCCGCAGATCGTCCATCAGCGCCTCGGCGGCCGCCTTGTCGACGCCTTCGTAGTCGTGCCGGGTGTAGTAGTCGCGCCCGTAGTCGCGCCAGTGCTGCGCCAGGATCTCGCGCACCGGCTGCCGGCGCCGTGCCAGGATGTTGAGCCACAGCAGCACCGCCCAGAGGCCGTCCTTCTCGCGCAGATGATCGGAGCCGGTGCCGGCGCTCTCCTCGCCGCAGAGCGTCGCCATCCCGGCATCCAGCAGCGTGCCGAAGAACTTCCAGCCGGTCGGCGTCTCGAAGGCGTCGATGCCGAGCTTGCGCGCAACCCGGTCGGCGGCGCGGCTGGTCGGCATCGAGCGGGCCACGCCCTTCACGCGGCTCGCATAGCCCGGCGCCAGGTGGGCATTGGCCGTGAGCACCGCGAGGCTGTCGGAAGGGGTGACGTAGATGCCGCGGCCGAGAATCATGTTGCGGTCGCCGTCGCCGTCCGAGGCGGCGCCGAAGTCGGGCGCCGTCGCCCCCATCATCAGGTCCACGAGTTCCTTGGCGTAGACCGGATTCGGGTCGGGGTGGCCGCCGCCGAAGTCCGGCAGCGGCGTTGCATTGACGACGCTGCCGGCTGGCGCGCCGAGGGCCTCTTCCAGGATCGCCCTGGCATAAGGGCCGGTGACGGCATGCATGGCGTCGAAGCGCAGGGTGAAGCCGGACTCGATGAGCGCGCGGATCGCCTCGAAGTCGAACAGCGAGCGCATGAGGTCGGCGTAGATGGCCACCGGGTCGACCACTTCCACCGCCAGGCCGTCCACCTTGGTCTGGCCGAGGCGCGAGATGTCGATGTCGGCCGCGTCCGAGATGCGATACGCGCGGATTTCCTGCGTGCGCCGGTAGATCGCCTCGGTAATGCCCTCCGGCGCCGGGCCACCGGCGGGGATGTTGTACTTGAGGCCGAAGTCGCCCTCCGGGCCGCCGGGATTGTGGCTGGCCGAGAGAATGAGGCCGCCGTCGGTCTTGCGCGCGCGGATAACGGCTGAGGCCGCCGGCGTCGACAGGATGCCGTTCTGTCCCACCAGCACCCGCGCGGCGCCGTTTGCGGCTGCCATTCGCAGAATGGTCTGAATCGCGCGGTCGTTGAAGTAGCGTCCGTCGCCGCCGAGCGTCAGTGTCTTGCGCTCGACTCCGCCGATGGCGTCGAAGATCGCCTGCACGTAGTTTTCCAGGTAATGCGGCTGCATGAACACGCGGGTCTGCTTGCGCAGCCCCGAGGTGCCCGGCTTCTGGCCTTCGATCGGCGCTGTCTCGACGATGCTCACTGCCACTAATCGGTCTCCTTTGCGGTTTGGAGTCATGTTCGTCGTCGCCGTCTTCACGAAGGGCGCCGAGGCAATGTCAAAAGGCGAGACGTCGCTGCCGGGAACCTTGCATCTCCTGTCGCCGCCGCAGTAGGAACATTTCCATGAGAAACGCAATGCGGCGGCACCTCGCGTTGCATCTTGCTGGCGCTGCTGGCTGAACGCTATAGTTGCGGTTGTCGATCGCCCGGTGCTGCTTTGGAGTAGTGCCATGAGAATCCTCGCTTCGGTCGTTCCCTCTGCTGCTTTCCTGATTGCTTTGCTGATGGCGGCGCCGGCCGTGCCGGCCCAAACCGCCGACGACGATGAAGTCCTCGCCGAGGCGGCCCTTCTGAAAAGCGCCCTGAAGCCTTGGACCGGCGACCTCGACGGCATGGTTGCCCGCAACATGATTCGCGTCGCGATCCCCTACGGCATCGCGACCTATTTCCTCGATGGCCCGACCCAGAAGGGGGTCACCTACGATCTGGCGCTCGCCTTCGAGAAGCATCTGAAAAAGCATCTGGGCCTGAAGGACAGCGAGTTGACCATGGTGGTCGTCCCGACGCGGCGCGACGAAATCTTCCAGTTGCTGGCCGACGGCAGGGCCGATGTCGCGGCGGGCTCGCTGACCGTCACCGAGGAGCGCGCGCGGCTGGTCGACTTCAGCCAGCCCTTCGCGACCGAGGTGAACGAGGTGGTGATCACCGGCCCGGAGATTCCCGCCGGCACCGGCTTCGACGCCCTGGCGGCAACCGAGATCCACGTGCGCCCGTCGAGCAGCTATTTCACCCACTTGGCGGCGCTGAACGCGGCGCGCGGCGAGGCGGGCGAGGCGGCGCTGACGGTGGTCGCGGCCGATGAGATCCTCAACACCGAGGATCTGATCGAGATGGTGAATGCCGGGCTGCTGCCTGCCACGGTGGCCGACGAGGGGCTGGCCGATTTCGTGGCGCGCATCTTCGACAACATCGTGGTGCACAAAGACCTGGCCGTCAGCGGGCCCAACAGTATCGCCTGGGCCTTCCGCAAGGACAGCTCGCAGCTCGCGGCCGCGGTGAACGGCTTCGTGGCGCAGGCGCATAAGGGCACCAGGACCGGCAACATCGTCCTGCATAAGTACCTGAAGAGCACAAAGTGGGCGGAGAAGGCGCTCAACACCGAGGCGGAGGACCGCCTGACCGACCTTGTCGTGCTGTTTCAGGAATACGGTGACCGGTACGGCTTCGACTGGCTGATGGTCGGCGCCCAGGGCTACCAGGAATCGAAGCTCGACCAGAGCGCGCGCAGCAAGGCCGGCGCCATCGGCATCATGCAGCTCCTCCCCTCCACGGCCGCCGACCCCAACGTCGGCATCCCCGACATCACGACCGAGCGCAATAACATTCATGCCGGCGTGCGCTATCTGCGCTTCCTGCGCGACCGCTACTTCAGCGAGCCCCAGATGAGCGACTTCGACCGCGTGGCGTTCAGCTTCGCTGCCTACAATGCGGGCCCCGGCAACGTTGCCAAGGCGCGCCGGCTGGCGGCGAAGATGGGCCTCGATCCCGATGTCTGGTTCGACAACGTCGAGCTGGCCATAGCCCGGGCGGTCAGTCGCGAGCCGGTCATCTACGTGCGCAACATCTACAAGTACTACGTCGCCTACCGCCGCATCGCCGAGCACTTGACGGCACGGCACGAGCAGCGGGTCGACTAGATCGGATCGTGGTCAGACGGAACCGCGCAGCGGTTCCGTCTGACCACGTGAATCCGATCTACTTCAAAAGGGTAGAGCAGATTCACAGGGTCGATGGATCGCCGAAGGCGATTCCGTCGACCCTGACCTGCTCTAGAGAGACCTAACCAATAGGTCACTATAGGCTTGCGTTCGATTCCCTTGAAAACTGAGCTTGTCAGCGCGGACACCTGCGCCCAATAATGAGACCAAAATAAATTGGTCGCTTAAGAACAGGGAAGCCGTGTCTATCGAAGAGAAGCCGATCCGGCGCAACTCCAGCCTGGCTCTGGAGCGCCTGCGCGGCATCGTCGACCAGCTCGAGCAGGAAGGGCGGCGGCAGTTGCCGACCGAACGGGAGCTCGCCGAGCAGATCGGCGTCGGCCGCCGGGCGGTGCGCCGCGCGCTCGAGGTGCTGGAAGCGGAGGGCCGCATCTGGCGCCGCCAGGGCGCCGGCACCTTCATCGGCGCGGAGCCGCACCGGGCGGAGCACCACCTGAAGAAGCTGCCCGAGGTCTCCAACATGCTGGAGGTCATGGAGGTGCGGTTGCGCCTGGAGCCGGCGCTGGCCCAGCTCGCCGCGCTGCGCGCCACCCCCGCCGACGTCGCCTGGATGCGCAGCTTGGCGGCCAAGGTGGTCGCCGCCGACGATCTCGACGGGCGCGAGCTGTGGGACAGCGCCTTGCACCGCGCCATCGCTACCGTCGCCGGCAACGCCCTCTTCCTCGCGCTCTTCGACGTCGTCGACCACGTGCGCCAGGACGAGACTTGGCGCCACGTGCGCGAGGCGCTGCGCACCGAGGAGCGCGTCTCGTTCTATACGGCCCAGCACGACGAGGTGCTCGACGCCATCGAACGGCGTGATCCGCTGGCGGCCGAAAAGGCGATGCGCCGGCACCTTCTCGCGCTGCAGGAGCGTCTGCTGCTGCAGACCTCCGGAGCCCTGGGCGGGGCCCTTGCCGATGCCGACTGAAGCCGCCCCTGGCCTCGCGGTAGCGCCGCAGCGGCACCCCCTTCTCGAGGTCGAAGGCCTCTCCCTGCGCCTGCAGGACAACCGCGCAAACATCGTCGACGAGGTTTCTTTCTCGATCGGCCCAGGCGAGACCCTCGCCATTGTCGGCGAGAGCGGCTGCGGCAAGTCGGTGACCGCGCTGGCGCTCATGGGCCTGCTGCCGCGCCCGCCGATCGAGGTGGTCGGCGGACGCGCCGCCTTCGAGGGGCAGGATCTGCTGCGGTTGCCGTCGCGGAAGATCGGCGAGATCCGCGGCGATCGCATCTCGATGATCTTCCAGGAGCCGATGACCTCGCTGAACCCGGTCTACCGCATCGGCGACCAGATTGCCGAGGTGGTGCTGCGCCACCGTCCGGTTTCCCGCAGGGAAGCGCGCGCCAGGGCGGTGGAGATGCTGGAGCGGGTGAAGATACCGGCCGCCCGGCAACGCCTCGACGAGTATCCGCACCAGCTTTCCGGCGGCATGCGCCAGCGGGTGATGATCGCCATGGCGCTGGCCAACGACCCGCGCCTGCTGATCGCCGACGAGCCCACCACCGCGCTCGATGTCACCATCCAGGCGCAGATCCTGGACCTCATCCGCACGCTGCAGCAGGAAACGGGAACCGCGCTTATCATGATCACCCATGACCTCGGCGTCGTCGCCGAGATCGCCGATCGCGTCGCGGTGATGTACGCCGGGCACATCGTCGAGGCGGGCCCGGTCGAGGCGATCTTCGACGATCCGCAGCATCCCTACACCATCGGCCTGATGAGCTCGGTGCCGTCGGTCGGTGGGCGCAGCGGACGGCTGGCGGCGATCCCGGGCATGGTGCCGACGGTCGACGCGCTGCCGCCGGGCTGCCGCTTCGCGCCGCGCTGCCCCTTCGCCACCCCGACCTGCAGCAGAGCGGTGCCGGCGCTGCGAACGCTCGGCCCCGGTCATGCCGCCGCCTGCATCCACGCACCGATCGAGACATCCGGCGCGGCGGCGGCATCATGACCGTCACGCCCGACATCATCCTCGAGACGAGAGAGGTCAGCCGCCACTTCGGCAGCGGCAGCACCTGGCTCGGCGAGAAGCGGGTGGTGCGCGCGGTGGATGGGATCAGCCTCGCGGTGCGGCGTGGCGAGACCCTGGCGGTGGTCGGCGAGAGCGGCTGCGGCAAGTCGACGCTGGCGCGCCTGCTGGTGCGCCTCATCCGCCCGACAACCGGGCAGGTGCTCTACCAAGGCCGTGACATCGGCGCCCTGTCGGAGCGGGAGATGCGCGGCCTGCGCCGCGACCTGCAGTTCGTCTTCCAGGACCCCTTCTCGTCGCTGAACCCGCGCATGACGGTCGGCACGCTGGTGGAGGAGCCGCTGCGCGTGCATGGCATGGGTTCCCGGCAGGAGCGCCGGCGGCGCGTCGGCCAGCTTCTGGCGCGTGTCGGCCTGCGCCCCGAGTTCGCCGACCGCTACCCGCACGAATTTTCCGGCGGCCAGCGTCAGCGCATCGGCATCGCTCGCGCGCTGGCCAGCGGCCCCAAGGTGGTGATCGGCGACGAGCCGGTCTCCGCGCTCGATGTCTCAGTCCAGGCCCAGGTCATCAATCTGCTCGAGGACCTGAAGGAGGAGTTCGAGCTGACGCTCATCCTGATCGCCCATGACCTGGCGGTCATCCGCCACATGAGCGACCGCGTCGCCGTCATGTATCTCGGCGAGATCGTCGAGCTGGCCGATACGGCGGCGCTGTTCGAGCAGCCGCGGCACCCCTACACCCAGGCGCTGCTGCGCGCGATCCCGGTGCCCTCGCCGCACCGCCGCGCCATGACGGCAAGCCTCAAGGGCGATGTGCCGTCGCCGTTGGCGCCGCCGCCGGGCTGCCGCTTCCACACCCGCTGCCCCCTCGCGACGGCGCTCTGCAGCGAGCGGAAGCCGGACCTCACCCTGGTGGGAGGCGACCGCTTCGTCGCCTGCCATCATTGGCGCCAGGCCGCTGCAGTGGCACCGCGGCTCGACGGCGAGGCCGGCCGCACGGCTGCCGCCGAGCGCCGCTTTGCGCTCTACCGGGACAGAAGCGAACAACAGGAGAGGCTCCGGACAGCCGCGGCTGCCGGGTCGACGACATCATAAAAGAGGAGAACCGCACAATGCATCGAATGTTACTTGCTGCCCTGCTTGCCGCCGGCACGCTGGCGTCGCCGACGCTCGCCGCCGATCTGCGCATCGGCCTACAGGACGATCCGGATGTGCTCGATCCGGACCAGTCGCGCACCTTCGTCGGCCGTATCGTCTACACTTCGCTCTGCAACAAGCTGGTCGACATCACGCCGGAGCTGAAGATCATCCCGCAGCTTGCCACCGGCTGGTCGTGGTCGGATGATGGCAAGGTGCTGACCATGGACCTGCGCGAAGGCGTCGTCTTCCACGACGGCACGCCTTTCGACGCCGAGGCGGTGAAGGCCAATATCGAGCGCTCCAAGACTCTGCCGGAGAGTCGCCGCAAGAGCGAGGTGAAGTCGATCGAGAGCGTCGCGGTCACCGGTCCCTACCAGGTGCAGATGAACCTCAGCGCGCCCGACGCGACGCTGCTGGCGCAGCTCGCCGACCGCTCCGGCATGATGATCTCGCCAACCGCCGCGGAGGCCGCCGGCGCCGACTTCGGCGCCAAGCCGATCTGCTCAGGCCCCTACAAGTTCGTCGAGCGGGTGGCGCAGGACCGCATCGTCCTGGAGCGTTTTGCCGAGTATTGGAATGCTGACGCCTATCACTTCGACAAGGTGATCTTCCTGCCGATTCCGGACACCACCGTCCGGCTCGCCAACCTGCGCTCCGGCGATCTCGACATGCTGGAGCGTCTGGCGGCCACCGATGCCGCCGGGGTGAAGTCCGATGCCGATCTGCAGTACGCGCAGGCGATCGGGCTCGGCTACCAGGGCATCACAGCCAATGTCGGCAATGGGGATCGTTCGAAGAACCCCTTCGGCGAGGACGCCCGCCTGCGCCGGGCCTTCTCGCTCGCAATCGACCGCGAGGCGCTGAACCAGGTGGTCTTCGAGGGCGTCTTCGCGCCGGGCAATCAGCCGTTCCCGCCGAACAGCCCGTGGTACGACACCGAAGTGCCGATCCCGGCTCGCGATCTGGAGAAGGCCAAGGCGCTGATGAAGGAGGCCGGGCACGAAACCTTCGACATCGAGGTTCAGGTCGCCAACAACCCGGTGCAGACCCAGGTCATGCAGGTGGTGCAGGCTATGGTCGCCGAGGCCGGCTTCAACGTGAAGCTGAAGTCCATGGAGTTCGCCGCCCTGCTCGCCGCGCAGAGCGCCGGCACCTACCAGGCCAGCCAGGTCGGCTGGTCGGGCCGCATCGATCCCGACGGCAACCTGCACCAGTTCGTCACCTGCAAGGGCGGCATCAACGATTCGAAGTACTGCAACCCGGAGGTGGACAAGCTGCTGGACGAGGCGCGCAAGAGCAGCAACGACGAGGATCGCAAGGCGCGCTACGACGCGGCGCGCAAGGTCCTCAATGAGGACATGCCGATCATCTACCTCTATCACCCGACCTGGATCTGGGCGCTGGACAAGAAAGTCGAGGGTTTCGTTCCTTATCCGGATGGCATGATCCGGCTGGCGGGCGTGAAGTTCTCGTCCTGAGGCAGGAGGGGGCCCGGCGTTCGCCGGGTCCCCGCCTCCAACCCGCGCGGGAACTGACCTATGCTGTCCTACATCATCAGGCGCCTGGCGATCGCGGTGCCCACCCTGGTCCTGGTGTCGATCTTCGTCTTCACCCTGCAGAAGCTGCTGCCGGGCGATCCCGCGCTGGTTATGGCAGGTGAGGAGCGCGATCCGGCGTCGATCGAGTTCATCCGCGAAAAATACCACCTGAACGAGCCGGTCATCACCCAGTACGTCTACTGGATGAAGGCGGTGCTGCAGGGCGACATGGGTGTCTCTCTGCGAACCAGCCAGCCGGTCTTGGACCTCATCGGCGACAAGCTGCCGGTCACCATCCAGCTTGCCATCATGGCGCTGATCATCGCCTTCGTCGTCGGTGTCCCGGCCGGCATCCTGTCGGCCGTGAAAAAGGGGACGGTCATCGACTACGCCGCCAACATCGTGGCGCTCTCCGGCCTTTCGGTGCCGAACTTCTGGCTCGGCATCATGCTCATTCTCCTGGTCTCGGTGAACCTAGGATGGCTGCCGGCCTCGGGCTACGAGTCTTTCTTCGTCGATCCGCTGCGCTCGCTGGAGACGATGATCATGCCCGCCTTCGTGCTCGGCACCTCGCTGGCCGCGACCCTCATGCGGCACACCCGCTCCGCCATGCTCGGCGTGATGAAGGCAGACTACGTGCGCACCGCGCGGGCCAAGGGTGTGCGCGAGCACGCCGTCGTCATCAAGCATGCCTTCCGCAATGCGTTGCTGCCGGTGGTGACGTTGAGCGCGCTGTTGTTCGGCGAGCTCCTGGGCGGTGCTGTGCTGACCGAGCAGATCTTCACCATCCCCGGCTTCGGCAAGCTCATCGTCGATGCCGTATTCACGCGCGACTATGCGGTCGTGCAGGGCGTGGTGCTCTGCGCCGCGGTGGGCGTCATCCTGATCAACCTGGTGGCCGACGTGCTCTATTTCCTGGTCAACCCGCGCATGAGGAGCTCGCTGTGAGCGCTGTGACCGACACCGCGGGGCCGGCGTCCGACGGCTATCGCTCGCGCAGCCGGGCGTGGCGGAAACTGAAGACGAGCCACAGCGCGCTGGCCGGCTTTGCCATCGTGGCGTTTTTCGTCGTGATCGCGCTGCTGGCGCCGATGCTGCCGATTGACGATCCGACGGCGACGAGCTGGTCGGCGGTGCGCAAGGCGCCATCGCTCGAGCACCTCATGGGCACCGACGAGATCGGCCGCGACGTCTTCTCGCGCATGATCTGGGGCGCCCGCGCCTCGCTCATCGCCGGCGTCATCTCGGTGATCATGGCGGTGAGCCTCGGCGTGCCTCTCGGCCTCGTCGCCGGCTACTTCGGCGGCTGGATCGACCAGATCATCTCGCGCATCACCGACGCCATGCTGGCGATGCCTTTTCTGATCCTCGCCATTGCGCTGGCCGCCTTCCTGGGGCCGAGCCTGACCAATGCGATGATCGCGATCGGGCTTTCGGCAATGCCGATCTTCATCCGCCTCACCCGAGGCCAGGTGCTCAGCGTGAAGACGGAGGACTATGTGGAAGGCGCGCGCGCCGTCGGCGTCACCGACTTCGCCATCATCCTGCGCTACATCCTGCCCAACGTTTTCGCGCCGGTGCTGGTGCAGGCGACGCTCACCATCGCCACCGCCATCATCCTGGAGGCGGCGCTCTCCTTCCTCGGCCTCGGCCAGCAGCCGCCGGCGCCGAGCTGGGGCTCCATGCTGAACGTAGCGAAGAACTTCCTCACCCAGGCGCCCTGGATGGCCTGGTGGCCCGGCGCGGCGATCTTCCTTGTCGTGCTCGGCTTCAATCTCCTCGGCGACGGTCTGCGCGATGCCCTCGACCCGCGCGAGATCTGAACCCACCCAATAGCGAACAACGGCAGAGACAGTATCGTGTTGAACTTTACCACGCGGCCGGAGATCACCGGCACCTTCGGGGTCGTCACCTCGACCCACTGGATCGCCTCGGCGGTCGGCATGTCCATCCTCGAGCGCGGCGGCAATGCCTTCGATGCGGCGGTCGCCACCGGCTTCGCGCTGCAGATCGTGGAGCCGCACCTGAATGGGCCGGGCGGTGACCTGCCGGCGATCCTGTACAGCAAGGCGAAGGACCGGGTCGAGGTGATCTGCGGCCAGGGCCCAGCGCCGGCCAAGGCTACCATCGCGCACTACCTCTCCGAAGGCCTCGACCTCATTCCCGGCTCCGGGCTGCTCGCCACGGTCATCCCCGGCGCGTTCGACGCCTGGATGCTGATGCTGCGCGACTATGGGACGCTCGGCGTGCGCGACGTGCTGGAGCCGGCGATCTTCTATGCCGAGCACGGCCATCCGCTGTTGCCGCGCGTCGCCGAAACCATCGCCGACATGGCCGACTTCTTCCGGGAGGAATGGCCGACCTCGGCCGAGCGCTGGCTGCCGGGCGGCACGGCGCCGGCGGCCGGCGCCCTGTTTTGCAACCCGGTTCTGGCGGAGACCTGGAAGCAGGTGGTCCGCGAGGCGGAGGCGACGTCCGACCGCGAGGCCGGCATCGAGCGGGCGCGCGATGCTTTCTACCGCGGCTTCATCGCCGAGGCGATCGATGGCTTCTTCCGCGAAGCCGAGGTGATGGACGCCAGCGACGGCCGCCACAAGGGCGTGCTGAGCGCCGACGACCTCGCCGGTTTCGCGGCGACTGTGGAGCCGCCGGCCACCTGCGACTATCACGGCTGGACGGTGGCCAAGACGGGCCCCTGGGGACAGGGCCCGGTGCTGCTGCAGTCGCTGGCGCTGCTGAAGGGCTTCGACCTCGCCGGGCTGGACTCGGCAGGGCCGGACTTCATCCATCTCGTCATCGAGGCGATGAAGCTTGCCTATGCCGACCGCGAGATCTACTACGGCGACCCGAAGTTTTGCTCGGTGCCGCTGGAGCACCTGCTCTCGAGTGGCTACAACGACGCGCGGCGCGCGCTGATCTCCGAGAGCGCCTCCTACGACCTGCGCCCCGGCAGCGTGCCCGGGTTCGAGGACCAGCTTCGCCGCGGCATGGCGGTCATCGAGGCTGCGGGCATCTCGCAGACCGGCATCTACGAGCCGACCATGGCGCACCTCTCCGAAAAGCCCAGCGTAGAAAGGTCGGGCGACACCGTCCACCTCGACGTCATCGATCGCTGGGGCAACATGGTCTCGGCGACGCCGTCCGGAGGCTGGCTGCAGTCCTCGCCGACCGTCCCGTCGCTCGGCTTCCAGCTCAATTCGCGCGGCCAGATGTTCTGGCTGACCGAGGGCCTGCCCACTTCCCTGGAGCCCGGCAAGCGCCCGCGCACCACGCTGACGCCCAGCCTCGCGCTCTTCGAGGGGAGCCCGACCCTCGCTTTCGGCACCCCGGGCGGCGACCAGCAGGACCAGTGGCAGCTTCCCTTCTTCCTCCGCCTCGTGCATCACGGGCTGAACCTGCAGGAAGCCATCGACCTGCCGCTGTTCCACACCACCCACTTCCCGGCCTCCTTCTGCCCGCGCCAGCGCCAGCCCGGCCATGTCATGGTGGAGCGCAGCGTCGGGCCGGAAACGCTGGCGGAACTGCGCCGGCGCGGCCATGAGGTGGAAGAGGCGGAAGAATGGAAGATCGGCCGGCTCACCGCTGCGAAGCGCGAGCAGAGCGGCCTCTTGAAGGCGGCGGCGACGCCGCGCCTCATGCAGGCCTACGCCATCGGCCGCTAAAGGGCAGGGGGAGGGGACTGTCATGACCTATTCCATCGTCGCCCGCGACGCGCAGAGCGGCCACCTCGGCGTTGCCGTGGCCAGCCGCTTCTTCGCCGTCGGCGCGCTGGTGCCGCATCTGCGTGCCGGCGTCGGCGCCATCGCCACCCAGGCATTCTGCAGCCCGCTCTACGGCACCGACGGCCTCGCGCTCCTGGCCGCCGGCGCCAGCGTGGAGGAGGCGTTGCGGTCGGTGACGGCACGCGATGCCGGCCGGCAGGCGCGCCAGGTCCACATGATCGATGCCGCCGGCCGCAGCGTCGCCTTCACCGGCGAGAATTGCGTGGACTGGGCCGGTCACGTGGTCGGCGAGGGCGTTTCGGTGGCCGGCAACATGCTGGCGGGGCCCGCGGTCATCGAGACTGCGCTCGCGGCCTACGAGGCCAATGCCGGCCTGCCGTTGGCCGAGCGCCTGCTGGTGGCCCTGGAAGCCGGCGAGCGCGCCGGCGGCGACAAGCGCGGCCGGCAGTCCGCGGCGCTGAAGATCGTGCGTGGCGAGGCCTATCCCTGGCTCGACCTCCGCTGCGACGACCACGCCGACCCGCTGGCCGAGCTGCGGCGCCTCTATGCGGTGGCACAGGAGCGCTACCTGCTGTTCGCCGAGGCGATGCCGACGGCGGACGATCCTTCGGGCCTGCTGGACCGCAGTGATCTCGACCACGCCATGGTCGCCCGCGAGGCCGAGCGGGACGCCCGTGGCGAGGCCTCCGCCTCCTTCGCGAGCCCGCCGGTCGCCGCCAAAGCTGCGGAGCGATCGTCCGGCGGCTGACATGGCTGCGGTACCTTCGGGTTGCCGAGCCGCTGCCGGCTGTAGACACTGGCTGGAATCTGCCGCGGCGGCGGCCGGCGGCCCATTGGCGGAGTCGCCGCGGATTGGTTGTAATTGGTTCCGAATGGTTTCATTAATTTTCAATTACTTAACTTGGTGGTTGAAAATCAATTGCAGCCAATGAATAATTGGTCAAGATTTGCCGATGCTGCTCCCGGAGGGGGAGGAGGGTTCTGGCCGCTCACGCCGGGCCGCAGCGAAACAAATGGGAGGTAAAGTATGACTGAGTTCAAGACCACGCGGCGTAGCTTCATGGCCGGCACGGCGACCCTGGCGGGCGCCACTGTGCTGACCGGCGCCTTCAGTCGTCCCGCCTGGGCGGCCTATCCGGAACGCAACATCGAGATCCTGATCCCCACCGCCGAGGGCGGTGGCGCCGACCGTGATGTCCGCATCTTCACCTCGGTGTGGAAGAACCACATCGACACCAACTTCGAGTACGCCTTCTTCCCGGGCGCGGCCGGCCAGGTCGGCTACGAAGTTTTCGGCGGCAAGCGGGAGCCGGACTGCTACACCCTGCTGTTTGCCAACCTGGGCCCGGAAGTCATCATGCAGGCCCTGCAGAAGCCGTCGGTGAAGCTGGGTGAGGACTTCGTCTATATCAACCAGATCTCCTCCGAGGTGATGTCGCTCTTCGTGGCGGCGAATTCCCAGTTCCAGAGCATCGAGCAACTGGTCGACGAGGGCAAGAAGCGCACCGTCAATGTCGCGGTAAGCCGCCTGCCGCACCCGGCCTCGATCGGTGTGCTCGCTCTCGGCGAAGCCACCGGCGCCGACTTCCAGCTCGTGCCCTACGGCGGCGGCAATCCCTCTGCCATGGCGGCGGTGACCGGCGAGGTTGATGCCTGCGCCCTGCCGCTGGCCAACCCGATCAAGCTCGGCGAGCAGGTCAAGATCCTCACGACCTTCGGCAAGAACCCGGCGCCGGAGGATACCGGCAACGCGCCGGCAGTGAACTCGGTGTTCGGCACCAAGCTGCCGGAGCTGACGTCGTCGCGCGCCTTCGGCCTGCACACCAAGGCGGTCGAGCAGTTTCCCGACCGCGTCGAGGTGCTGAAGGCGAGCATGGCGAAGGTGAAGGACGATCCGGCCTATCCGGAAGCGGTGAAGAAGGCGGGCCTGCCCACTGCCTTCATCGACTTCGGCGACCAGGCGAGGGCCATGGCCTCCGCCGAGGAGACTCTAGCCTTGGCCATGAAGTACGAATCGCTGCTGACGGGCAAGTAGCCGGCGGCCTTCCGCTTTCCTGAAAAGAAACGCCGGACCGGGCGCGGCGGCCGCAAGGCCGCCCGCCCGGCCGCTTTCACCGAGGGCCTATGGACGAGAAGCACGAAGATAAGCGCCACTACCGCAAGGGGATCGGCGCGGATCTCATCCTGCCGCTGATGGCCGCCGCCTATGCGGTGTACTACCTCTACACCGTCGCCGACTTCCCCTGGGAAGCGCAGATGATGGGCACCTTCATCGCGATCGCGATCTGGCTGCTGGTGGGCCTCATGGTGGTGCGCACGGCCTTGAAGGTCTGGCGTGGCGACGCCACGCTGAGGGCGACAGGCCTTACCAGGCCGCAATCGAAGCTGTTGCTGCGATCGGCCTTCATCGGCCTCACGGCGCTCAGCATCCTGCTGATGCCGTGGCTCGGCTTCACTCTGGCGGTAATGCTGTTCCTGCTGTCGGGCATGTTGCTGCTCGGTGTGCGCAAGGTGAAGCCGCTGGTGATCATCCCGCTCGCCGCCGGCAGCGTCGGCTATCTCTTGTTCATCGCGGCTCTCGACACCCGCCTGCCATACGGGCCGGTGGAGATGCTGCTGCAATGGCTGGTCTAGGGTAGGGTCCAACAATGGACGTAGGCTTCGATTTCTTCTGGCAGCTTTTTGGCCACTCGCTCAGTCTCTCGTGGGTCATCTTCCCGGCCGTAGTATTCGGCATCGTCGTCGGCGCGGTGCCCGGCTTTGCCGCCCACAACACCATCATCATCCTGCTGCCCTTCACGTTGGCTGTCGATGTCGAGATCGGCATGACCTTCATGATCGCTCTCTACTGCGCCACGCACCTGGGTGGCGGCATCCCGGCCATCCTGGTGAACATTCCAGGCACCGGCGGCGCGGCGGCGACGACGCTCGACGGCTATCCCATGGCGCAGCAGGGGAAGGGCCAGCAGGCCTTGATGCTGTGCTTCTTCGCCTCGGTGTTCGGCGGCCTCATCAGTTCCATCATCACGATGTTCGCCATGCCCTACCTGGCGCGCATCGGCTACTACATGCACAGCGTCGAGATGGTTGTCGTCATGCTGTTCGGCCTGACGCTGATCGCGGTGATCGCCTCGCAAGACACGCTCAAGGGTCTCATCGCGGGCTTCTTCGGCCTCATGCTCGGCGCCATGGGGGCGGACCACATCTATGCGGCGCCGCGCGGCACCTTCGGTTTCCTGGAGTTGTTCGACGGCATGCCGCTGATCCCCGCGCTGATCGGCCTCTTCGCGCTCTCCGAAGCTTTCGTGATGATCGAGCAGGAGACCGTCGTCAGCCGTGAGGGCGTGGCGCGCGCAAAGGAAGCGACCTGGGCAGACGCCTGGGATGGCCTGCGGTTGGCGATGAAGCACTGGTGGGAGACGATCTGGACCGCGCTGGTCGGCCTGGTGATCGGCGTCACCCCCGGCGCCGGCGCTTCCATCGCCTCTTTTGTCGCCTACCAGCAGTCGCGCATGTTCTCCAAGACGCCGGAGAAGTACGGCACCGGCCACCCGGCCGGCATTGTCGCCCCGGAGTCCGCCAACAACGGCGTTACCTCGGGGACACTCGTGCCGCTGCTGACGCTCGGCATTCCCGGCGGCAGCACGGCGGCGGTCATGCTGATCGTGCTGCAGTATCACGGCGTGCCCATGGGGCCGAAGCTCTTCATCGAAAGCCCCCTGCTCGCCTACGGCATCTTCATGTCGATGGTGGTGTCCTATATCTTCATGATCCCGTTGATGCTCCCCTTGGCCCGCTACATGGCCCGGGTGACGCTGGTCCCGACCAAGTACCTGGCACCGCTGATCACCATCTTCGTCATCGTCGGCGCCTTTTCGGCACGCGAATACCTCTTCGACATGTGGCTCGCGCTGGCCTTCGGCATCATCGGCTACATCGCCCGCAAGACCGG
>DATCXZ010000029.1:0-5268 GCA_036570545.1 Kiloniellaceae bacterium
ACCGGCGTGCGCGAGACCAGCCGCGCCGCCCGCCTCATCGGCGGCGCGCGCCCGCTCGGCGTGGTCACCACCGGGGCGCTGCAGTCCCTCGTCTACCTCGCCGGCCGCAGGCCCTTCGAACGACCGGTCATCCTGGGCACGGAGCTGGTTTCCTTTTCCGCTCTGCTTACCTGTCGCCACGCCGGCATCCGCCCCGTCGCCATGGTCGAGGCCAACCCGCGCATCACCGCGCGGCGCTTCACCGCCGGCCTGCCGCGCCTGCTCGGCATCCCGCTCCACCTCGGCACCGACCTCGTCGCCATCCATGGCACGCGGCGGGTCGAGGGGGTCACGCTGCGCCGCGCCGACGGCACCGAGAGCACGCTCGAGACCGATGGCGTCATCGTCACCGGCGGCTTCACGCCCGAGGCGACTCTGGTGCGCCTCGGCTCCCTCGCCCTCGATCCCGCCAGCGGCGGACCCGTTATCGATCAATTCGGGCGCTGCTCCGATCCCGCCTTCTTCGCCACCGGCAACCTGTTACGTCCGGTGGAGACCGCCGGATGGAGTTGGCAGGAGGGTGTCGCGGCGGGCGACGCGCTGGCCGAGAGCCTGGCCGGACGGCTGGCGCCGGCCGAACGACTGATCGGCGTGTCGGCCGATCATCCTGCCATCAAGCTGGTCCTGCCGCAGCGCCTCGCCCTGCCCGCGCGGCTGGGCGGCATGCCCCACCTGCAGGTCAGGCTGACGCGCCCCGCGCGCGGCCGGCTCACGCTGCGCGACGCCTGCAGCGTGCTGTGGGAAAAGCCCCTCGATGGCTTGCCCGAGCGCCGTATCCTGGTCCCGCTCGCCGGCATCATCGACCGGATCTCGGGCGACAGCCTCACCCTTTCCCTTGCCGAGAATGCGTGACATGAGCATCGCCGCCATCGACCAGGGCACCACCAGCACCCGCGCCCTGATGCTGCAGCCGGACGGAAGCGCCAGGGTGGCGAAGGCGGTGGAGCATCGCCAGATCTATCCGCAGCCGGGCTGGGTCGAGCACGACCCCGAAGAGTTGATCGACAATCTCAATGCCTGTGCCGAGGCCATCGGCGAGGCCGGCGCGCTCGGCATCGACAACCAGGGTGAAAGCTGCCTTGCCTGGAACGCGGAGACGAAGGAAGCGGTCTCGCCTGTCATCGTATGGCAGGACAGCCGCACCGCCGGGATCATAGAGAGCCTGAAGCAGGATGGCGCCGAGGCGGAAACGCTGGCGCGCGCGGGCCTGCCGCTCGATGCCTACTTTTCCGCCGCCAAGCTTGCCTGGATCGTCGCCCATAACGACGAGGCCCAGCGCCTGTTGGCGCGGGGCAAGCTGCGCCTCGGCACCACCGACGCCTTCTTCCTCGACCGTCTGACGGGGCGCTGCGTCACCGACATCACCACCGCCTCGCGGACCTCGCTGATGAACCTCGCGAGCGGCGCCTGGGATGCGGAACTCTGCCGCCTCTTCAAGGTGCCGATCGAAGCCTTGCCGGAGATCCACGCCACCACCGGCGACTTCGGCGCCACGACGGTGGGCGGCCGCCGTGTCCCAGTGGTCGCCAGCGTCGTCGACCAGCAGGCGGCACTCTACGGCCACGGCTGCCGCGAGGCGGGCGACGCCAAGATCACCTTCGGCACCGGCGCCTTCACCCTTATGGTCACCGGCACGGAGATCCTGCGCGCGCCGGAGCAGGGCTTGCTGCCCACGGTCGCCTGGCAAATCGGCGGCGAGAAGCCTGTCTATGCGCTCGACGGCGGCGTCTACACGGCGAGCGCGGCGGTGAACTGGGGCCGCTCGCTCGGCCTGTTCGAGAGCTTTGAGGAACTGACTGCGCTGGCCGGCCCGCCCGCCATGGAGAGCGGCCTTGTCTTCGTGCCGGCGCTCTCCGGCCTTGCCTGCCCGCACTGGGACCGCCGCGCCCGCGGCCTCTGGCTCGGCCTCGGCATCGACCACGGGCCCGGCGATTTGATGAAAGCGATCCTCGAAGGCGTCGCCTGCCGCACCGCCGAGGTGGTCGCCGCCATGGCTGCGCTGGTGCCGTCGAGCGCGGCGGTCTCCATCGACGGCGGCCTCTCGCGGAACTGCTATTTCACGCAGTTCCTCGCCGACGTCCTGGAGCGCGAGGTGCGCGTCGCCGACAATGCAGAGCTGACCGGCACCGGCACCGCCCGGCTCGCCGCGCTCGCCTGCGGCCGGCCGGTCGAAGCCGTCGGCAGCGCCACTGTCGTGCGCCCGGAAAAGCCGCGCGGCAAGCTGATCGCCCGCTTCGCCGAGGCGGTGCAGGCTGCCCGCGCCTGGCCGGCAACAGGGCTTTAGCTGACCCTCCCGCGGAGCTACAAAACCTGCGCAATTGCCTCTGGAGAGTCGCCCTCGTAGGCTACGAACGACCGGTGATTTTCAATTGCAAGATGTGGGTAGGGGAGGAAGATGGACTACAGGCGGGAGATTGACGGCTTGCGCGCCATTGCCGTCGTCCCGGTGATCTTCTTCCACGCCGGTTTCTCGGCCTTCAGCGGCGGATTCGTTGGCGTAGACGTCTTCTTCGTCATCAGCGGGTACTTGATCACGAGCATCATTCTCAGGGAGAGGGAGCAGGGCCGCTTCTCTCTTCTCACCTTCTATGAGCGAAGAGCAAGACGCATCCTTCCTGCACTGTTCTTCGTCATGCTCGCCTGCCTTCCCTATGCTTGGCTGTGGTTACGACCGAGAGACCTTCAGGATTTTTCCCAGAGCCTTGTCGCTATTCCCATATTCGCCTCCAATTTCCTTTTTTGGAGAGAGAGCGGCTACTTCGCAGAGGCAGCCGAGTTGAAGCCGTTGCTTCATACTTGGAGCTTGGCGGTAGAGGAACAGTACTACTTGCTGTTTCCCCTGCTCTTGATGCTGCCATGGACTCTTCGCCGGCGGTGGACGCTCGCGGCGCTGACCGCCATTGGCATCGTCAGCATGCTCTTTGCCCATTGGGGCTCCCGTAATGAGCCGGCCGCCGCATTCTTCCTTTTGCCAGCGCGCGCATGGGAGCTGATGATCGGTGCCGTTCTCGCGGTTCTCTTCCTGCACGGCAACATACAACGGCTCCCAGTCATCCATCAACGCGGCATCTCTGAAATTCTGGGCACGATTGGCCTTATCCTAATTGCCTATGCGGTTGTCGCCTTCGACGCGGCGACGCCCTACCCGTCCCTCTACGCACTCGTGCCCACGCTTGGGACGGCGCTCGTCATCATCTTCGGAACATCGCAGACGGCCGTGGGCCGCCTGCTGGGGCACCGGGTATTGGTCGGCATAGGGCTGGTCAGCTACAGCGCCTACCTGTGGCATCAGCCCCTGTTCGCCTTCGCCCGTCATCGAAGTCCCACTGAGCCCAGCAATTGGCTGTATCTGGGGCTGTCGATCTTCGCCATCGCTTTGGCCTATTTGAGCTGGCGTTACGTCGAACTTCCATTTCGGCGGAAGGACATTTTCAGCCGCAAGGCAGTTCTCACTTTCGCTCTCGCTGGCTCCGCCATCCTAGGCGGCATCGGCGCTGTGGGGCACCTGACCAACGGCTTTATCGGCCGCACGGACGGCTATGGTCAACTGCTGGCCGAGTTGGACCATAGAATAAGGCCGAACCTTGGCCTGAGCGTCACTTGCGACGGAGATGGCACGTTTTCACCGGCCTGCAGAACAAGCGAAAACCCAGAAATAGTCGTCTGGGGTGACTCTTATGCGATGCATCTGGTGCAAGGAATTCTGGCATCGAACCCATCAGCACAGGTCGTACAGCTAACCAAAAGCGCTTGCGGTCCGATATTCGGGCTGACTCCCATCAGCAACCAGTATCCCATACGCTGGTCCGAAGAGTGCTATGCTTTCACCGGAAAGGTACGCGACTGGCTTACGTCGAATGACTCAGTAAGATATGCGGTGTTGTCGTCTCCCTTCGCGCAGTACCTGAGCGCCAACTGGCAGGTCATCATCGACGGCCAGACTGTCGACACCTCTTTGAAGCTGGCAGCTCGAGAGCTACGTCGCACACTGGAAGAGCTAGTAAGCCTGGGCATCGAGCCGGTTATCTTCTCACCGCCGCCGGCGAACGGCGTCAACATTGGGCGCTGCCTTGTCAAGTCTCGTATGTTTTCTATCAACTTGGATTACTGTAACTTCAGATATGACGTATCAGAGAACAGCCATAAATCTGCTTATCTCTTGCTCGAGTCGATCGCAGGCGATTATCCGGTAGTTTGGCTCAACGAGATGATCTGCCAGAACCGAAGGTGCGGCACTCACTTTGGGAACGATTTTATTTATAGAGATGGAGGCCATCTCTCCTATGAAGGATCGTCCGCGCTAGGTCGACACGCCAACTTCTATGGATTGATTACCAGCCGCGACTGACGACCTAGACAGCGGCAAGCCGCATCGGCTGACGCCAGGCCATCGCAGAGACGTAGTACAAAAGAAAAATCGGCGGATACTTTCTGGCGCCCGATGGTCCGACACCAGCCCTTGTGTGGCCAGCCAGGTGACCAGCCGGTCGCCGCACCGGCGATTGAAACCAATCGCGTTCTGCGCGCGTTGGGGTAGGGAAGCGATCCGCATTCAATACCGCTCCGCCTCCGCATCACGGTGGCATGTCTGTGGCATGGCGCGCCGGCGGCGCGGCGCCGTTGGCGGGGCGGCGACACCGTGGCACGCTGCCGCCAGAGCCTGATTTCGGGAGGCCCCAAGCGTCATGGTGAAGACAGCGCGCTCCTTCATCGTTGCCCTGCTGCTGGCCGCTGTCGCCTTCGGGATGGCCGGCTGCTCCGACGAGGAAGCCGGCGGCAGCGACGACGATCTCCGCGCCGACCTTGCCACGCTGCAGGAGCAGATCGAGGCGGCGACGCAGGCGGCCGAGCAGCACCCTGGCGGCCTGATCGGCGAGATGGTTGCGATGCGCCGCGAGGTGCTGCTGCTCTCCGCGGCCATGCTGGAGAATCGCCTGATCGCCAAGGAAAGCGGCGTGCCCGCCAAGCTGGTGGCCCCGGCGCGTCCGCCCGATCCGGTGCGCGCCGAGCAGCTTCTGCGCCACATCGCCGCCACCGAGGAAGCCCTGGAAAAGGCGCATGAGGAGGCTGGCAGTCGCGAGGGTGTCGCCGGCAGCCTGTCGCAGACCTCCCTGGTGACCCAGGAGCTGACCCTGGCGCAGCTTCGCCTCGCCTACTTCCAATCGGCCTATGGGCTTGCGTTGCCGGGCGAGGGTACGGCCGACGGCGTGGCCGCCCCCGCGCCGCCCG
>DATCXZ010000030.1:0-7924 GCA_036570545.1 Kiloniellaceae bacterium
CTGGGCCCGGCGCCGGCGCCGCTCGCCGTGCTGCGCGGCCGCCATCGCCGCCGCTTCCTGGTAAAGGCGCCGCGGGGCTTTCGCCTGCAGGGTCTGCTGCGCGCGTGGCTCGCCCAGGTGAAGCTGCCCTCTGCCCTGCGCCTGCAGGTGGACATCGATCCCTACAGCTTTCTGTGAGGGGCCTCGGGGATCCTTGCGAGGTCCGGAGACGATGAAAAAAGCGCCCGCCGGCGCCGCCGCAGGGTGCGGTTCGGGGGCCGCAGGAAAGTGCCGAAAATGCCGCTCCCGCGCGCCTTGCATGCCACCCCCGCCTATGATACCAAACGCGCGCTCGTGGGCGGGTCCCCCGTCCTGTGCAAGGTTCGGTATTGCCACTTCGGAACGCCTCCGGTGTTCAGGACAACGGGCCAGCCGCGCGGGCAGGGGTGACCCAGGCGTAAACAAGGACTTCGAGGACATCGGGCTTGGCTGGTGACAACACGAGCTTGAGCGACCTGGCGGGGCGCTACGCCTCGGCATTGCTCGATCTGGCCGACGAGAAGAAAGCGTTGGACCAGGTCTCTTCCGACCTGCAGGGCCTGCGGTCGATGGTTGCCGCAAGCAGCGACCTGCGCCGGCTGCTGAGCAGCCCCGTGATCACCCGCGAGGAACAGCGCCGGGCGATGGCGGCAGTTCTCGACAAGGCCGGCATCGGCGCCATCACGCGCAACTTCGTGCTGGTGGTGGCGCAGAACCATCGCCTCTTCGCCCTGCCGGCGATGATCGAGGCCTATCTCGCCGAGCTGGCGCGCCGGCGCGGCGAGATCGCCGCCAAGGTGACCTCTGCCCGCACGCTCTCCGATGCCCAGCAGGCCGCGCTGCTCGAAACCCTGCGTGCCAGCGTCGGCAGCAAGGTTCAGCTCGACCTCAAGGTCGATCCGGCGCTGATCGGCGGCCTCGTCGTGAAGGTCGGCAGCCGCATGATCGATTCGTCCCTGCGCAGCAAACTGCAAAGACTTCAACTCGCCATGAAAGGGGTCGGATGATGGACATCCGCGCCGCGGAAATTTCCGCCATTCTGAAAGACCAGATCGAAAACTTCGGCAACGAGGCGGATGTCGCCGAGGTCGGCCAGGTGCTGTCGGTCGGCGACGGCGTGGCCCGCATCTACGGCCTCGACAACGTGCAGGCCGGCGAAATGGTCGAGTTCCCCGGCGGCATCAAGGGCATGGCGCTGAACCTGGAAGTCGACAACGTCGGCGTCGTGATCTTCGGTGGAGACCGCGGCATCAAGGAAGGCGATACCGTCAAGCGCACCGGCGAGATCGTCGACGTGCCGGTCGGCCGTGGCCTGCTTGGCCGCGTGGTCGACGCCCTCGGCAACCCGATCGACGGCAAGGGCCCGATCGAGAGCAGCGAGCGTCGCCGCGTCGAGGTGAAGGCGCCGGGCATCATCCCGCGCAAGTCGGTGCACGAGCCGATGCAGACCGGCCTCAAGGCGATCGACGCGCTGATCCCGATCGGCCGCGGCCAGCGCGAGCTCATCATCGGCGACCGCCAGACCGGCAAGACCGCCATCGCGCTCGACACCATCATCAATCAGAAGCCGATCAACCAGGGCGACGACGAGTCGAAGAAGCTCTACTGCATCTACGTCGCCATCGGCCAGAAGCGCTCCAGCGTCGCCAAGTTCGTGAAGATCCTGGAAGACCAGGGTGCGCTCGAGTACTCGATCGTGGTGGCCGCGACCGCGTCGGAGCCGGCGCCGCTGCAGTTCCTGGCGCCCTACACGGGCTGCACCATGGGCGAGTTCTTCCGCGACAACGGTGCCCATGCCGTCATCATCTATGACGATCTGTCCAAGCAGGCCGTCGCCTATCGCCAGATGTCGCTGCTGCTGCGCCGCCCGCCGGGGCGCGAGGCCTATCCGGGCGACGTGTTCTACCTGCATTCCCGCCTGCTCGAGCGCGCGGCGAAGATGGGCGATGCGGCGGGCAACGGCAGCCTGACCGCCCTCCCGGTCATCGAGACCCAGGCCGGCGACGTCTCGGCCTACATCCCGACCAACGTGATCTCGATCACCGACGGCCAGATCTTCCTGGAGACCGGCCTGTTCTATAAGGGCATCCGCCCGGCGCTGAACGTCGGCCTCTCGGTCAGCCGCGTCGGCTCGGCCGCGCAGATCAAGGCGATGAAGCAGGTCGCCGGCACCATCAAGCTGGAGCTCGCCCAGTTCCGCGAGATGGAGGCGTTCTCGCAGTTCGCCTCAGACCTCGACGCCGCGACCCAGCGCCTGCTGGCGCGCGGCTCGCGCCTCACCGAGCTCCTGAAGCAGTCGCAGTACTCGCCGCTTGCGGTCGAGGAGCAGGTGGCGGTGATCTTTGCGGGCGTGCGCGGCTATCTCGACAAGGTCCCGGTGAACCAGGTGACCGCTTTCGAGGCCCAGCTCCTTGCCAAGCTGCGCGCCGAGGGGGCTGACATCCTGGGCGCCATCCGCAGCGAGCAGGTGATCTCAGAGGCGACGGAAGGCAAGCTGAAGGCCCTGCTCGACGGCTTCGCCAAGACCTTCGCGGCCTGACCCGCACCGACTGACCTTATAAAGCAGAGAGAGCCGGAACGGGGCACGGCGGATGGCCAATCTCAAAGACCTGAAGGTGCGGATCGACAGCGTCAAGTCGACGCGGAAGATCACCTCCGCCATGAAGATGGTGGCCGCGGCGAAGCTGCGCCGCGCGCAGGAGCAGGCCGAGGCGTCGCGGCCCTATGCGCAGCGCATGGAGCGCATGCTGGGCTCGCTTGCGGCGGCTGCCGCCGGCCAGGCCGGCGCGCCCCGGCTGCTGGCCGGTTCGGGCGACGACCAGACGCACCTCGTCGTGGTGGCGACCGCCGACCGCGGCCTCTGCGGCGGCTTCAACTCATCGATCGTGCGCGAGGCGCGCCGCCTGATCCGCAAGCTGACCGGCGAAGGCAAGACGGTGAAGATCCTCTGCGTCGGCCGCAAGGGCCGCGACCAGCTTCGCCGCGATTACGGCGCGCTGATCGTCGGCACCATCGAGGATATCGCCAAGCCGGCGCTCACCTTCGACAAGGCGGCCGCCATCGGCGAGCGCATCGTCGCCATGTTCCAGGCCGGCGAGTTCGACGTCTGCACGCTGATCTACGCCGAATTCCGCTCGGCAATCTCGCAGATCGTCACGCCGCAGCAGCTCATCCCCTTCGCGCCGCCCAAGGCGAAGAAGCAGGACGGCGAAGAGGAAGTGGCAGCCGAAGGCGCTCAGAATGGGGGCCTCAACGGCGCCATCTATGAGTACGAGCCCGGCGAGGAGGAGATCCTCACCGCGCTGCTGCCGACCAACATCTCCGTGCAGGTCTTCAAGGCGCTGCTGGAGAACGCGGCGAGCGAGCATGGCGCGCGCATGACCGCGATGGACAATGCGACACGCAACGCCGGCGACATGATCAATCGCCTGACCCTGGTCTACAACCGCACGCGCCAGGCGGCGATCACCGGCGAACTGATCGAGATTATTTCCGCTAAGGAAGCGATGTAACGCGGGATGGCAGGCCGCCCCCTTTGGTGGGGCGGCTGGCACCAAGGAGCAAGAAGATGGCAGTGAACCTCGTTGGCAAGATTACCCAGGTGATGGGCCCGGTGGTGGACGTGCAGTTCGCCGGCGACCTGCCGCCGATTCTGAACGCGCTGGAGACCACCAACGACGGCAAGCGCCTGGTGTTCGAGGTTGCCCAGCACCTCGGCGAAAGCATGGTCCGCGCCATCGCCATGGACGCGACCGAGGGCTTGGTGCGTGGCCAGGAGGTGACCGACACCGGCCGGCCGATCACCGTGCCGGTCGGCCCGCAGATGCTCGGCCGCATCATCAACGTGATCGGCGAGCCGATCGACGAGCGCGGGCCGGTGAACGCCACTGCCGATGCATCGATCCACCGCGAGGCGCCGATCTTTGCCGACCAGTCGACCGAAGCCGAGATGCTGGTCACCGGCATCAAGGTCGTCGACCTGCTGGCGCCCTACGCGCGCGGCGGCAAGATCGGTCTGTTCGGCGGCGCTGGCGTTGGCAAGACGGTGCTGATCCAGGAGCTCATCAACAACGTCGCCAAGACCCACGGCGGCTATTCGGTGTTCGCCGGCGTCGGAGAGCGCACCCGCGAGGGCAACGACCTCTATCACGAGATGATCGAGTCGGGCGTCATCAACCTCGAGGGCGACTCGAAGGTGGCCCTGGTGTTCGGCCAGATGAACGAGCCGCCGGGCGCGCGCGCGCGCGTGGCGCTGACCGGCCTCACCCAGGCGGAGTACTTCCGCGACGAGGAAGGCCAGGACGTGCTGTTCTTCGTCGACAACATCTTCCGCTTCACCCAGGCAGGCTCCGAGGTGTCGGCGCTGCTGGGGCGCATTCCCTCGGCGGTGGGCTATCAGCCGACCCTGGCCACGGACATGGGCACCCTGCAGGAACGCATCACCACCACCAAGAAGGGCTCGATCACCTCGGTGCAGGCGATCTACGTGCCGGCGGACGACCTGACCGACCCGGCGCCGGCGACCTCCTTCGCGCACCTCGATGCCACCACGGTGCTGTCGCGCCAGATCGCCGAGCTCGGCATCTACCCGGCCGTCGACCCGCTCGACTCCACCAGCCGCATCCTCGACCCGCAGGTGGTTGGCGAGGAGCACTACCAGGTGGCGCGCGAAGTGCAACGCATCCTGCAGAGCTACAAGGCGCTGCAGGACATCATCGCCATCCTGGGCATGGACGAACTCTCCGAAGAGGACAAGCTGACCGTGTCCCGCGCGCGCAAGATCCAGCGCTTCATGTCGCAGCCCTTCGACGTGGCCCAGGTGTTCACCGGATCGCCGGGCGTGCAGGTCTCCATCGAGGACACCGTGCGCGGCTTCAAGGGCATCTGCCAGGGCGAGTACGACCATCTGCCGGAGGCCGCCTTCTACATGGTCGGCCCGATCGAGCAGGCGGTCGAGAAGGCGCGCAAGCTGGCGGCGGAAGCGGCCTGAGGCGGCCTGGGTCCCCTAGAGAACGGACGGCACTGCAATGGCCGAAGGCAAAGTCGCATTCGAACTGGTCTCCCCGGAGCGCCTGCTGCTCTCCGAGGAGGTCGACATGGTCGTGGTGCCGGGCGAGGAGGGCGACTTCGGCGTCCTCGTGCGCCATGCCCCGCTGATCTCGACCCTGCGCCCCGGCGTCATCAAGGTGCACAACGGCGGCAGCGTGACCGAGCAGATCTTCGTTGCCGGCGGCTTTGCCGAGGTGACCCCGTCGCGCTGCACGGTGCTGGCCGAGGAAGCCCTGCCGGTCGGCGAGATCGACCGCGCCAAGGCCGAGCAGCGCCTCAGCGACGCCAAGGATGACCTGCTGGACGCCAAGGACGCCACGGAGAAGGCGGTCGCCGAACGGCAGATCAAGGTTGCCGAGGAGATGGTAAGGGCGGCCGGCTGAGCCGTGGGGCCTGCCCCGCATCAGGGCGTCCGCCAGCGCGTCTCCCGCCGACCGGCGGGCTGCGCCGAGAGCCCCAAAAGGCCTTGTCGCCCAAGGCTATAATTCCTATTTCGTTTGAAGCCGTTGATTGCGCTTGGCCTCCTGGTTAGGCTGCGGCCTTCGCAAAACCGTCACAGAAGCGGTTTGCACTGACCTTGCGGGCCGGTAACCGGGACGGGAAACCGGGGCCTATGCGGCGGGACGTTTTTGCATGACCGGCGGTCACTGGAAGCTGGACGACATTCCTTGGGAGCGTTTCGACCCCAGCAAGGTCGATCCCGAGCTGGTGAAGATCGTCAAGGCCGCGAGCATGGTCGAGTATAACGGCGGCGACTACGCGACCTATCTCTGCAATGTCTTTCCAGACGATGCGGACTTCCAGGGCGCCGCCAAGGGGTGGGCCACCGAAGAGGTCCAGCACGGGCAGGCGCTGGCGCGCTGGGCCAAGCTGGCCGACGACAGCTTCGATTTCGACCGTAGCTTCCAGCGCTTCCGCGACGGCTTCAAGATCTCGACCGACGCCGCCGATTCGATTCGCGGCTCGCGCTCCGGCGAGCTGGTCGCCCGCTGCATCGTGGAGGTGGGCACCTCTTCCTACTATGCCTCCATCGGCGCGACCACCGAAGAGCCGGTGCTGCGAGAGATCTGCCGCCACATCGCCGCCGACGAGCTGCGTCACTACAAGCTGTTCTACACGCATCTCAAGCGCTATCTCGAACGCGAAGGCATCGGCCGGTGGAAGCGGCTGGCGGTCGCCCTCGGGCGTATCGGCGAGAGCGAGGACGACGAGCTCGCCTATGCCTTCTACGCCGCCAACGAGAACGACGCGACGCCCTACGACCGCAGAACCTATGGCCGCGCCTACATGAAGCGCGCCTATACCTGTTATCGTGCGCCGCAGGTGCGGCGCGCCGTGGCGATGGTCTTCAAGGCGGCCGGGCTCAATCCCCAGGGCCGCGCCGTCGGCCTCGCCGCCCGCGCGGCCTACGGCTTCATCCGCCTGCGCGGCCGCATGATGGCGGCCTGACGCCGGGCCTCAGGTCCTTCCGAGCAGGTCGCGGAACTCCGATACCACGGCACGGTAGGTGTCGCGCTTGAAAGGGATCACCAGGGCCGGCACCTCGTCCAGCTCGACCCAGCGCCAGGCGTCGAACTCCGGGTGCGCGGTCGCGACGTCGATGTCGCCGTCCTCGCCCAGGAAGCGCAGCGCGAACCAGCACTGCTCCTGGCCACGGTAGCGGCCCTGCCAGACCTTGCCGACGAGAGGCGACGGCAGGTCGTAGCGCAGCCAGTGGCGGCTCTTGGCGAGAATCTCCGCCTTGTCGGTCCCGATCTCCTCGTGCAGCTCGCGCAGCGCCGCTTCCTCGGGGGTCTCGCCGGCGTCGATGCCGCCCTGCGGCATCTGCCAGATGTTGTCCCCCTCCTTTGCGGTGTCGATGCGCCGGCCGACGAAGACATTGCCGTCGCGGTTCAGCAACAGCAGGCCGACGCAGGGCCGATAGGGCAGGCGGGCGATCTCCTCCGGCGTCAGCACCGTCACGGCGCCTTCTGCAGATCGACGACAGCGGAGACAGGCGCGACCGCGAAGCCGCGGGCGGTCAGCTCGCCGGTCCACTCTGCGAGACGCTCGAGCGTGACCGGATAGGGCTGCCCCATGGCAACGGCGACGCCGCTGGTGAGCGCGATGCGCTCGATCTGCGCCAGGCGCGCGTCGATGGCGACACGGCTGGCCTGGCGCTCGTCGATGGAGCGGTCGTTGACGGCGTGCGGCACCCCGATCTCCGCGGCGAGGGCAGCGACCAGCGACTCCTCGGTGCTGCGGCGGTCGACGAACAGCAGGCCGCGCTGCTTCATCTCCTGCAGGATGGGCTCGATCGCCGCGCGCGAGGCGGTGAAACGCGACCCCATGCTGCCGGCGACGCCGACGTAGGCGCTGCCGCGGCCGAGCACCCAATCGAGGCGGTCGAGGTTCTCCTGCGGCGTGAGGCCGGTCAGCAGCGCCTGCGGTCCGGGGTCTTCATTGGGAAAGGTCGTGGGCTCCATCGGCAGGTCGATGAGAACCTCGTGGCCGCGTGAGCGGGCCAGCGCGATCCAGCGCTCGAGGCCGCGCGCGTAGGGGCTGAACGAGAGGGTGACAGCCGCCGGGAGCTGCTCGATGGCGGCCTGCGTTGCGCTGTCGGACAGGCCGAGCCCCGTCAGCACCACCGCGATGCGCGGGCGCCGGTCCTCCATGTTGAAGGGCTGGCGGTAGCGCTCCCAGTCAGCAAGCTGCTCGGGCGCCGCAGGAATTGCCGGAATGTCGACCACGACCTCCCCCTCGGGGGCGGCGTCGGGCGGCACTTCCGCCGCGGCATCAGGCTCCTCCGCCGGCGGCGCCGGCTGGGGCGCCGGCGGCTCGGGTGGGGCGGAGTCGCTCGGGGCGGAGTCGCTCGGGG
>DATCXZ010000031.1:0-27740 GCA_036570545.1 Kiloniellaceae bacterium
CGCGCGCTGGTCGTCGGCGGCGGCGCCATCGGCCTGCTGTGCGCCCTGACGCTGCGCGCTTTCGGATGCGCCGCCGTGCAGGTGGCCGAGACCAACCCCCTGCGGCGCGATACCGTCGCCGCCGAGGGCTTCGCCGTGTTCGACCCGCACAGCGAGGATCCCGGCGAAAGCGCGGCCGAACTGGTGATGGACGCCGTCGGCCATGGGGCGACGCGGGCGGTCGCCTCGCGCTGGGTGGCCCCCGGCGGAGTCATCCTCCACATCGGCCTCGGCGACAGCGAGCGCGGCCTCGATGTGCGGCGGGCGACCCTGCAGGAGGTCACCTTCATCGGCACCTATACCTACACGATGACCGACTTTGCCGACACCCTGGCGGCGCTCGCGGCGGGGCGGCTGGGTGCGCTGGGCTGGGTGGAGCCCCGGCCGCTGGCCGACGGGCTCGCAGCGTTCCGCGACCTCGACGGCGGCCGGGTAGCCGCGGCTAAAATCGCGCTGGAGCCGATGGCCTGACGGTTGGCCGTCGGCCACACCGGACCGAGCGAGGGATTTAGATCTTTGGCCCGGTGGTATGCGATGCTTCCTCGACCGCCGTCAGGACTTTCTGCATGTTCGCCTTCGATGCGGATACATGGCGGCGCATCAGCAGTTCGGCGAGCTCTGCATCGCGATCGATAATCGCATCGACGATACGCCGGTGCTCCTCCAAAGCGCGCAGGGCCCGGCCGCGAACCCATTTGTGATGGACGCGGAAGATGCGGATCAACGGATAATACTCTCGCGTCAGCATGTTGAAGAGCAGCGAGTTGCGGCTGAATTTTGCGACCGCGACATGGAAATCCTGGTCGGCGTTGGCCGGCCCGTAGTCGAGATTGTCGGTCGACTCCAAGAGGCGCCGGTGCCGCTCGATGACGCCAGTGAGTTCGATCGCCTCTTCATCGGTGATGTTGATAGCCGCTTCCCGGGCAGCAATGCCTTCCAGCGCCTCGCGGATCGTGCAGACCTCATGCAGGACCTCCCGAGAGAGCTCGACGACGCGGACTCCCTGACGCGGCGTGTGAGTCACCAGCATGCGTTCCTGCAGGCGTCGCGTCGCCTCGCGCAGGGGCCCGCGGCTGACACCGAGTTGCTTGGCCAGTTTCGGCTCGCTGATGCGTGTCCCTGGTCTCAGCTCGCCCGAGATGATGGCCTGTGTCAGGTGCGCAACGACGCGGTCCGCGAGCGTCTGATCGGCCTCTGGGGTCTGCTCGTCCATATGTTCAAGCCTCGGGGCTGTCGAGAATGCCACGATCAGTTTGTCCTCTGACCGCCTGTTTGTCGACATCTCTCACAGAATAACCTCGATATCTGGTTGCAGGGGGCCAAAAAGCCCGCAGATCAAGCGGATGCGCTACCATGGTGTTGACAGTTTCTTGAATGTTCCCTTAGCTTGCGCACCGCTTTGCAGACCGCCGTCCAAGGGCATTCGGCCGTCTTTGGCGCGTTGGCGGCGAAAGGAGAAAAGATGGCCAATCCGCAGCCGGCGATACGGCCGCAGCTCATCATCCGCGGCGATCAGGTCGCCCTGCCGGCCTGTTATGTGCGCGGCGGCACGAGCCGCGCCGTCCTCTTCCACAAAGACGACCTGCCGCCGTTGGAGACGCCGGGCGACTACGCCCGTTGGGCGCCGATCTTTCTGGCGGCCATGGGCTCACCGGATCCGGCCAAGCGGCAACTCGATGGCTTCGGCGGCGGCATCTCCTCGCTTTCCAAGGTCGCCGTCATCTCGCCGTCGACGCATCCGCAAGCCGATGTCGACTACCTGTTCGGCCAGGTCGGCGTGGATGCAGCGGTCGTGGGCTATCGCGCGAACTGCGGCAACATCTCATCGGCCGTCGGTCCCTTTGCAGTCGACGAGGGGCTGGTGAAGGTTGAGGGCGACGAGGCGCGCGTCCGCATCCACAACGTGAATACCGGCAAGATCATCATCTCCACCTTCCGCATGTCGGACGGCTATGCCGCGGTCGACGGCAGCTATTCCCTGCAGGGTGTCGCCGGCACCGGAAGCCCGATACGCCTCGCGTTCCAGAGGCCGGGCGGCGCTGCCACCGGCAAGCTGCTGCCGAGCGAGCGGGCCAGCGACCGGCTGGAGGTGCCGGGCGTGGGTGTTCTCACCGTGTCGCTGGTGGACGCCGCCAACCCCGTGGTCTTCGTTCGCGGGGAGGAGCTTGGCCTCGATTTCACCATCGGCCCCAAGGGCCTCGCCGAGGACCGCGGCTGGCTGGAGCGCTTCGAGGCGATCAGGGTCACGGCCGCCGTCGCCATGGGGCTGGTTGCGACGGAAGCCGAAGCACGGACGAGCCTGCGCAACCTGCCGATGGTCTCGATCGTTTACCCGCCGCGGAACGTTACCACCCTTGCCGGCGAAACCTTCGCTGCCGGGGACCTGGATATCGTCTCTCAGGTGATCTCCGCTGGGAGCCCGCATCTCGCAACGCCCCTGACCGGCGCCATGTGCCTGGCCTGCGCCGCTGCCGTGCCGGGCACGGTGGTTGCGGACATCGCCGGTGACGCGGCGCGGGGCGAGCGGCCGCTGCGCATCGGCCATCCTTCGGGCGTCATCGAGCTGTCGCCGGTAATCAGGCGAGAGGGCGAGGCGGTGACGGTCGAAGAGGTCGCGATCTATCGCACGGCACGCCGCCTGATGGAGGGGCTCGTTCTGGTGCCGCGGCGGCACTATCCGTTCTGAATCGCCGCCGAAGGTCCGGCGGCTGCGCCCCGGATGTAGGGCCGCCGCCGGGACGGGTGCGTCACTTTGCGTTGATCCGCTGGCGAAGCACGTAGTGAAGGATTCCGCCGTGCCGGTAGTACTCCACTTCCAGCTTGGTATCGAGACGGCAGATCAGCGGCACGGCTTCCGTCGCGCCGCTTGAGCGGATGAGCGTCATTTCGATCGGCATGCGGCAGTCGATCTCGCCTGAGATGCCACGAACATCGATCGTCTCGGTTCCGTCCATCCCCAGGCTGGTCCAGGAGGTGCCCTCAGCGAATTGCAGGGGCAGCACACCCAGGCCGATCAGGTTCGAGCGATGGATGCGCTCGAAGCCTTCGGCGATTACCGCCCGCGCGCCCAGCAGGCGGGTGCCTTTGGCCGCCCAGTCGCGGGACGAGCCCTGGCCGTAGTCGCGACCGGCGACGACGACCAGAGGCACCCCTGCGGCGCGGTAGCGGGCAGCGGCCTCGTGGATCGGCATCACCTCGCCGCTCGGCTCATGCCGGGCCCATCCCCCGCGCCGGTCGGGAACCATCTGGTTCTGGATGCGGATGTTCGCGAAGGCGCCGCGTATCATGACGTCATGATTGACACGGCGGGCCGCGAAGGAGTTGAAGTCCTCCGGCGGCACGCCCTGGTCGATCAGGTACTGCCCTGCCGCCGAGGTCGCCGTGATGGTGCCCACGGGCGAGATGTGGTCGGTCGTTATGCTGTCGGCCAGCAGCACCAGCGGCCGGGCCCCGACGATATCTTCGGTTGCCGGCAGCTCGGGGCCGACTTCCAGGAAGAAGGGCGGCTCCTTCATGTAGTTGTCGTTCGGCCATTCGAAGGTATCGCCGCCGGAGGCCCGAATATCCTGCCAGCGGCGGTCGCCGTCGAACATCGTCGCATAGCTCGCCTCGTAGCGCTCCGGCACGAGAACGCTATCGGCAAGGCGATCGAGCTCCTCGGGGGTCGGCCAGATATCGGCCAGGTAGACGGGGGCGCCGTCCGAGGCCGTGCCCAGCGGGTCGCGGGTCAGGTCGACGCGCATGCTGCCTGCCAGCGCGTAGGCGACCACCAGGGGCGGCGAGCCGATGTAGTTGGTGCGGGCCAGCGGGTGGATGCGCCCCTCGAAGTTGCGGTTGCCGGACAGCACTGCCGTCGCGGTGACGTCATGCCCCTCGATGGCCTTGGCGATTTCCGGCTGCAGCGGGCCGGAGTTGCCCATGCAGGTCATGCAGCCGAAGCCGGTGAGGTGGAAGCCGAGAGCGTCGAGGGGCTCCTGCAGGCCGGTTGACTTCAGGTAATCGGCGACGACGAGCGACCCTGGCGACAAAGAGGTCTTGACCCACGGCTTCACCTTGAGGCCGCGCTCGACCGCATTCTTGGCCAGGAGACCTGCGGCCAGCATCACCGATGGATTGGACGTGTTGGTGCAACTGGTGATCGCGGCGATGACCACGTGGCCGTGGTCGAGGGTCCAGGTCTCGCTCTCCACCGGCGCACCGTCCTCCGGCAACTCGGCGCTGCCCGGCATCACGTCCTGCTCAAAAGCGCGCGCGACCTCGGGCAGATTAATGCGATCCTGCGGGCGCTTTGGGCCGGCGATGCTGGGGACGATCTCGTCGAGGTCGACCTCGACCGTCTCGTTGAAGTCGGGCTGCGGGCCGTTCGGATCGTGCCATAGGCCCTGAACCCGCGCGTAGGTTTCGACCAGCGCCAGGTGCGCGCCGCCGCGGGCCGTCTGGCCGAGATACCTTACGGTCTCGCCGTCGATCGGAAAGAAGCCCATGGTCGCGCCGTACTCCGGTGCCATGTTGGCAAGAGTCGCGCGGTCGGACAGCGAAAGCGAGCCGAGACCTGGCCCGAAGTACTCGACGAAGCTGCCGACGACGCCGTGGGCGCGCAGCCGCTCGACAATCGTGAGCACCAGATCGGTGGCGGTGACGCCCGGGCGCAGCCGGCCGGCAAGGTGGCAGCCGACCACCCGCGGGACAGTCATCGAGACCGGCTGCCCCAGCATCGCCGAGCCGCCCTCGATGCCGCCGACGCCCCACCCCAGGATGCCGAGGCAATTGATCATCGGCGTGTGACTGTCGGTGCCGAGTAGCGTTTCCGGGAAGGCGTAGGTCCGCTCGCCCTGCCTGGCTGTCCAGATGCAGCGGGCGAGCGCCTCGACGTTGACCTGATGGCAGATGCCGGTGCCGGGCGGCACGACCCGGAAATTGTCGAAGTTCTGCTGCGCCCAGCGCAGGAAGCTGTAGCGGCCACCGTTGCGCTCGAACTCCAGGTCCAAATTGGCCTCGACGGCGTCCGCCGTGCCGTAGCGGTCCACCATGACGGAGTGGTCGACGATCAGGTCGGATTGGATGACCGGCGTGATCGTCTTTGGATCGCCGCCGTTGCGGGTCATCGCGCCGCGCAGCGCCGCGAAATCGGCCATCAGAGGAATGCCTGCCGAATCGTTCATCATCACCCGGGTAGGGTGGAAGGCGATTTCCTGCTCGTCACCCTTCGACCGGGCCGACCGTGCAAAGGCCAGCAGGTCTTCCCTGCGCACGGAGAAGCCGTCTTCATGACGCAGCAGGTTCTCGTAGAGAACCTTCAGCGAGCGGGGGAGGCGGGTCACCGCGCCGGCGCCGGCGTCCTCGGCGGCATCGAGGCTGTAGTAGTGGAGCATTGTCCCACCGATTTCGATCGACCGGCGCGTATTCAGGCTATCGCTGCTCTCTCTCATGGATTCTTCCTCCTGACCGCCTGCCGGTTCGCCGGCAATGCTGCACTCATTTCATCGAAGACGGCGTCGGACAGCGACGCGGCGCTGCCCGACGCGGCGACTCAGGCGGAATACCGCTTGTCGCGCTCCAGGTAGGCGCTCGTGCCGATGATCTCCTCGCGGTCGTTGAAGCTCACCATGTGCTCCTGCAGAGCGCCGCTGTGGCCGTCGCGGGCGATGGCGGCGAGCGTCTCCTGCATTGCCTTGATCGCCGCGCGCTGGGTGTCGCTGGGAATGATGACCAGGCTGTAGCCCAGCTCGCCGAGGCGATCGCTGCCGACCAGCGGAGTCTTGCCGCCGTGAAACATGTTGATCAGCTTTGGATAGGGCAGGTCCTTGGCGATCCGCTCGATCTGCTCCACCGAGGTCGGCGCCTCGATGAAGATCATGTCGGCGCCAGCCTCCATGTAGGCATGGCCGCGTTCGATCGCCTTGTCGTAGCCTTCAACGGCAAGAGCATCGGTGCGTGCGATCAGAACGAAGTCCGGATCGTGGCTGGCGTCCTTCACGGCGCGGATCTTCTGTGCCATCTCGGCCTGCGAGACGATCGCCTTGTCGTCATAGTGGCCGCAACGCTTGGGGAAGACCTGGTCCTCCAGATGGCATCCCGCGATACCGGCGCGCTCGAAGGCGCGCATCGCATGTTGGGCATTGAGAGCGTTGCCGTGACCGGTGTCCGCGTCTCCGATCACCGGGATATCGACGGCATCGACGATCGACTCGAGCCGGCCGACGATCTCGGTCAGGCTCATCAGCCCCAGGTCGGGTATGCCCATGCTGCGGGCCATGCCGCCGCCGGTGATGTAGACCGCCGGGAAGCCCGCCTGCTCGACGAGGCGGGCCGAGAGGCCGTCGTAGGCACCAGGCGCCACCACCGGCGCAGCCGTGGCGATCAACTCGCGCAGCTTACGGGACGCTTTCACTTGTTCTGTCCTCCATTCCGATCATTCGCGCCCCGACGGGGCCGCAGGCAAAAGTGTCGACATAATGAGAATATCTGTCGACATTTGGAAGCGCAAAGTCACATCGGGCGCGCTCCTCCAGCCCCGAAAGGCAAGGGTCTTATGGCGCAAAAAGTTGTATTTATTCAGGTAAAACAAATATCTAACGGATCCGGGCAGGCGTAAGCCGCCTATCCGTGACGGTTGGCGGTCGATTGAATTCCGTTGACATCTAAAAGCCAGTAGTAAAAATCAGTCGACACTTTGAGTTTCTTCGACCCATAGGATGAAGATCCTGCCCAACCGTCAGATGGAGGAAATGGCAATGAACAGAAAGTGGTCCGTCGGGTTTGGTCGGCGGCTGGCGATCGGCCTTGGCGCCGCCGCGCTCGCCGCCGGTCTGTTGCCGACAGCGGCCTTCGCGCAAGACTATCCGACCCGGCCGGTCACTTTTGTGGTCGGATTCGGAGTTGGAGGCAGCGCCGACCGCACGGCGCGCGCGCTGGCGCAGTTCCTGCCGCAGGAACTCGGCCAGCCGGTTACCGTCGTCAATCGCGAGGGGGCCGGCGGCCAGCTCGCTGCCACCTATGTGCTGACGCAGCCGGCCGATGGCTACACGCTGCTGGCAACGTCAATCTCGCCCTACCTCGCCAACAGCATCATCCACACCGGCGCCAGCTACACTCTCGACGACTTTGCCTTCATCAATGGTCAGTGGTCCGACTGGGACATCATCGCGCTGAACAAGGACAAAGAATTCAAGTCGCTGGGCGAGTTCATGGAGGCGGTGCGCGCCAATCCCGGCAAGCACAGCGCGAGCGTCGTGACCGGCTCGGCCGGCGAGCTCACCGCCTATCTGCTCATGGAGGCGGCAAACCTCCCGCAGGACGCCATGAACGTGGTGACCTATGAAGGCGGCGGCGCCGCGCGCGCGGCGGTGGCCGGCGGCCAGGTCGACATCACCATCGTCGGCGGCGAGGGCACTGAAGGCATTCGCGAGATGATCCGACCGCTGGCCGTCGTGCGCGACGACCGCGCCGAGGGCTGGGACGCGCCGCCGGTGAACGAGGCGCTTGCCGAAGTCGGCATGGAAATTCCGGTGGTCAACGGTTCCATCCGCGGTCTCGCAGCCCCGGCCGAATTCCGCGACAGCCATCCTGAGGCCTGGGAGAAGCTGGTCTCTGCTTATGAGCGGACGATGAAGAACCCGGAGTTCCTCGCTTTCCTCAAGCAGAACGAGATCGGCGCCGAGTGGCTCGGCCCGCAAAAGACCACGGAAATCGTCAAGCGCAACTACGACGTTCTCGAGCGCTACAAGGACCTCATCGAGAGGTAGCGCCTTCGGCACCCCGTAGCTCTGCCGGCGCGGCGCAGGAGGCGCTGCGCCGGCAGCTTGCCCGTCAGGACCCCGCCATGCCCGATACACAGGTTCGCTCGCGCCTCGACTGGGGGGATCTCAGTCTTGTTCTGCTCTTCGCCGCCGTGACGATCGCCTACCTCGCCGATGCCTGGACGGCATCGGGGAGCCTGCGCAACCTCGTGCTGCTGGTGCCGGTGAGCGCGCTTTCGTTGATGCTCTGCGCGCTCGTCGTCGTCGATGTCGTGCGCCGTGCCAGGGCGGCACCTGAAGCGGTGTCGCAAGAAGAGAGCCCGGCGCCGGTTGGGCAGTCATTCATCGACCGCTACAAGCCGGCCGTGCTGATGGCGCTCTTCGCGCTCTACGTCATGACGCTGCCCTGGCTCGGCTTCGATGTCGGCTCCGCCGTCTTCGTTGCCGCCGCCCTGGTGATGGACGGCGAGCGCCGGCTGTGGCTGATCGCGCCGGTATCGATCGGATTTGCCCTGGGCGCGACGCTGCTGTTCGGCTGGCTGCTGCCTTATCCCATGCCCACCCTGGTCCTGTGATCGGCGATGATTGATTTCCCCGCGCTTGCCGATGCCCTCAGCCTGCTGAGCACCTCCTGGGAGCCTTGGCTCGTCGTCATTCCCGGCCTGATTATCGGACTCGTCTTTGGCTGCATTCCCGGATTGCAGACCAGCATGGCGATGGCCGTATTTCTGCCGGCGACGCTGTCGATGGATTTCCTGACCGCGATGCTGTTTCTGACGTCGATATTCACCGGCGGTCAGTTCGGCGGCGGCGTGTCCGCCATCCTAATGAATATTCCCGGCACGTCCTCAGCCGTCGCGACGACCTTCGACGGCTTCCCCATGGCCCGCCAGGGGCGTCACAACGAGGCTCTGGGCGTGGCGCTCATGGCCTCGACCGTGGGCACCGTGTTCGGCTATGTCATTCTGCTCATCCTCATCAAGCCGCTCTCGACCGCCGTGCTCAAGCTGGGGCCGACCGAGATGTTCGTGGTCATCCTCTGGGGTCTCACGCTGATCGCGACCCTGCGCGGCGAGAATGTCACGCGGGGCCTGCTGTCGGGCGTCATGGGCCTGCTCATAGGCACCATCGGCATGAGTCCCAACGGCGTGCTGCGCGGCACCCTGGGCAGCCCTTACCTGATCGATGGCGTTCCGGTGATTCCGGCGATGATCGGCATGTTCGCCGCTTCGGAACTCTTCGCCCTGGTCGGCAAGAGCCACCTGGTGGACTCGGCCATGTCCACGCGCGGCGTCAGTCTTCGAAAGATCCTGACCGGGTTCCGCCTGGCGCTCGACTCGCCCGGCACACTGATTCGGGGCGGCCTGATCGGTACCCTGATCGGCGCCATTCCCGGCGTCGGCTCCTCCGTCTCCAATCTGGTTTCCTACAGCGAGACCAAGCGGGCCAGCCGCAATCCGGAAAGCTTCGGCAAGGGCAATCCGCAGGGAGTTGCGGCGTCGGAGTCGGCCAATTCCAGCTCGGAAGGCGGCTCCATGGTCAGCCTCTTCGCGCTGGGCATTCCTGGCGGCGGGGGCACCGCGGTGCTGCTGGCGGCATTCACCATGCACAACATCACCGGCGGGCCGCGCTTCCTGCGCGATCATGGGGACGTCGTCTACGCCGTTATCCTCGCGAACTTCGTGCAGGGTGCGCTCCTGCTCCTTGTCGGGCTGTTCATCCTCCAGCTTCTTGCCGCCATCGTGAAGGTGCCCCTGCGCTACCTTATCCCGATGGTGTTCGTGATGGCGGCCTTCGGTGCCTTCGGACTGACCGGCAACTTGTCGGGGCCGGCGACGGTTCTGGTGTTTGCCATCCTCGGCTGGGCGATGCGTCGCTACGACTATTCGATTCCGGCAGCGGTCATCGGCCTGCTGCTCGGCAGCATGGCGGAAGGGGAACTGCTGCGCTCCATCCAGATCAGCGGCGGCCGGTTCGAGTACCTCCTCGGGCGCCCCATCACGCTGGTTCTGCTGGTGCTGCTCATCCTCTCGCTGTGGCTTCCGGGCCTCATCAAGAAGTTCCGGGAGAGGACAATGCGGGCGGTTCCGAGGTGACCTGGCGAGTGGCGCAACGCTAGATCGGATCGTTGTCAGGTGGAACCGCGGCGCGGCGCCGCCTGACGACGTGAATCCGATCTACTTCAAAAGGGTAGCGCAGAGTCACAGGGTCGGTGGATCGCCTCTGGCGATCCCATCCGACCCTGATCTGCTCCAGTCGCGAACCAGCGGCCCGTGCCGGCGGCGCCACGCTTCGTGTGAGGCGAAACGCCTCACCCGGCAGTTCCCTATTGCCACCGGGAGAATTATAACGGATCTAACATGTGAAATGGGTAGCCGGAAGGAGGCCCCAGGTCAGCACGGGCCTCCAGACGGCAGACGACAACGGCGAAGGTAATATGATCTCGCAGCTTACGAGGACTGAGCGGCAGTTCGCCATCATCATCTGCACCGCGGTCACCCTTTGTGGGTTGGCGCTCTTTGCGGCGGCCCCCGGCGATCCGCTCGCTGTCCATGGTTTCATCGTTCTCGCGTTCAGCATCGGGACGATCTTCGTCGTCCTCTCCGGCTACTACGCGCCGGACCCGGCCGAAGAGCGGCTTGCCCATTACTATGACGACCCGATCAAGGTCGGCATTGTGCTGGCGATGGTTTGGGCCGTCTTCGCAATGTTCATCGGGGTCTGGGTAGCCTTGCTGCTCGCCTATCCCGAGATGACCTTCGATGCCGCCTGGTCGAGCTTCGGAAGACTCAGGCCGGCGCACACGACGGGAGTCATCTTCGGGTTCGGCGGCAATGCGCTGATAGCAACGTCTTTCCACGTCATGCAGCGGACGTCGCGGGCCCGCATGCCCGATCAGCTCAGCTCCTGGTTCGTTCTCATCGGCTACAACCTGTTCTGCGTCCTGGCGGTCAGCGGATACTTCATCGGCATCACCCAGTCCAAGGAGTATGCCGAGGCGGAGTGGTATGCCGACATCTGGCTGGTGATTGTCTGGGTGGCCTATCTGGTGCTCTATATGCGCACCTTGGCGCGGCGCAAGGAGCGGCACATCTACGTCGCCAACTGGTACTACCTGGCCTTTATCCTGGTCGTTGCGGTGCTCCACATCTTCAACAACCTCGCGGTTCCGATCTCGCTGACGAGCGCCAAGAGCTATTCCGCCTTTTCCGGAGTGCAGGACGCGATGCTCCAGTGGTGGTACGGTCACAACGCGGTCGCCTTCTTCCTGACGGCGGGCTTCCTCGGTATGATGTACTACTATCTGCCGACACGCGCAGGCCGCCCGATCTTTTCTTACCGCCTGTCGATCATCGGCTTCTGGGGCATCACCTTCTTCTATATGTGGGTTGGTTCCCACCACCTGCACTACACGGCGCTGCCGCACTGGGTGCAGACGCTGGGCGTGACCTTCTCGGTGATGCTGCTGGTGCCGTCCTGGGCCGCCGCGGCCAACGCGCTGCTGACCCTCAACGGCGCCTGGCACAAGGTGCGTGACGACGCCACGCTGCGCTTCATGATGGTCGCCGCCGTGTTCTACGGCCTGACGACATTCGAGGGATCGTTCCTGGCAATCCGGCCGGTCAACTCGCTGTCCCACTATACCGATTGGACAGTTGCGCATGTGCATGCCGGCACGCTCGGCTGGAACTCGATGATCACGTTTGGCGCGTTCTATGCCGTCGTGCCCCAGCTCTGGAAGCGTGGACGCATGTATTCGCCGGCGCTGGTCGAGGTCCATTTCTGGCTCGCGCTCGCCGGTGCGTTCGTCTACGTCTTCGCGATGTGGAACTCGGGCATCATCCAGGGCCTGATGTGGCGCACCTACGATGAGAGCGGCACGCTTGCCTATTCGTTCGTCGATTCACTGCTCGCCATGCATCCCTATTATGTCGCCCGAGCGGTGGGGGGGCTGCTGTTCCTCACCGGCGCGGTTGTCGGCTTCTACAACATCTGGATGACGATCCGGGCAGCGTCTGCCGCCGCGCCCGAAGCCGCCGCCGACGGGCCGCTGGTCGCGCCGGCGCCCCGCAGGCCGTTGGAAGCGGGGGAGTAGGCGGCCATGTTCGGAGCCCACTACAAGCTCGAGCGGCACTCGATCGGATTGGCGATTGCCATCATCATTGTGGCCAGCATTGGCGGACTGGTGGAGATCGCGCCGCTCTTCACCATCGATGAGACAGTGGAGGCCGCGCCCGACATGCGCGTCTACACGCCGCTCGAGCTCGCCGGACGCAACATCTACATGCGCGAGGGCTGCTATGCCTGCCACTCGCAGATGATCCGGACCCTGCGCGACGAGGTCGAGCGCTATGGCCCTCATTCGCTCGCCGTCGAATCGCAGTACGACCATCCGATGCTATGGGGCTCCAAGCGTACGGGCCCGGACCTGGCCCGCGTCGGCGGCAAGTACTCCGACGACTGGCACGTCGCCCACCTCAACAATCCGCGAGACGTCATGCCGGAGTCGATCATGCCTGCCTACGGATGGCTGGTCCGCACTGCGCTCAGGATCGATGATCTCGATCTCCATCTTGCGGCGCTTCGCAAAGTGGGTGTGCCCTATACCGACGAGATGATCGCAAACGCCGTCGCCGATGCCTACGGGCAGGCGGCGCCCGATACGCCGCAGGCGGATCGCGTGGCAGAGCGCTACGGCGAGGCTACGAGTATCCGTGCCTTTGATGGCGACCCGGCGCGCATTACCGAGATGGATGCGCTTGTCGCCTACCTTCAGATCCTCGGCCGGCTGACGGACGTGGCCTACGAATCCCAGGCGAGAGCGGGGGAATGAGCGCCATGGATATCGACCACGACACGCTCGTCGTCCTCGCAAAGTTCTTCGGGCTGTTCTACCTGATCGCCCTGTCGGTGGGCGTGCTCATCTATGCCTGCTGGCCATCCAATCGGCAGCGCTTCGACCGAGCCGCCAGAAACATCCTCAATGACGAGGACGGGCCATGGCGGTAACAGAGCGCGATCCGTACAGCGGTCACATGACGACCGGGCACGAGTGGAATGGCATCAAGGAACTCAATCGGCCGGTCCCCAGAATGTACTGGTGGTTCCTCAGCGCCACCGTGCTCTTCGCCGTCGTCTGGTGGGTGCTGATGCCGGCCTGGCCGCTGGGCGTGACCTATACGCGCGGGCTGCTCGACGTCGACCAGCGCACGACGGTGGCGCAAAGGCTCGCCGAGGGCGCAGCGCGACGGGCGGAATGGGTCAACAGAATCGAGGCAGCGGACTTCGCTGAAGTGCAGGCGGATGAAGATCTCATGCGTATCGTGCGCCAGTCCGGCCAAACGCTCTTCCGCGATAACTGCAGCGTGTGCCACGGCATCGACGCGCGCGGCGGCCCGGGCTACCCCAACCTCGTAGCCGGTGCCTGGCTGTGGGGGGGCGATCCGCAGACGATTGCCGAGACCCTGCGGGTCGGTATCAATGCGGACCATCCCGAAACGCGGTTCAGCGAGATGGCGGCTTTCGGTCGTGACCAGATGCTGGACCGTCAGGCAATCCAGGATGTCGTGGCCTATGTCCGGTCGCTGTCCGATCCAAGCGTAGCCGAAGGCGGAAATGCGGACGCGGTTGCCGCCGGCGCCGAGGTCTTCGCCGAAAACTGCGCGGCCTGCCACGGCGACGACGGCCATGGCAGCACGGAGCTCGGCGCGCCGAACCTTGCCGACGGATTCTGGATCTACGGCGGTGACCGGCAATCGATCTATAGGACGGTCTATCGTGGGCGGCGGGGACACATGCCCGCCTGGGAGGACCGCCTGACGCCCGTCCAGCGGAAGATGCTCGCGCTTTACGTCATCGATCTCGGTCAGAGGGGCGAATGAAGGGCCAGCGCAACAACGAGCCGATGCAAAGGCGGGAGCGGCACTGGAAGCCCCGGATTGTGGTCGTCCTCATGGTTGCTGCGGGCGTGCTGCTGTTTGCGGGCGCGAACGCGCACCTCATTCATGTGGCGGTCACGTCACAGCCGGACTGCGTGCCGCATCTCAAGGCTGCCGGCACGGCGCCCGGAGCGTATAGAGCGGCAAAATCGGCCTGTTGAGCGATGCTGCACGGTGAGACGCCAATGACCCTAGGGCGAGCGCGATCATGACAAGAATCCCAGAACCTGTTCCTCCCCTGCCGCGGGACCACGGTTTGAGGCGCGATCTGCCGGCGTCTGCGGCTTTCGCCTGGCTCGCTGCCGGCTGGGCCGACTTCAAGGTGAATCCCGGCCCGAGCCTGGTCTACGGCCTTGCCGTCTTTATCGTCTCCCTCACCATCGTTGCGGGGATGTTCGAGCTGGCGCTCGACTATATCCTCTTTCCTGCGCTTGCCGGCTTCATGGTGGTGGGCCCCGTGCTCGCGATCGGGCTCTACGAGAAGAGCCGGCGCATCGCGGACGGCGTGCCGGTCACGCTCGCCGGCATGGTCTTCGTCCGGTCCCGATCCGGCGGGCAGATCCTGTTCACCGGCGTGCTTCTGTCCTTGCTGATGCTCCTGTGGATGCGCGCCGCCGTCCTTCTCTATGCCCTCTTCTTCGGGCTGTTGCCTTTCCCCGGTCTCGACGACATCTTGACCGTGCTGGTCACCCAGCCGGCCGGCTGGGCACTCATCGTTGTCGGCAGCCTGGTCGGCGGGCTGTTCGCCGCTTTCTCCTTCGCGATTAGCGCGTTCTCGATCCCCATGCTGCTGAACGAGCGCACCGATGCCCTCACCGCGATGGGGACGAGCATGGCGCTTGTCTGGAACAATCTGCGGGTTTCCTTGACCTGGGGCGCTATCGTGGTCGCCCTGTTCGCGCTGGGTGTGGCGACGGCACTTTTGGGGCTGATCGTCATCTTCCCCGTGCTGGGGCATGCGACCTGGCATGCCTACCGGGCGATCCGTCGGCAAGAACATGCTATTGGGGAAATCCGCCCCTCCGGGGTCAAGGGCGGGTACGGCGAAGCGGCACCATGAGCTGCTGCCTGCCTGCTGCGGCCGCCCCTGGCGCCTCGCACGGCGCATCCCTGGCCGCTTCAGGCGACGAAACCCGGCTTGCCAGCCGGGCGATAGGCGAGGGCCTGCGCCAGAGCGAGTTCTCCGTGCCGGGGATCCGCTGCGGCGGCTGCATCCGGACCATCGAGCACGCGCTTGCCCGGATCGACGGCGTGGTCGAGGCGCGGGTCAATCTCACGGCCAAGCACGTCAGCGTCCGTTGGCGGGAGACCTGCGCGCCGCCGCCGATCGTCGAGACGCTCGCGGCGATCGGTTATCGGGCGCATCTCGCCGAGTCCGGTCCAGGGCGGGATGATCGTGCGCTCCCTGAACTCGTCCGCGCAATGGCGGTGGCCGGCTTCGCTTCCGGCAATATCATGCTCTTGTCGGTCTCGGTCTGGTCGGGCGCCGGCGCGGATATGCGCGACCTGTTCCACTGGATCTCGGCCGCCATCGCCTTGCCCGTGCTGGTCTATTCTGGCCGTATTTTCTTCCGTTCTGCCTGGGGCGCGCTCCGTCATGGGCGCACCAATATGGATGTACCGATCTCCATCGGCGTGCTGCTCGCCTTCGGCATGAGCCTCTACGATACGATCGATCACGGACCGCACGCCTATTTCGATGCAGCCGTCATGCTCGTGTTCTTCCTCCTTATCGGTCGCACGCTCGACGAGTTCATGCGCGAGAAGGCACGCTCGGCGGTCAACGGCCTTGCGCGACTCAGCCCTCGCGGCGCCACGGCGGAGCGCGGCGAGGGAACCTGGGCTTACGTACCCTTGGAGGAGATCGCGCCCGGTATGGTCCTACTGATCGCCGCCGGCGAGAGGGTGCCGGTCGACGGCCGCGTCGTCAGCGGCACGTCCGACCTCGACTGCGCGCTGGTCACCGGCGAGAGTGCGCCGCGCGCCGTCACGCCGGGGGCGGAACTGCAGGCCGGTACCTTGAACCTTACCGGCCCGCTGCGGATCGAGGCCACGGCTGCCGCCGAGGACTCGTTCCTTGCGGAGATGGTCCGCCTTATGCAGGCGGCGGAAGCCGGACGCTCCGCCTATCGCCGCATCGCCGACAGGGCCTCGCGGCTCTATGCGCCCGTCGTGCACTCGATGGCCTTGCTGAGCTTCTTCGGCTGGATGATTGCGGCGGGCGATCTGCACCGGGCGGTCACCATCGCCGTTGCCGTTCTCATCATCACCTGTCCCTGCGCGCTCGGCCTGGCGGTTCCGATGGTGCAGGTGGTCGCGGCACGGCGGCTGTTCGAGCAGGGGATCATGGTCAAGGACGGCGGGGGTCTCGAGCGTCTTGGCGAGATCGACACCGTGGTTTTCGACAAGACCGGGACGCTGACCCTCGGCCGCCCCCGCTTGCGCGACCCGGGTTTGGCCGATCCGGCCCATCTTGCCCTCGCCGCGGCGCTGGCGGTGCATTCGCGTCATCCCCACTCGCGTGGCCTCGTCGCCGCGCATGGCACGCGAAGCGGGGCGGCCCCCCCGTTCGATCGCGTCGCCGAGCATCTCGGCTATGGCGTGGAAGCGAGCGCGGGGCCCGACCTGTTCCGCCTTGGCCGGCCGGACTGGGCGCTGGCCACGCCGGGCGAAGGGGCCGCTCCGTCCCGGCACCCTTGCACGGTTCTGGCGAAGAACGGCAGGCTGCTCGCTGCCTTCACCTTCGACGATCCGATCCGGCCGGGTGCACGGGAGGCTGTCGATGCCTTGAAGCGGCGAGGCCTTGCCGTCGAGATCCTTTCCGGCGACCACACCGGGCCAGTCGAGGCCGTTGCGCACGAGCTTGGCATCGCGTGCTTCCGCGCGGGCGTTCGGCCGGGCGACAAGGCGGCACGGCTTGCTGCGCTCGCCGCAGAAGGCCGCAAGGTGCTGATGGTGGGGGACGGGCTCAACGACGCGCCGGCGCTTGCGTCCGCCCACGTCTCGATGGCGCCGGCGAGCGCTGCCGACGTGGGGCGCAGCGCGGCGGACTTTGTCTTCTTCCGTGACAGCCTCACGGCGGTGCCGCTTGCGCTTCAGGTCTCGCTCCGGGCAGGCCGGCTCACACGGCAGAATTTCGCGCTCGCGTTCCTCTACAACGCTGTCGCGTTGCCCTTCGCGGTTCTAGGCTTCGTCACGCCGCTGGTTGCCGCGTTGGCGATGTCGGCTTCCTCGATCCTCGTCGTCGCCAATGCGACGCGGCTCAGTCTTGGCATGGGCGCAAGATATCGCCCGGCAACGAAGGGCACGCGAGTCCGTCGGCAAGGGGCCGCCGCTCTGGAGGCAACCCAATGAGCGTGCTCGCCTATCTGATCCCGATTTCGCTCTGCCTCGGCATCGTGGGCCTTATTGCTTTTCTCTGGTCGCTCAAGAGCGGTCAGTACGAGGACCTCGACGGCGCCGCGGAGCGCGTGCTGTTCGATGACGACGACCGGCCGTAGAGTATCTTCGACATTTTCGAGTTCACGGATAGGGGCCAAGCTCCCGTAGCGCCACGGCCGCCCGGCTTGTGCAAAATCACCGGATACGATCAGCGGTTACCGGGTCTGCTTCGACAACTCTCTGCTTCACCAGCATCCGGGCCAGATGATCGGCTGCACGGGGAGGCCGGGCGACTCCGGTGTTCGAGGATGCAAGAGATGCAAGAGTCGTGGACCTGTCAGCCGGCACCCTGCTTCGCATCCTCCACTATCATGTCCGAGGCCTTCTCCGCGATCATGATCGCCGGCGCATTGGTGTTGCCGGAGGTGAGGGTCGGCATGATCGAGGCATCGACGATCCGCAGCCCCTCGAGCCCGTGAGCCCGTAGCTTCTCGTCCACCACGGCAGCGGGCCCGGTGCCCATCTTGCAGGTGCCGACCGGGTGGTAGATGGTCTGCGAGTGCTGCCGCGCGGCTTCCAGCAGCGCATCGTCGCCGGTGCAACGCGCCCCAGGCGTCATCTCTTCCTCGACGACGGCCGCAAGCGGCTCGGCGCCGACGATCTGGCGGGTGATCTTCATGCCTGCGACCGTCACGCGGCGGTCGGTCTCGGTGGCGAGATAGTTCGGGTGGATCGCGGGATGGTCCCGCGGGTCCGCCGACTTCAACGCGATGCGCCCGCGGCTCTCCGGCCGAAGCTGGCAGGAGGTGGCGGTGAAGCCGGGGAAATCATCCAGCGCCACGCCGGGCTTTTCGGCGCTGAGCGGCTGAATGTGCCATTGCAGGTCTGGGGTGGCGGCCGCCGGATGCGACCTGGCGAAGGCGCAGAGCAGGCTCGCGCCGAAAGTCAGCGGTCCGGTGCGGGTGAGCGCGTATTGAATCCCCATCATGCCGCGGCGGAAAATGTTGTTCACCTTGCCGTTGAGCGAGATTGGCCGGTTCAGCCGGAAGACCATCCGCACCTGGAGATGATCCTGCAGGTTCGCGCCGACGCCCTCGGCATCGTGGACCACTTCGATGCCGTGTTCCTTGAGATGCGTCGCGGGACCGACACCTGAGAGCATCAGGATCTGGGGCGAGCCGATCGCTCCTGCGGAGAGGATGACCTCGCGCCCCGCGACGGCGCGCCGCGGCCCCTTGCGGGTGCTGTAGGCGACGCCGACGGCGCGCTTGCCCTCGAAGATCACCCGTTCGACGTGGGCGTTGGTGACGATGGCGAGGTTGGCACGCTTGCGCGCCGGGCGCAGATAGGCGACGGCGGTGCTGCAACGAAGGCCGTTGTATGTCGTCTGCTGAATGTAGCCGACGCCGGTCTGGTCGCCGCGATTGAAGTCGCTCGTGCGGGGGATGCCGATATTCTCCGCTGCTTCGATGAACATGTCGCCGAGCTCGAGGCGCGCGCGCGCGTTCGAGACGCGGAGTGGCCCGTTACCGCCGTGGATCTCGTCCTCGCCGCCCTCATAGCATTCCGCCCGCTTGAAGTAGGGAAGCACGTCCTCGTAGGACCAGCCGGCATTGCCGAGCTGGCGCCAATGGTCGAAGTCCTCGCGTTGGCCGCGGATATAGATCAGCCCGTTGATGGAACTCGACCCGCCGAGCACGCGGCCGCGCGGCCAGTCGATGCTGCGCCCGGCCAGTCCGTCGCAGGGCTCGGTCTTGTAGCACCAGTCGGTGGCGGGATTGTGCATCGTCTTGAAGTAGCCGACGGGGATATGGATCCAGGGATTCCAGTCGCGCGGCCCCGCCTCCAGCAGAAGCACGCTATGGCGGCCGTCCGCCGACAGCCGGTTGGCGAGGACGCATCCCGCAGAGCCGGCGCCGGCGATGACGTAGTCGTAGGTTCGGTCTTCAAGCTGGCCCACCGTCCGCATCTCTCCCTTGCGATCGCTCCCGATGACAGCCTGCCTCCGGCTCTGGTTCGGCCCACGTCTGCCTGCGCCGGCGATGAATTTTTCGAGAAGGCAGCGCCTCAGTTTAATTTCTTTTCTTGCCAGAAGTGACCAGTCGTCGCAATAATGAAACATTACGTCTCATTTTTGGAGTCATTCGAAAACAATAGAGGCACGTGATCGGGGGAAATCCGACCGTCCGGGCACGAAAGGCCGGGTTCGCGACAACTCGTCCCATCGCGCTCTTGCTCCTACCGGGGCCTCGGTGCCCGCTGCAGAACGTGACCCAGGGAGGAAGTGACATGAGAGCAGATTTTTGGCGCGCCATCGGCTTTGCGGTCGGCGCGATCGCTTTGGTGGTCGTCGCGACTCCGTCGGCAGACGCCCAGGACAAGTTCCGCCTGAAGATGCAGACGGCGGTCCCGAGCACCGGGCCGCACGCGACGCTGCTCAAACGCTTCGCCGACAATCTCGATCGCATGTCGGCGGGACGCCTGAAAGTCGAGGTCCTGCCGGCCGGCGCTGTGGTCGGGCCGCAGGAGATCGCCGACGCGGTCAGCAGGGGCCTCGTCGATATGGGCTTCGCCTGGACCCATTACTGGACGGGCAAACATCCCGCCGCGGGCCTGTTCAGCGCCCCCATGAGCGGCGCCGGCACCGGCCTCGACCAGATGGGCCATCTTGCATGGATGCAGCAGGGCGAGGGCGGCGAGCTCTACAAGAAGCTCTACCAGGACGTGCTGAAGCTCAACGTGGTCCCGTTCCAGGTCATCCCGGACGGCCCCGAGGCGCTCGGCTGGTTCAAGAGGCCGATCGCGTCGCTGGAAGACTTCCGCAAGATGAAGTTCCGCACGCCTCCGGGCCTGCCGGGACAGGTCTACACGGAAATGGGCGTTTCGGTGACCGGCCTGCCGGGACCCGAGATCATCCCCGCTGCGGAGCGCGGCGTCATCGATGCGGGCGAATGGATCAACCCCGCCTCCGACCTCGACATGGGATTCCACGAGATCTTCGACTACTACTCGCTTCAGGGGCTGCATCAGGCTATCGACATCGGCGACGTCATCATCAACGGCGACGTATGGAAGAAGCTGTCGCCGGACCTGCAAGCGATCGTCGAGACGGCGGCAAAGGCATCCCTCACGGAAAGCATGACCTACTTCGTCGCCGAGAACTCGAGGGCGCTGGACATTCTGGTCAACGAGCACGGCGTAAAACTGTTCACGCCTCCGGCGGACTATCCGCCCGCGTTTCTGAAGGCGGCGAACACGGTTCTGAAGACCTACGAGGAGGAGGATCCCTTCTTCAAGGAGGTGGTTGCTTCGATGCGCGAATTCGCCGATACGGCGGTGCCGTACCGGGTCGAGACGCTCAAGCAGTCGCTGTTCATGGGCGAGGCCGGCTTGGAAGTCTCCAAGCAGCCATAGCCCGGACTGCCTGATCTTCCGGGGGAGCCGGTGGGCTGCTGCCAACCGGCTCCCCAACTGCACAACCCTACGCATGTTCACGAAACCACACGCGCACCCGCGTTCCACCCGCTGCGCGAGATGTGTTTCGGAGTCCGTCGTGCGTCGGCAAAGAATGAGAGCCCGGCGGCCAACAGGCTTTGGCCGGTCTCCGGATCTGGGGGGAATCGATGGGCGAGGGGATAACCTATCCGCCGAACTTGCCGGCGCATGTCGAGCGGCTGCTCCGCATCGTGGACGGCATCAGTATCTGGACGGGCAAGCTATGCGCCTGGCTGATCATTCCGCTGATGGCCACGCTCGTCTATGAGGTGATATCGCGCTATTTCTTCTCTTCTCCCACCCTGTGGGCGTTCGACACCACCTATATGATCTACGGCGCGCATTTCATGCTCGTCGCCGCCTTCGCGCTCGCCAGGCACGATCACATTCGCACCGACTTCGTCTACCGGATGGCGCCGGTGCGCTGGCAGGCGGCGCTCGATGCGGCGCTGTATCTGCTGTTCTTCATCCCGGCCCTGACGATCTTCCTTTGGGTCAGCACGGAATACGCCGTCGACTCGTGGATCCAGGGCGAGCGCAGCAATCTCAGCCCCTGGCTGCCGCCGGTCTACCCCCTGAAGACCGTGTTGCCGGTCAGCGCGGCGCTGCTGCTCCTGCAGGGCGTGTCTGAATTCATCAAGAGCATCTACGCCGCCAAGGGAGGGCGCTGGGAGTGACCCCCGAGATCCTGGGTCTGCTGCTGGTGGCCGCCCTGTTCGCCGCCATCCTGCTCGGCTTCCCGATCGCCTTCACCCTGATCCTGCTGGGTCTCGTGTTCGGCTATGTCGGCTTTGGCGAGGTCGTCTTCTACCTGATGACGCTGCAGGTCTTCGGCACCATGCGGGAGTCCGTTCTGGCTGCCGTGCCGCTGTTCCTGTTCATGGGGTATCTGCTGGAACGGGCCGGCCTGATGGACCGGCTGTTCGGCGCCTTGCGGCAGCTACTGGGGCCGGTGCGCGGCGCTCTCTATGCCGCCACCATCCTGGTTGCCACGCTCTTCGCGGCCGCCACGGGAATCGTGGGCGCGTCGGTCAGCATCATGGGGCTGATGGCTGTGCCCGTGATGCGGAAGGCCGGCTACGATACCCGCATGTCGGCCGGCACCATCACCGCCGGCGGCACTCTCGGCATCCTCATCCCGCCGAGCGTCATGCTGGTCGTCATGGGCCCGGTGCTGCGCGTCTCGGTCGTGCAGCTCTTCGCCGCGGCGATTGTTCCCGGGCTGATGCTCGCGCTGATATTCCTCCTCTACACGATGGGCCGGAGCTACCTCAATCCGCAGCTCGGCCCGCCGCTTCCGCTCGAGGAGCGGCCGAAGTCGCTGGCACCCGTGCTCAAGGAGTTCGTCCTCGGCTTCATCCCGCCGGCAGTGCTGATCTTCTCGACGCTGGGCACGATCCTGCTCGGCCTCGCCACGCCGACCGAAGGGGCGGCGATGGGGGCCTTCGGCGCCTTTCTGCTGGTCATCGTCTTCCGCCGGCTCGACTTGGCGATGCTGAAGGATGCAGTCTTTCGCACCGCCAGGACCGCGAGCATGATTCTGGTGCTGGTCGCTGCCTCCAACTTCTTCGGTGCCGTCTTCTCGCGCCTTGGAACGCCGACCTATATCGCCGAGTGGCTGCTGACCTTCGATCTGCCGCCGATCGTCTTCCTGCTGGTTCTGCTGCTGCTGATCTTCCTGCTCGGCTGGCCGCTGGAATGGGTGCCGATCGTCGTCATCATTCTGCCGATCTTCCTGCCGCTGGTGACGGAGCTCGGCTACGACCTGGTGTGGTTCGGCACCCTCGTCGCGGTGTCCTTGCAGACGGCGTGGCTGTCGCCACCGGTGGCGCTGTCCGCCTATTTCCTGAAAGGAGTGGTGCCCGACTGGGATCTGAAAGATATCTATATCGGCATGCTTCAGTTCATGGTCCTGCAATTGTTCGGCGTCGGCCTGCTGATCGCGTTCCCGCAGATCGCGCTCTGGCTGCCGTCGGTGCTGTTGGATTGAGCCGGTAAGCAGGGAGAAAGAGTTGCCTACGCAATCCCGTTCGATCCGGGTGCTCAAGATTCTCGAGGCGGTCGCCGGTGCCGACCATCCCCTGCGCCCGGCCGACCTGATGGAGACCTGCGGCCTGCCCAAGGCAACCGTGCACCGCATCTGCGCGCTGCTGAGCGAGCGCGGCTATCTGCGCCAGCCGATCGGTGCGCGGGCGCTGGTGCCAGGGCCGCGGCTGCTGGAGCTCGCCAATGCGGTGCTGTCCCATCAATCGCTGGGCGCGGTGCGCCATGCGGTGCTGGAGGCGCTCGCCCGCGAGGTCGGCGAGACCTGCAATATCGCGATCCCCGCGGCCACGCACATGATCTATTGGGACCGTGTGGAGACGCACTGGCCGCTGAAGTTCCAGTTATCGATAGGCTCGCGGGTGCCGCTGCACTGCACGGCTGGAGGCAAGCTCTATCTCTCCAGCCTGCCGGCCGAGCGGCGCGCAAAGCTCATCGCGGAGCTCGGCCTCGAGAAGCGCACGGCGAACACGATCACCGATCCCCGGCGCCTCGAGGAGGCTGTCCGGCAGGTGGCGGACGAAGAGACGGGGGTGGACGAAGAGGAGTTCATCGACGGCATGATCGCGGTTTCCGTGCCAGTCAAGGACGAGGCCGGCCGAATGGTCGCCTCGCTGGCGATGCACGCGCCGGTGTTCCGCATGACGCTGCAGGAGGCGAAGGCGCATGTCGGGCGGCTCCGCGAGGCGGCGAAGCGCCTCGGCGATGAGCTCAGGGAGTCGAAGGAAGGCATTTCATAACCGCCTGCCGACTCACGCAGAAGCAATGCCATTCAAAAGCCTGTCAGTGAAGACCGCCAATTGAGCGTCGAAAGCTCGCTTGAAGGCGGGCCGTGCTTCGCCGCGGGCGACGTAGGCGGAGAGGTTGGGATAGTCGTCCAGTATTCCCGATCCGTGCAGCCTGCGCAGCACCGTTACCATCAGCAGATCGCCGGCGCTGAACGCGCCATCGAGCCAGTCGGCGTCGCCAAGGCGACCGGAAAGGTCGCCCAGCCGGATGCGGATGCTGTCCTCGAGGGCACGCAGGCGCTGCTCGTACCAGGGCTCGTCGCGCTCGAGGATCTTGACGAGGTCGCGGTCGAAGATCGGAGGCTCCACCGTGTTGAGCGCGGCAAACATCCATGTGATCGCGCGTGCCCGGGCATTGGCATCGTCCGGCAGCAGGCCGGCATGACGCTCGGCGATATGGAACACGATCGCCCCCGACTCGAACAGGGCGAGATCGCCTTCTTCATAGGTCGGAATCTGCCCGAAAGGATGCAGCGCGCGATGCGCAGGTTCCTTCATCGCGGTGAACGAAAGAAGACGAACGTCGTAAGGTTGGCTCACTTCTTCAAGCGCCCAGCGAACGCGCATGTCACGCGCCAGTCCCTTGCCGCGATCGGGCGACCGTTCGAAGGCGGTAATGGTGGGGGTCATTGGAAGGCTCCGGGCGATAGAGTCGGGCGGGACAAGCCGGGTTGCAGCCTCACACCGGCGCCGACCCTGCCAGCGTCACGCGGTGCATCAGGCGGCGAAAGCCGTGATAGTCGTTGATCGGATTGTGCTGGGCGCAGCGGTTGTCCCAGAACGCCACCGAGCCCTTCTCCCAGCGGAAGCGGCAGGTGAACTCCGCCTTCACCTGGTGGCGGAACAGGAATTCCAGGATCGGCGCGCTCTCCTCCTCGGTCATGCCCTCGAAATGCGTGGTGTGGGCGAGGTTCACGTAGAGCGCCTTGCGGCCCGTCTCGGGGTGGGTGCGCACCGCCGGGTGCCGCGAGCCGAGCTCGTCGCCCTTGAGGCCGGCGGGCGCGCGCTTCATCGCCTCGCTGCGCGTCTGCTGCACGGCGCCCTTGCCCGAGCTGTGCACTGCGGTGAGGCCGTCGAGAAAGCGGCGCAGCGGCGGGGACAGGCTCTCATAGGCGAGGTACTGGTTGGCGAACTCGGTGTCGCCGCCGTAGGGCGGGATGTCGATCCCGTAGAGGATCGTGCCCATCGGCGGCACCTGCTGGTAGACGGTGTCGGAGTGCCACAGGCCGCCGAAGTTGCTGCGGTCCTCTTCGCGTTTGAGGATCGGGGTGATCTCGGGGAAGTCGTCCAGCCCCTTCACGAAGGGGTAGGCGACCGGCTCGCCGAAGCAGCGGGCGAAGGCCATGAATTGCCGCGGCGTCAGCTCCTGGTCGCGGAAGAACACCACCAGATGGTCGAGGAGCGCCTGGCGGATCGCGGCGACGCTGTCGTCCGAGAGCGCCGTCGACAGGTCGGCCCCGGCGATCTCGGCCCCGATCGCTCCCGCGATCGGCGCGACGGTTATGGTGCTGTCAGCCATGCCCCCACTTTGCTGCGGTGCCGCTTTGGCGAAATGCTAGCGCAGCTAGAGAGGAGAGACGAGTCTCGGGCGAGGTCTTAGGCCGACTCTACAGTATGGGAGAGGCCTGACAGCCTCATAAGAGGGCAGAATGCGAGAATGCCGTAGGGACGAGCCAGAGACGACAGATCAGAACGAGAAGCGAAAGGTCGGCGGCTCCGGCCGGTCGGCGAGCTGGGGCGCGAGGCCGTCGGTCGGGGCGGCACTTGGCCTCGGCGCGTCGCGCAGCATGCGCGCTGTGCGCTGGCGCCAGGCCATCTCCGACATCACGGTGTCGAGGGTGAAGTTCCACTGGGGATTATCGCCGCGCGGCACGTACTTGGCCTCTTCCACGGCGTCGTAGTGGTTGTCCACCGTGCGCCGCCAGTCCTTGGCATCGACCGTCTCCGCGACGGCCGTCAGGGCGACGAACGCGGCGACCGCTGCCGCGACGGTGATCTTGGTGAGCCGGAGAGACATGCCTACCCCTTAAGAGCCGTTTGCCGATACCAAAGATATAAACGGCAGTTTTTGGCATTTCCCCTGTTAAATGCTTAAGAGCCACAAATGACATTAAGTAGAACCCAATAATATCACAGGATCCTCTGTTAATGATTCGTTAGTACTTGATTAATACTTTGTTAATAATTCGGCAAATGTGGCGGCAGTGGGGCGGCTTGCCAAAGAGGCAAGGGAGGGCAGGAGCTTGGCCTTGTGGATGAGCCGGGCGAGGAAGATGCCGCGCCGCAATGTCGCCGTTATTTCGGCCCCGAGGCCGATCCCGCGGCCCGGGTCCGGCTCAGTCGTCCTGGGCGCGGCGGGCGAAGAGGTCGTGGACGACCTGGTGCAGGAGCTGCTCGAATCTGGCGTCTTCCGGCCCAGAAACCGCCTCGACCCAGCCGTCGACGGCGGCCAGCAGGTCGTCGCCGCGGCAAAAGCCGGCGCGCAGCTCGATGCGCTCCGGGGGTGGATCTGCGGCGGCGCCGCCTTCCGGCTGGCTGGCGCAGAACGCGAAGAGCTCGCCGCCACCTTGCGGGTTGAACACCAGCGCCAGGCGGAAGTCCGGGTCCTCGGCGGCGTCCTGGTCGGTGGTCAGGCGCAGGACGCGGCTCTGCAGCGCCGGTTCCATGGCCGCGACGACGTGGCTCTCCAGGTCCTCGCCGGTGCCGAAGGGGTCGCCGGCGAGTTCCAGGTAGAGCGGCCCGCCGTTGCGGGTCGCCGCCACCAGGAAGTCGAAGGCGCCGCTGGGGTGCCGGTAGGGGGTGACCGTCGCCGGCCCCTGGTCGCAGGCGGCCAGTCCGAGGAGGGCGAGGGGCGCGAGGTGCAGGAGGCGGGGCATGGCGGTCGGTGAGGTTTCCGGGAGACTCCGGCGGCAGGAATCGGCTTAAGCATGCGGCGCCGACGTGATAGAGACAACGCCCATGACGGCACTCCCCTTCAGCCACCGCTTCATCGTCTTCGACGTCGACGGCACCCTCATCGACAGCCAGCACACGGTCGTGCACTGCATGAGCGCGGCCTTCGTCGCGCACGGCCTGCCGGCCCCCGCTGCCGCGGCCATCCGCGCGACCATCGGCCTCAAGCTGGACATCGCCATTGCCAGCCTGCTGCCGGAGCCCGAGCGCTCGCGCGCGCTCCATCTCGTCGAGGACTACCGCACCGCCTTCTTCGCCTTGCAGGCCACTCCGGAGCATGACGAGTCGCTGTTTCCCGGCACCCTCGAGATGCTCGATTCCCTGGTCCACCCCGAGGTCTTCCTCGGTATCGCCACCGGCAAGAACCGGCGCGGCCTCCTCCGAGTGCTGGAGCGCCACGGCCTGGCGCCGCGCTTCCATAATCTCAAGACGGCTGACGACGGGCCCAGCAAGCCGCATCCCCATCTGCTGGAGGTGGCCATGGCCGAGGTCGGGGTCGATCCGGCGATGACGGTGATGGTCGGCGACACCACCTACGACATCGAGATGGCCCGAGCGGCCGGCTGCCTGGCGATCGGTGTGAACTGGGGCAACCACGAGGAGGCCCATTTGCAGACTGCCGGCGCGCACTGCGTCATAGGCCATTTTTCAGAGCTGAGCCAAGCGCTTGTACGCTTGAGCGGAGTTTCTGCATGAAGCTGAAGCGGATCGTCGCGGGGGGCGTTGCCGTGACGGCCGCGGTCGTGGTCGCCGGCTATGCCATCATCGCCTCGCTCGACGTCCAGCAGGTCGCCGACTTTGCCCGGGCGCAGGTGAAGGCGGCCACCGGGCGGAATCTCGCCATCGCCGGCCCGGTCGAGCTGAAGCTCCTGCCGACGCCGTCGATCCAGCTCCAGGACCTGCGCTTCGCCAACGCCGATTGGGGCAGCCGGCCGGAGCTGGCGACGATCCGGCGTCTGGAGATCGAGGTCGCCCTGCTGCCGCTGCTGATCGGCGACGTGGTGGTGCGCCGCCTGGTCGCGGTGGAGCCCGACATCCTGCTGGAGGTCGACGCCGGGGGGCGGGGCAACTGGGAATTCGCGGTGGCCGCCGCCCCGGCGCCGGAAGCGCCGCCCGAGGAGTCGGCGCGCGTCACCCTGCCGGACGTGCAGGACTTCCGGATCGAGGGCGGCGTGCTGCGCCTGGTCGACGCGACAACGGGCGAAAGCCTGCAACTGGACGTCACCGAGGCGATCGGCAGCCTGCCGGGCCACGGCGGCGCGCGCAGCCTGCGCCTGGTCGCCGCCTACAACGGCAACCCCTTCGTCGTCGAGGGAACCTACGGCGGCCTGCCGGCGCTGCTGTCCGGGGCGCCGGCGCCGGTC